>CAYNDK010000050.1:0-17110 GCA_964395965.1 uncultured Flavobacterium sp.
AACGTCCTCCTTCGTTACGATAAACAGTCATGCGCACGCGATAGGCACCTGTGGGATTCGTAACAGAAAGTAATTGTTCTTCAAAATATTCCAAAGTAAAATTCTGTGGAATACGCATACGCAAGATACGCAGGGAAGCCATCAAACGAAAATAATGATCTTCGGCAAAGCAGGCCTTTCCATTTACAACACGAACCGTTTCAAACAAGGCATCACCATATAAAAAAGCACGATTGTTTATTGATATAGACGTTGAATCGACAAGTGTTCCGTTAAAATTATGCATAAAAAAATCCCTCTTTTTTGGAGGGACAAATATACTTTATTGTTGTGGAATTACACCGAACCAATTACATGTTTCAAATCGGAAATTTGATTTTCCCACAATTGTTTGGATTCGTCGACTTCATCTTCTTCTGCAAAATCGATCACCATCAATGAAACATCCTTTGTAATTTCATCTTCAAGGATACGCAATTCAAAAAAATATTCTGTGTCTTTTTTGTTATCATCGACCCATTTGAATCGCACTTTTTCACCCGTTTTTTTGGAAGCTAATCGTGCGTTTTCTTCGGTATCATCCCAATGAAAAGTAAAAAACTCACCACGAGAATTAACTGTATTGGCAAACCATTCCTGTAATCCGGAAGGTGTTGAGATGTATTGATAAAGCAATTGAGGTGACGAGTTAATGGGGAACTCGATTTCATATCGAACCTTTTGTGCCATAAATTAAAATTTTTCGAAATATATAATTTATTTAAGAAATTTCACTTTAAAAAAAATATTTTTTTTTGGCCTGAATTATTTGCAGACGTTTAGATTAATTATATATTTGCACCCGCATTAGCAAACGCATTGCAACGTCCTGGCGAGGTAGCTCAGTCGGTTAGAGCGCAGGATTCATAACCCTGAGGTCACGGGTTCAACTCCCGTCCTCGCTACAAGTACAAAAGCAGTCTATTTTATAGGCTGCTTTTTTTATTTCTTACAATTCCCTTACACTATTACTTACTTCTACACTTACATAATTGCACCCTAATCACCAATTAATAATTGTAAGAATTTTATTCTTTTAGAATTAAATAGATGCATTTCGTCGATTTTTTATGCATTTTATCGGTGTTTTTTATTTTTCTGTATATCTTTGAACCGTCAAATCAAATCAAAACAATAAACAACAAATGTTATGAATGCAATTACCCTAAAACTGCGCTTCATAGTATTCTTTACTTTACTATCGTTTGCATCTTATGCACAATGTACGGGATGTAATCTTACCATTACGGTCCCTAACAGTTCTACGTACAACCTTACGGCAGGTCAAACTGTTTGTATTGTAGGTACAGGTAATTTTACTGGACGGCTAAACAATTTCAATGGCAATACATTGTGTATTGGCGCAGGTGTAAATTACAACCCATCCACAGCCCCTAATTATAATGGGAATTGGACTATTATTAATCATGGTACTTTAACTAAAACAACCAATATTAATTTTAATTCGGGAACCTCATTCACCAACACAGCTACAGGCAGTGTTAATTTTGGGTCAAGTTTTTCAGTTACGATTAATTCAGGCATGACCTTTAGCAATGCGGGAACAATGAGCTTCGGGTCATTAACTATAAATGGTGGTGGTTCTGCTACATTAGGAGGCACTACAACTATTTCTGGAGGTATATCTAATAACGGTACATTGAACACGAGTGGTACTCTTTCAGCCACTTCATTAACAAATAATGGATCTGGGGTTATCAACGCAAATGGAAATATCAACTCTAGTGGTGCTATTTCCAACAACGGTTCGTTCACAATTACAGGTAATCTTTCAGGTACTACTTTAGGTAATAATAGTGGAGCAACTCTAGTAATTTCTGGCGATTTATCGCTTTCCAATACATTAACCAATAATAGTTCTCTTTCCGTCACAGGAAATTTTAGTGGCACTTCATTAAACAATAATTCTGGAGCTTCATTTACCATTAATGGCAGTGGAAGCTTAACCGGCACATTAACCAACAATAGCACATTTACACAACAAGGATCGTTTAGTGCTGCAACAATAAATAATAATAGCGGGGGTACAATTCGTGGTGGATTAACTTCTAATTGTAATTACATTGCTGCATCAAGTTCTTTTACAAATAATGGATCCATTGGTGGTAGCGGCTATGCTATTGTAGTAGGCAACAGTCCTACAGGTTCGGGATCATTGACTTCACCAGCAACCACTTCTATAGGAGCGCCTACAACACAACCGACTAACTTAAATTTATCTTTCAACGGAAGTACAATAAGTGGAACTTTTACACAATCTTCAACTACTTCGGGAGGTTATATAATTTTACGTGCAAACAACACCAGTAGTTCAGCACCTACAGCTACAAATCCGACGAATTACGCAACTGTTACTGTGGGACAAACGTTAGGACTATGGACGGTAATTGCTATTAATAATGGGCAAAGTGCAACAACTTTTACAGACAACGTAAGTAGCCTATGTAATTATGTACATTACCGTATACTTTCATTCAATGCCTCTGGAAATTGTAGAGTATACCGCACAACGACTCCGCTCACCGGAAATAAAGATATTACACCAAACATTCTTACCACTACTCCTGGAACTACTTATGGTGCAGGAACAGTAGTTTTGGGTGCAAGTAGTGATTATGGTACAATTAATTGGTACGCTAATGCAACTGGAGGAAGTAGTCTTGGCACAGGAACTACATTTACTACTCCCGTATTAACGACAACAACAACGTATTATGCAGAAGCAGTAAATGGTTCATGTATTGATGCAACAAGAACTCCTGTAGTAGCAACTGTAGATTATCCAGAAATTGATGTTCGAGGAAATAATGCAGCAATCGCTGATGGAAGTACAACAGTTTCTTCAAGCAATTTCACAATATTAGGTAGTATCGATGTAAATGGTGGTAGTATAACACGCTCTTATCAATTACGTAATTTGTCTTCTACGGCACCGCTAACTTTGGGTAGTATTACTTTTTCTGGGACAAATGCTTCTGAATTTACAATTGGCACAGCACCCGCAACAACAGTTGCTCCCAATGGTTCAACTACGTTTACAATCGTTTTCAACCCTACTGGGTATGGAACTCGTTCAGCTGTAATCGCTATAGCAAATAACGACCAAACTGAAAATCCTTATGATTTTACAATCCAAGGTGAAGGTATTGATGATGCCGATGGAGATGGCATCGATTTGAGTGCCGATTTGGATAATGATAATGATGGTATTCGCAATGTAGATGAATGCCGTACTTGTACAACTGACCCGTTCCAAAATGGAAGTTTTGAAACTCCAACAATTGGTGCTAGTACTTATGCTATTGTTCCAACCAACACTGTACCCGGTTGGCAAACAAGTGCTGAAAACTTTATCGAAATCTGGAGTTCTGGATTCAATGGTGTAAATGCAGCCGCTGGTAATCAATTCGCCGAATTAAACGCGAATGTTCCTGGAATACTTTACCAATCCTTTTGTTTAAATGGAGCTGGTGGAACGATTAATTGGTCCATCAAACACCGTGGTCGTTCAGGAACAGATACCGCTTATGTAAAATTTGGAAACTCCTTAGCAAATTCAATAGCATCGACTCCAATCGTTACCATGGTGTCAGGAAATACAGCATGGGTGACTTATTCTGGTGTGTATACGATTCCTGCGGGAACACGACAAATTGTAATTACCTTCCAAGCAGGCCCTACTGCTTCTGGTAGTGCTTCAGTGGGTAACTTTATTGATGATATCCAAATTACAATCAACCAAAGTTGTGTCGATACAGATTCAGACGGAATTGCAGATGTGAACGATTTGGATTCAGATAATGATGGTATTCCAGATATTGAAGAAGCAGGATTCAAAGCCTATAGTAATCAAACTGCTACAATGGATAAAACCAATAGCGCTACTTGGGCAGATGCAAATGCCAATGGTTTAAATGATTACATCGAAGCTATGGGTAGTTACACCCTTTTGAATAGTGATGGTGACGCGGTTCCAAATTACATCGATCTAGACTCAGACAATGATTCCTTATTTGACACTGACGAAGCGGGACTTCTATTTGGAGATGGCGATATTAATGGCGATGGAAAAGGAGACTATTTGGATAGTGATGGTGACGGAATCATGAATATCCATGATAATACAACAGGTTTTGGAACTACTGGTAAAGTGTATGCCCAAGACACCGATAACGATGGAACCCCAGATTTCCTAGATCTCGATGCCGACAACAACGGAAGTTATGACATCACCACAGGTTTATTTGCAGCTTTAGATACAGATAATGATGGTCGAATTAATGGCACAATCGATCTAGATAATGACGGAATTTATGACACAATGGATACCAATACAGCTTCATTTGGTTCACCTCGCGATATTAGTCAAAAACTATATTTAGATTTCGACGGTCGTAACGATTATGCAGAAGAAGCTCCAATAATTGGCGGATGGTCAAACATTACAATGATGGCTTGGATTGATTTGGATGCTAATTTCAATGCAACTGGGGTAATCATGGGACAAAATAATTTCCAACTTCGTGTTTCCAATACCCGTGTTTTGCAGGCAGTTGTTAATGGTACTATCTACAACTATACCAATCTAGCTGCTTTAAGTAAAAACAAATGGTACCATGTTGCGGTTACTATGGGAGGTGGAAATTTAACTATCCTGTTAAATGGAGATGCGCAAACATTTGCTGTGAGTGGAGCTATTAATGCAGATGCCACCAATTTTACACTAGGAAAAAACCCTGTTACCACCAATTACTATTTCAATGGTAAAATTGATGAAGTTCGTTTGTTCAATGTAAATATGTCTGAATCAAAAATTCAGCGAATGATTAACCAAGAAATTCAAAGTAATGGATCTCAAGTTCGTGGCACATTTGTACCAAAAGATATTGAATCTTTACCGTTTGCTAATTTGATTCGTTACTACAGAATGGACACCTACAAAGATGATATCGCAGATAATTTTGTGACTTCAACTGTAGATACAGGAACCGGACTTAAATTATTCAACCATAAAATAATTGCTAGACAAGAAGCTCCTATGCCTTATGTAACTGTTCGTTCTGGTGATTTTGCTACAGCAATTACAGACACTACAAAAGATATTGATGGTGCCGATGTATTGAACTATGATTGGAATATTATTGACGTGAGACACAACATCACAGAAACAAGTAATTCTACTGACTTAGCAATGGTAATCAACTCAGGAGTAAAAGTGACAATGTCTAATGATACAAAAATGCAAAATGCATGGTATTTAAAATTAGATGGTGTTTTAGATCTTCAAGGGCGTTCCCAATTGATTCAAACCAATGCTAGTGATCTAGAAATCACGAGTGCAGGATATATTGAACGTGACCAACAAGGAACAAAAAACATTTACAATTACAATTACTGGAGTTCACCTGTGTCTGCAATCAACACCACAACCAACAATGGTACTTTTACAGTAGCCGGTGTGGTAAAAGACGGCACCACTTCAACTCCTCAAAATATTACTTGGACGAGCGGACTTGATGGCGCAGCCACCTCTCCGATCACACTAAGTAGCTACTGGATCTTTAAATTCCAAAACTTAACAAATTCGTATGCTAACTGGCAATCGGTTGGACCAACTGGAGCCTTGTTCCCTGCACAAGGATTTACATTAAAAGGTAGTGGAGCTACAGGACCTAACCAAAATTTAACTTTTGTTGGAAAACCAAACAACGGCACGATTACCACAACTGTTGCTGGTTCTAACTTAAATTTAACTGGAAATCCATATCCTTCAGCGATTGATGCCAACTTGTTCATTAATGCTAATACAAGTTCTATCACAGGTTCACTGTATTTCTGGGAGCATGCAGCCAACAACAATTCACACAACGTTTCAGCCTACCAAGGTGGGTACTCTGTTCGTAACTTGGTTGGAGGTGTTGGTCCCTCTGCTCCAGCAGGAATTAATGGGGTTGGAAATAGTAGTCGCATCCCGCAGCGTTATATCCCTGTAGGACAAGGATTCTTTGTTGTAGGAACCTCAACAGGTGGTACGATTACATTTACAAACGGACAGCGTTCATTTGTTAAAGAATCGAATGGTGCTTCAAACAGTATGTTCAAAACTGCAAATTCAACAACCAGTTATTTAGGCAATAATGAAGAAGATCCTATAAGCTCAGACAATTACATGCGCTTGCGTTTAGGTATGACCTCTAAAGACAATTACCACCGTAACATCCTACTTGGTTTTATGGAAAATTTAGCAACACCTGCTATCGATTATGGATACGATGCAGTAAGCATTGACAATCAACCCAACGATGTCTATTTTAAAACCGCAGGTTCCAATCTAGCCATTCAAGGAGATGATTATTTCAACCTAAATAAAATGTATCCCGTTGGTGTAAAAGCCTATGTAACTGGAGAAATCAAGTTCATGATTGATGAAGTTGAAAATATGCCTGCAGGACAACGTTATTATATCTTAGATAACCAAGATGGTATTTTCCACGATATCACTAATAATCCATATATCGTTGAAGTGCCACAAGGAAATACGGACAATCGTTTTGTGCTAACCTTTAAAGACACTACAGCGCTATCTAACGGTGATTTTGATACTGCAAACGGAATACAAATTGTCTACACTACAACCAATGATGTGTTGACTATCAAAAATAATGTAGCCGATGCTACAATCCAAAAAGTGATCCTTTACAATATGCTGGGTCAAGAAGTAATGACCTTTAAGGTGACCAACCAAGAACAGACCAATATTCAAATTCCTGTTCATGGCATCAGCAGCGGAACCTACATCACAAATGTAGTTTCGGACAAAGGAACCACAACGAAAAAGATTGTTTTTAATTAGGGTTTAAACAATTTTGATTTGACGACGAGAAAGCCACGCCTGATTAGCGTGGCTTTCATTTTTTTACAACCAATCGATCCATCATCCTCAAAGTACAGCAAAAAAAAAGACCACGTTGATTGACGTGGTCTTTTTTGATGTTTATTACATTGCTTACAACGTTTTTAATTGGTCCATAGCTGCTGTTATAACTTCCCCAGTAGCGATGTTTTTAACAGCATATTGAGTCCCTTCAATGCTGCGTACAACATAGGGAATCCCCCGCTTTTCAGCATATTTAAATTGTTTATCCAATTTGGAGGAATCAGGATATAATTCGGCACGAACACCTGCTTTTCGCAAAACAGTAACAGCTTGCATAGCTTTCATAGTCTGCTCTTCACCATTGTTAAAAAACAATATCTTTGGTGCCGAAGTTATGGTCTCAGGAAACAATCCCAATTCTTCCAAAACCAAATAAATTCGATCTAATCCAAAAGAGATACCTACTCCACTTACATTCTTTAACCCAAAAATTCCGGTCAAATCGTCATAACGTCCGCCGCCACCTATAGATCCCATTTTCACTCCTTCTGGGGCAGCCACTTCAAAAATGGCTCCTGTGTAATAATTTAATCCGCGCGCAAGGGTTACATCCAAATCCAATTGTGCTTGTTGTAAACCCAATTGCATTACATTTTCGGTAATAAAACGCAACTCTTCCACACCTTTCATTCCTTCCGTAGAGGTTGCCAACATTGCAGCTAATTGCGCTAATTTATCGGATGTTGTTCCTGTAAAAGAAAACAAGGGCTGCACCAAGGTTAGGGCCGCTTCAGAGATTCCTTTTTCCAACATTTCTTTTTTCACACCCTCCTCTCCTATTTTATCCAATTTATCAAGGGCCACCGTAAAGTCAATCAACTTATCTGAAGCGCCAATCACCTCAGCAATTCCAGAAAGAATTTTACGGTTGTTGATTTTGATGGTTACGCCGTTCAATCCCAATTCGGCAAAAACGGCATCGTACAGCTGTACCAACTCGACTTCTTGCCATAAGGAGGTTGAACCCACCACATCGGCATCGCATTGGTAAAATTCGCGGTAACGTCCTTTTTGGGGTTTGTCCGCGCGCCACACGGGTTGCATTTGGTAGCGCTTAAACGGAAAAGCCAAAGCATTTTGGTTCATCACCACATACCGTGCAAAAGGTACAGTCAAGTCGTAACGCAAGGCTTTGTCTGAAATTTTGGAAGTAAAACGATTCAATTCGATACGTTGTTCCAACGAAATAGTCTCCGCAGAATTCGACAACAAAGCATCAAGCGAGGCTGGTAATTCAAGGCGGTTTTTATCGTAGAAATAATTCCCACTATTTAAAATTTTGAAAATCAACCGATCGCCTTCTTCTCCATATTTTCCCATCAGGGTTGAAGCATTTTCAAATGATGGCGTCTCGATGGGTTGGTACCCAAAACACTCAAAATGATGACGCATAACCGACATGATGTAGTTGCGTTTTGCTACTTCTGTGGGAGATAAATCCCGTGTTCCTGTGGGAAGTCCTGGTTTTTGTGCCATTATGAATGATATTTTAAAATAGTTGGGTGCAAATATCGGACATTTCAAGCAGTTTGTAAACCGGGATTTCAAGAATTTCTGGTGCATACGATTTTACCCCGAATGCGTTAGGGATTGAGGCATTGTTGGAGCTCACCCGAGGTTACGAGGGTAGCGACTGCCGATAGCCCGGCCAACGCCCAAATAAAAAAAAACAGCTTAGGTTTGTGTAACAATTACAGCGCAATGCATACCTATGTTTTGCATGAAAGGAGTTTTTAGAGAAAATATCAAAATAGCCCTGGGGTCGATTCGTTCCCAATTGTTGCGTACCATCTTGACGATATTCATCATAGCGTTGGGAATTATGGCATTGGTGGGCATTTTGTCGGTTGTTTCGGCCTTGGACAATACGCTGAACTCCAAATTTGCAGCGATGGGTTCAAACACGTTCAATATCAACCAATATGAATTTACTTCGCGGCGTCGAGGTGGCGGTGAAATTGAACAGATAAACCCTATCATTTCCTATCCACAAGCCAAAGCATTTAAAGAAAAATATACGTATCCCGCTACACAAACAGCGGTATATTTTACGGCAACTTCGAAAGCTGAAATCAAATACGAGAATACCAAAACCGACCCTGCAATCTCGGTATTGGGTGTGGATGACTATTATGTTCCCAACACAGGTTCTGAAGTTATTGAAGGGCGAAACTTCAACAGTTTTGATATTACCAATAACCGGTATGTCTGTGTGGTTGGTAATGCATTTGTAAAAGATGGCTTGTTGAAAAACAGCAACCCTATCAATGCCGTAATTTCGATACGCGGTGCTAAATTTAGAGTCATTGGCGTTTTAAAAGAAAAAGGTTCCACATTTGGCAACAACCAAGATCAGCGGGTAATGATTCCGATACAAATAGCACGTTCATTATTTTCTGCACCATCGATCAATTACACCATAAGTACGATGGTAACCCGTAAAGAAATTTTGGATGCGGCCATTGATAATGCACGACTAACGATGCGAAGAGTTCGCCAACTCAGTCCGGTTGAGGAAACCAATTTTGGTATTTCACGAAGTGATGACTTGGTTCAACGCATTGCAGAAATGACAGGCACCTTGAATGTTGCAGCAATTGTGATTGGATTTATCACCATATTGGGGTCTTCAATTGCCTTGATGAATATCATGATTGTTTCAGTAACTGAGCGAACTCGCGAAATAGGAGTACGCAAATCGTTGGGGGCAAAACGAAGTACTATAGCCTGGCAGTTTTTTATGGAAACTCTTGTTATTGGTCAGTTGGGTGGCTTACTAGGAATGCTTTTAGGTATAGTAATCGGGTATATTTTTGCTTCGCTTTTTGATTTCAAATTTACGTTACCTTGGGTAGCTATGCTGGCTGCGGTGATAACTAGTTTCTTGGTAGCCTTAGTTTCAGGACTATATCCCGCAATCAAAGCTTCCAAATTGGATCCTGTTGAAGCTTTACGTTACGAATAATCAACGTTCACAGCGCAACATCCGATCGTTTCCAAACAAATCTTTACGCAAAACAATATTTTGAAAACCGAGTGATTCGACCAAAGCGATTGTTTCATTCCCGAGGTATTGATTGATTTCAAAATACAACTTCCCTCCTTTTTTCAAATGGTGTAAAGCAAATTGACCAATATGCCGGTAAAACAATAGCGCATCATCGTCTTCAACAAATAAAGCGAGATGCGGTTCATGTTCGAGCACATTGGGTTGAATTTCCTCTTTCTCTAAATGGCGCACATAGGGCGGATTGGAAACGATGACATCAAAAAATTGATCGGCAAAACAAGTCTCAAACGCTTCGGTTTCCAAAACACTTTGGGGGATGAACTGCACATTTACGCTGTTGCGCTCGGCATTGCGCGTGGCTACAGCAAGGGCTTCCGTTGATACGTCGATAGAAGTGACTTGAGCCTGTGGTAGCTGTTTTGCCAGAGTGATGGGAATGCAGCCGCTTCCGGTTCCTACATCCAAGATGGAAAGTGAAGTCAAACCGGCATCCTTTAGTATCCATTCCACCAATTCTTCGGTTTCGGGACGCGGAATTAAGGTGGCTGGTGTGACATCAAACGGGAGTCCGTAAAACTCAGTTTCACCTATAATATATTGTATCGGTTCAAAACGTTCCAAGGCCTCCATCGCTTGATTCCAGCGGTGCAGTAGTTGTGTTTCCAATTGGGGATTCAACACCAAATCAATACGCTTTTTGGATTCGAAGGCGTTTAATAACAATTCAAAAAAGCGCGCCACTTCCTCTGCGTCGTACAAGGGCGTGAGTCGGTCAAGAAACTGGGATTTGAGTTGGAGTAACACCATTTAAACAAGCGTTTTGAGCATCCACACGGGACAACTGGTATGACCTGTATTTCCGAGTGGTGCGCAAAGATAATCAAAACCCATTTTTTGATAGACTTGTTGAGCGGCTTTCATTTCGGGTAAGGTTTCCAAATAGCATTTTTGGAATCCGAATGCTTTGGCTGCTTCTAAACAAAGCTGGATAATTTGATTCCCAAAGCCACGACCACGATAGTCGGGTAACACGTACATTTTTTGGAGTTCGCAGGTATCGTCTGCCCCATTCTCAAGAGGAGCAACACCACAGCCCCCACAAATTATTCCTTCCACTTCGATCACAAAATAAACCGATTGCGGTGCTTGATAGGTTTCAAACAAAAAATCCAATTGCGGATCGGCATAGGCAGTTCCCGTTAACGGATAACCTTCATGTTCGAAGACGGCACGAATCACTTGGGCTATTGCAAGATTGTCATTTTGTCGAATTTTACGAATGGATATGGAATTCATTGCTCGGGTAATCGTATTTTTGTGGGGTGAAGATACATGAAAAATACATACAGCGTTGCATTCAATTGGCGCAAAATGGCTTGGGCAGCACGTATCCAAATCCGATGGTGGGCAGTGTGCTTGTGCACAACGACCAAATTATCGGAGAAGGCTGGCACCGAAAAGCAGGCGAACCCCATGCGGAGGTTCATGCCATTCGTTCGGTAAAAAATCCCGAACTTTTGAAAGAGGCAACGATTTATGTGAGTTTGGAACCCTGTAGTCATTTTGGCAAGACGCCGCCGTGTTCTGATTTAATTTTGGAAAAAGGCATTCCCAATATTGTGGTGGGTACGGTTGATCCGTTTGCAGCGGTGGCTGGAAGAGGTATTGAGCGACTGCGCGCAGCGGGCCGAAATGTTGTTGTTGGCGTTTTGGAAAACGAATGTCGGGCGCTCAACAAACGGTTTTTCACCTTTCACAATCAACAGCGACCCTATATTATATTAAAATGGGCTCAATCGGCGGATGGATTTATAGCACCGTTGTCCAAAGAAAAGCGCGAACCGGTTTGGATTTCGAACCGATATGCCCGACAGTTAGTGCATCAATGGCGCAGTGAAGAGCAAGCGATTTTGGTGGGCACTCAAACGGTTTTGGACGACAACCCAAAATTGGATACTCGGGATTGGTGGGGCAAGAATCCGACGCGCATCGTCTTGGATCGCAGTGGGAAAATTAGTACCGACTTTCATGTAAAAGACGGAAAAACACCTACTATTGTCATTACAGAAGTAGAAAATTTGACGGCTACCGACCAAGTTGACTATCAAAATTGTATATTTGAGAGTTCGCTCCCCCAACAAATTGCAGGAATTTTATTTCAAAAAGGACTGCAATCGGTGCTCATCGAAGGCGGTCAAAAAACCTTACAAAGTTTTATAGACGCGGGATTATGGGATGAAGCGCGGGTGTTTGAAAGTGGGATTACATTGGGTTCGGGCCTAACTGCGCCGCAATTCAATGCTCCTGTAGCGCACAGTGAAACTATAGTAGAGAATCAATTAAAAATGTATTACCGTCATGATTGATGCCATTATTTTTGACTTTGGAGATATCTTCATCAATTTAGAGAAGGAAGTGCAAATTGAAGCGTTTAAGAAATTGGGATTAGACGGCCCGAAGGACGACTTGATTGCACAGAATGACTTGTTTGAGAAGGGTAAAATTTCGGAGCAAGAATTTTTGGAATCTTTTCATAACTACATTCCGAATGCTACGTTGTTGGAAATTCGAGAGGCTTGGAATTCGATTATTGGTGAATTCCCCTTAGAGCGTTTGGAGTTTTTACAAATGCTTTCGGGCAAATACCGCATGTTTTTGTTGACCAATACGGATGAGATTCACATCAGTAAATTTGAACACAAAGTGGGCATGTCGTTTTACACCGACTTTTATAATTGTTTTGAAAAAGTCTTTTACTCCTATGAAATGGGCATGCGCAAACCCGAACCCGAGATTTTCAAACACATCCTCAATAAATACGATTTATCGCCCAAACGCACTTTATTTATTGACGACAAAAAAGTAAACACGGATGCAGCAGAAGCATTGGGCTTGTATGTTTGGAATTTACAAGTGGGTCAAGAAGACGTCACCGAGTTGTTCCAGCATAAGGAGTTTCCTTTGTAGATTTTAGAATTTAGAGTTTAGAATTTAGAGTTTAGAATTTAGAGTTTAGATTAGGAAGATTTGAAAATTAATTCATTTGAAAATTTGAAAATGACAATTCCGTTAAACATTTAAACTACTACCATTACACTCTTTTACACTCTTTCCACTTTTCCACATCGACTCACCTGCCTGCCGGCAGGCAGGTTGCCTCATCGACACATTGTCCCATTAGCACTCAACCGCGTTAAGGATTGAGGGATTGTTGGAGCTCACCCGAGGCCACGAGGGTAGCGACTCCCGAAAGCCTGGCCGAAGGCAACGCCCAAAATCGGAAGAAACTTACTATTTTTGCCGACTCAAACGATTTTATTTTGAACGATACGTACCTCACATTAGCGGCACCCTCAGAGGAGACCTTATATAAGGAGAAGCACAGCAAGTTTTTTGGCTATGCATTTCCGGTAGAGACAGAGGCTGAAGTGAAGGAACATTTGGAAACGTTACGCAAGCAGCATGTGGGTGCGGTTCATTTTTGTTATGCCTATCAATTGGGTACGGAGAAAATCAGTTACCGAGCCAACGATGATGGCGAACCATCGAATTCGGCGGGCATGCCTATTTATGGACAAATTCAGTCGTTTGGTGTAACCAATGTTTTGGTCGTGGTGGTGCGCTTTTTTGGTGGGATCAAATTAGGAGTGGGCGGTTTGATTTCGGCCTACCGTACTTCGGCGCAAATGACATTGGAGGCTTCAACGATTGAAGAGCGCACGATTGATGTTTGCTTTAAAGTAACGTTTGATTATAAAAACCTCAACAAAGTGATGCGGGTGATTAAGGAAAAAAATTTGGAATTGGTTTCCCAAACGATGGAAATGAGTTGTGAAGTGGTGGTGGCAACCCGAAAAAAAAATGCCGAAAGTATCTTCGACATTTTTAATTCCTTATTTGAAATTGAGATCCAGCGCTTGGATTAATTTTCTGATTTCATTATTTCTAAAACAGAAGTAGGAGGAACAATAGGACGACCTGTTTTTACGTCGACAAAAACGAGTATAAAATGAGCAGTTGTTAATAACTCATCCTTTTCACTGCGAATTTCGCAATCAAATTCAATCTTCACACCGCTGTACTGTTTTAATCGAGTTGTGATGGTCAACAATTCATCATACCGAGCGGGCTTTTTGTAATTGATATGCATGGAGACAATGGGGAGAGCAATACCGCTTTCTTCGAGCTCTTTGTACGAAATCCCCCTATTTCTGAGCCATTCCACGCGACCTATCTCAAAATAGGGCACATAACTCCCGTGATACACCACTCCCATTTGATCCGTTTCGCTGTATCGAACCCGAACCTGAACTTCATTTAATTTCATCTATATTTTTATGCAGTTAATCTATGATTGAAAAATTCTTTACAACAATATTTTCAAAAAATCAATAGGGTTTTATTTTTTTTTAACCGAAATTGTTCACATATTTGTTAACCCAAAAAACAGGAAGCAAATCTTGCTTTTTCTCAGCAACAGAACCTTTAACAAATTATTAATTTTAACAGATTTATGAGTAAAACTGCGCAATCAGTATGGGAGAATTGTCTTTCATTCATAAAGGACAATATCCAGGAGCAAGCTTTCAAAACATGGTTTGAACCTATTAAATCCGTTGAACTTACTGATAATGCATTGTACATTCAGGTTCCAAGCAAATTCTTTTACGAATGGCTTGAGGAACACTATGTAAAACTGTTAAAAGTGGCGTTAACCCGAGAACTTGGAAAAAACGCAAAGTTACTGTATAAAATTAAGATGGAAAACACGTATGGCAACAAACAACCGTTTACGGAGCAGTTGCCAAGTGCTCACCGCAGTCCGATTAAATCGCAAAACGTTGATGCTCCGTACAAAAACTTAAATCCGGAGTTAAAAAATCCGTTTGTAATTCCTGGAATTCGCAATGTTAAAATTGAATCCCAGTTAAATCCGAACTACAGTTTTGACAATTTCTTGGAGGGTGATTCCAACCGTTTAGCCCGTTCAGCAGGTTTGGCTGTAGCGAATAAACCAGGAGGAACATCATTTAATCCATTATTAATTTTTGGTGGTGTAGGATTGGGTAAAACCCACTTAGCACATGCTATTGGGGTTGAAATCAAAGACAAATACCCTGAAAAAACAGTACTGTATATTTCAGCTGAAGTTTTCACCCAACAATATATTGATTCGGTTAAGAAAAATAACCGAAACGATTTTATTCACTTCTATCAATTGATTGATGTTTTAATCATTGATGATGTGCAGTTCCTTTCTGGAAAATCAGGAACTCAAGATGTATTTTTCCACATTTTCAACTATTTGCATCAAAATGGCAAGCAAGTTATCTTGACTTCTGACAAAGCGCCAGTGGACATGCAAGATATTGAGCAACGTTTATTGTCTCGTTTCAAATGGGGTCTTTCAGCAGAATTGCACCAACCGGATTATGAAACACGCGTTTCGATTTTACGCAACATTTTGTACCGCGATGGTGTTGAAATGCCCAATGAGATTGTGGAATACGTTGCACAAAACATTAAATCCAATGTACGTGAATTGGAAGGCGCCATCATTTCTTTGATCGCCCAGTCATCGTTCAACAAAAAAGAAGTAACGATTGAGTTAACGAAAAGTATTGTAGAGAAATTTGTTAAAAACGTTAAGCGTGAAATCTCGATTGACTACATTCAAAAAGTGGTATCTGATTACTTCCAATTGGACATTGACACCTTACAATCCAAAACCCGCAAGCGCCATGTGGTACAAGCACGCCAGTTGGCCATGTTTTTTGCCAAAAAGTTTACCAAAGCTTCTTTAGCAAACATTGGTTCGCAAATTGGTGATCGCGATCACGCCACAGTTCTTCATGCTTGTAAAACAGTAGACAACTTGGTAGCCACCGACAAACAATTCAAAAAGTTTGTGGAAGATATCAACAAAAAATTGTCATTGTAGTCGGGTTTCGTACTTTTGTGCCAAAATTATAGTACCCTTTCCATCATGCCTGTTAAAATTTTAATGGTGTGTTTGGGCAACATTTGTCGTTCGCCTTTGGCTGAAGGACTTTTGGCTTCCAAATTACCTAAGGATCAGTTTTTTGTCGATTCAGCCGGAACCGGTAACTACCATGTAGGTCGTCAACCAGACCACCGCTCTGTAGCAACGGCTCAAAAAAATGGCTTGGATATTTCCCAGCAAAAAGCCCGTCAATTTACTGCAACTGATTTTGAAACTTTCGATTACATCTATGTCATGGACAATTCCAACTATGATGATGTTGTCTTTTTGGCCAAAAACGAAACTCAAAAGCAAAAAGTAGAATTGATTTTAAATGCATTATTTCCAGGAGATAATGTAGACGTCCCCGATCCCTATTATGGTTTACAAAATGGCTTTGACATGGTTTATGACATGTTGGATGAAGCTACCGATATTATCGCTGAACGTTTAGTAAAAAAACACTCTTAATGAATTCAACTCCCAAAGGAAAACTATACCTAATACCAATCACTTTAGGAGAAAATGATCCACTAGAAGTATTACCGCTTACAGTGCAACGCATCATTGAGCAAATCGACATTTATATTGTTGAAAATGAAAAAACAGCACGTCGATTTATAAAAAGAATTACACCCGAAAAACCACAACCAAGTTTACAACTCAGCACCCTTAATAAACATACCGCTATTGGCGAGCACAAGCAAATGCTTCAACCCTGTATGGAAGGTAAAAATATAGGATTAATGAGTGAGGCGGGTTGCCCAGGTATTGCTGATCCAGGCGCAGATATTGTGAAGTTGGCCCATGAAAAAGGTATTCAAGTTATCCCACTTGTTGGTCCCTCTTCCATTTTACTTGCTATGATGGCCAGCGGGATGAATGGGCAGAGTTTTGCATTCAACGGATATTTACCTATTGATAAAGGAGAAAAGAAGTCGGCATTAAAAAACTGGGAACGTATTTCACTGGAGCGCAATCAATCGCAACTTTTCATCGAAACACCTTACCGCAATAACAAGTTAATGGAAGACCTTTTACAAACACTCCATCCAAACACTTTATTGTGTGTAGCTGCAGACATCACCTTACCGACAGAATATATAAAAACGTACCGTGT
>CAYNDK010000051.1:0-16549 GCA_964395965.1 uncultured Flavobacterium sp.
TTAAAGCAACATCCGTTTGTGATTCCTGAATTTACAAATGATGTGCATCATGAAATTGAAGTATTGGTTAAAATAAATAAGGTAGGGAAATACATCGATCAAAAGTTTGCATCTAATTATTATGACGAAATTGGATTGGGTATTGATTTTACCGCACGCGATGTGCAAGATGAGTTGAAAAAGAAGGGCTTACCTTGGGAAAAAGCGAAAGCCTTTGACGGTTCAGCGGTTATCGGTGAATTTTATCCGAAATCTGATTTTGAATCTGTAGAAAATATTAACTTTGAGTTGCATCGTAATGGAGAAGTTGTGCAAAAAGGAAATACTTCACATATGTTGTGGACTATTGATGCATTAATTTCCTATGTTTCTCAATATTTCACCTTGAAAAAAGGAGATGTGATTTTTACAGGAACACCAGCTGGAGTAGCCAAAGTTCAACCAAATGATATTTTGGAAGGCTATTTAGAGGGCAAAAAAACATTTAGAATACAAGTAAAATAAATAAGGCAATAAATACGAATACTACGAATAATGGCAATTAATTATAACCTCGCAAAAGTTTACGCATTATCAGACAATGATCCTGAATTTGTAATGCAAATCATTACTCTTTTTGTTACTGAAGTTCCTCAAGATTTACAACAAATTGATTTGGGAATCAAGGCTAAGGATCATAAGTTAGCCTATTCTTTCGCACATAAAATAAAACCAACTTTGGATTTGTTAGGTATGTCAATGGCGCATGAAGAAATTCTTCAAGTTGAAGCTTGGACAAAAGTAGAAGGGAAGCGTAAAGAAATTGAGGCTACCTTTGAAAGTATCAAAGATCAAGTTGAGAAAGCGGTTAAAGAAATCAAGAAAGATTTCGATTTATAATCCCATTACTTTAAAATTATGAAAGCTGCCATTGTAACCATTGGAGACGAAATTCTTATTGGTCAAATCATAGACACCAATTCAGCTTACATAGCCAAAGCTTTGGATCGCATCGGAGTACAAACTATAGAGATGCGTTCCATAAGTGATCAGCGCGAACACATTCTCCAAACCTTTCAGGAATTGCAAAACCAAATGGATTTTGTTGTGCTTACAGGTGGTTTGGGACCTACAAAGGATGATATTACTAAGAAGACCCTTTGTGAGTACTTTGACGATACAATGGTACGCCATAAAGAAGTCGAAGATCATGTAGTTGCGCTTATCGAGAATGTGTTGAAACGTCCAGCCTCTCAAATTAATAAGGACCAGGCATTAGTTCCTTCCAAAGCACAAGTATTGTTCAATCAAGTTGGGACAGCGCCAGGAATGTGGATTCAAAAAGAGCAAACGGTTTTTATTTCCATGCCAGGTGTACCTTATGAGATGAAGTACATAATGGAGCAAGGAGTATTGCCTAAGATTGTTTCGGAGTTCCAACGTCCTTATATTCTTCATAAAACGTTAATGACTTATGGTCAAGGCGAAAGTGTGGTAGCTGAACGTATTGAAGCATGGGAAAATGCTTTGCCCGAATTTATTAAGTTGGCCTATTTGCCAGCTCCAGGTAGAGTTCGACTGCGATTAACTGCTCGTGGAACTGATTTGCAACTTTTGGAACAAGCCATTGCAGATCAGGTATCTTTGGTGACACAAATCATTGGTGATATCATTGTAGGATTTGACGAAGAGGAGACTTTGGAAGTTGTTGTTGGTAAGCTGTTAAAGCAGTCGGGTAAAACATTGGCGACAGCTGAGAGTTGTACCGGCGGTAAACTCGCTCAAATGATAACTGCAGTTTCAGGGGCATCGAGTTATTTTAAAGGAAGTATAGTTCCTTATGATACGGCGCTGAAAGTGAGTCTTTTGGGAGTTGATGAAAAACTTATTACCGCGCATTCAGTTGTTAGTGCACCAGTGGCAGAGGCGATGGCAAAAGGAGTTCGAGATTTGTTAAAAGTGGATTATGCTATTGCGACCACAGGTAATGCAGGACCTACCAAAGGGGATTCTGATGCTGAGGTCGGAACCGTGTTTATTGCATTGGCTACTCCAGAAAACGTTGTGGTTGAGGAGTTTAATTTTGGGCAGCCTCGTGAAAAAGTAATTGACCGAGCGGTGAATAAAGCCCTGGAAATGGTGCAAAAAGAAATTTTAAAAAATCTGTAATATTTTTTTGTGTATAAGGTTTCTTTTTTGTTTCTTTGCACCCTGATTTTGAATAACGATAAAAGAAAAGCATAATGTCAAGAGTTTGTGACCTTACAGGTAAGAGAGCGATGGTAGGAAACAATGTTTCTCACGCGATGAACAAAACGAAGAGAAAGTTTTCTGTGAACTTGGTTAAAAAACGTTTCTACCTTGCTGAAGAAGACAGATGGGTTACTTTGAGAGTAGCTGCATCTACGATTAAAACAATCAATAAAAAAGGAATTGCTGCTGTATTGAAAGATGCTAAAGCAAACGGATTTATTTAATCTGTAACCTATAAAAATAAAGAACAATGGCAAAGAAAGGTAATAGAATCCAAGTAATCTTAGAATGTACTGAGCACAAAGAATCAGGGATGCCTGGTACGTCTCGTTATATCACGAAAAAGAACAAAAAAAATACGCCAGATCGTATGGAGTTGAAAAAATTCAACCCGATCTTAAAGCGAATGACTGTACACAAAGAAATTAAATAATTACGAGATTTTTATTGTTTTAAAAATTTCAAATACCCTTTTGAATCATGGCAAAGAAAACCGTAGCAACGTTACAAACCGCTTCAAAGAGATTAACTAAAGCCATTAAAATGGTAAAATCTCCAAAGACAGGTGCTTATACTTTCGTGGAATCAATTATGACTCCAGAAGAAGTTGATGAGTATTTGAAAAAGAAATAATTGTAAGTGCACAACAAACATATCAAAGCTACTTTCTCTTGAAAGTAGCTTTTTTAGTTATATTTGTAATCGATTTTTATAGCATTCATTGACGATAGTACCATGAGTTTTTTTAAACGTTTATTTTCTTCTGAGAAAAAAGAAACCCTTGATAAAGGATTAGAGAAATCCAAAACTTCATTTTTATCTAAATTAACCAAAGCCATTGCTGGTAAATCCAAGGTGGATGATGAGGTGCTTGATAATTTAGAGGAGATTCTAGTATCGTCTGATGTTGGAGTTAATACTACTTTGAAAATCATTGAACGAATAGAAGCCCGTGTTGCTGAAGATAAGTATATGGGTACCGATGAATTGAATCAGATTTTGCGAGATGAAATTGCAGGTTTACTTTCTGAGACGAAATCGGGTGAAGAAACTGAATTTGTTCTTCCTATAACTTCCAAACCCTACGTGATTATGGTGGTAGGTGTAAATGGAGTAGGGAAAACCACTACAATCGGTAAACTCGCTTATCAATTCAAAAAAGCAGGCCATAATGTAGTTTTAGGAGCAGCTGATACCTTTCGTGCAGCAGCTATTGATCAGCTTCAAATTTGGGCAGATCGAGTAGGAGTTCCCATCGTAAAACAACAAATGGGGTCTGATCCTGCTTCTGTTGCTTTTGACACCCTACAATCTGCAGTAGCTCAAAATGCGGATGTAGTTATTATCGATACAGCGGGTCGTTTACATAATAAAGTTGGCTTAATGAACGAATTGTCCAAGGTTAAAAAAGTAATGCAAAAAGTTGTTGGGGATGCTCCTCATGATGTGTTACTTGTGTTGGATGGATCAACGGGTCAAAATGCTTTCGAACAGGCCAAACAATTTACAGCAGCTACTGAAGTAAGCTGTTTAGCAGTGACTAAGTTAGATGGAACCGCCAAAGGAGGTGTTGTAATTGGAATTTCAGATCAATTTCAAATCCCTGTAAAATATATTGGTGTTGGAGAGGGGATTGAAGATTTACAAGTATTTAATAAATTCGAGTTCGTAGATAGTTTTTTTAAATAAAACCAAACAAAATACCTTGCTGTTTTTTTTCCAAGCCTAATTTTTTAAGCCTAATTTTTTTATATATATGAGAATTTTTATTGCCACGATTTTGTTCGTGTTTATGGTGCCTAGTTCGTATGCACAAAAATTTACCCCAGGTTATTACTTAGACAAATCTGGACATCGACATGATGGTTTTTTAGAAGATGTTGTCTATGAAACAAGTCCCAATTTTATTTGGTTTAAGTCAGTACTTACTGCTGAGAAAGTAAGTATTCCCTCTAATGAAATTTCTGAATTTAGAGTGAATGACAATTTTAAGTTTCAAAATATTCAAGCTGTTTATGATGCGAATCAAGTAGCTATAAAAAATGAAGCTTTACGCCTCACCGATCAGTTTGATTTACAATCAAAATCCCTACTAGCAAAAGTAGTAGCAGAAGGAAACATAACACTTTATAAAGCAGTTGTTGAAGGTGTAGATTTCTTTTTAGTTAAGACTAAAGACCAGCCAAATCCCGAATTATTGTTGCATACTTCTTATATGAAAGAGGAGGGAATTGCTGAAGTAAATACTTTTCGTATTCAACTTTTAAAGTTGATGCCACCTAGTCTTAAAGAAGATTTGGCTACACAGAGTGTTAAGTATTCAGAATATTCTCTTGGAAAAATTGTTTCAAAATTTAATCAAGCAGATGCTTCAGAGATTAAAAATGAAATTAGTGTTGAAAAGTATGGAAACGTAGTTAAATTTAATGCCATTGCGGGTTATAGTTTCAATACAATTTCTTTTAAAATTCCAGATTTAAAAATTAATACGTCGGGTGTAAATTCAAGTTCCCCCGTTATAGGAATTGAGTTTCAATATCTATTGGGTAATACTCGTAAAAAATTAGCTATTTTTAGCCGACTTACATTTCAACAAGCCAAAGGGAAGGCATCCTATTCAATCGAACCTACTTTTGTTTCAGATGGTTATAAAAATTCGGTTGACTTAGATTTAAAAATGATAAACTTATCCTTGGGAGGTAACTATGCCCTTTATCAACAAAATAAACACCGTGTCAATTTTGGGTTAGGAATGTTATTTACAAAACCTTTTGGTTCTATCGACACACGTCAAGAACGTCAGATTTATATCAACTTCGATCCACCTACTGTGCAGTCATTTGTTTTTACTAAAGACTTTGAAAAAAGTATTGTGAATCTAACACTTTCAACTGTATTGGCGTATGAATTCAATTCGAAATACGGTATAGGAGTAGAGTATAATTTTCTGCGAAATTTAATTGGAAATAAAGATGAAAATCAAGCTAACTTGTCGAATATTTCTTTTTTTGTAACCTATAATTTAAGCCATTAATACCTTTAAAACTATGAGAAAAATTTATTTATTTATTGTTGTTTTCATTACTGGGGTTGTAACAGCACAAAAATTTGCACCCGGCTATTACATTGATGCTAATAATATAAAACATGAAGGTTTTATAGAGGATACTAATCCCCTGCAAAATCCTACTTCAATTGTATTTAAATCGGATATGAATTCTGATGCAGCGACAATTGAGATGCCTTTTATCTCTGAATTTAAAATAGCTGGGCATTATAAATATGTGAAATTTTATGCGCCTTATGATTATGATCAAGTCACTTCAAAAGGGATTGAAGACATCACCAATTCCAATTTAAATATCAAGCAAAAAGAAATCCTTTTAAAGGTTTTGGTAGAAGGTACTTATACACTTTATATTGCCATTATTGATAAGGCCACATTTTATTATATCAAGTCAAATACTGACAAGGAAGTAACATTGTTAGAATACCGAAAATATGTTGTTGAAGAAAAATTAAAGGAAACGAATTCTTTTCGTATTCAATTAATGAAATTATTGGGAGGTAAATTAAATGCTCCTTCTCGCTATCAAAATCTTCAATACAATGAGGACTTAATTGATTTGATTAAAGAATATAATAAAGCAGATAATTCTTTAGTTCAAGAAACTT
Organism: uncultured Flavobacterium sp.; assembly: GCA_964395965.1. Lineage (GTDB taxonomy): Bacteria > Bacteroidota > Bacteroidia > Flavobacteriales > Flavobacteriaceae > Flavobacterium. The sequence goes on from CAYNDK010000051.1 coordinate 5,908, forward strand.
TCAATCATAAAAAATACGATAACGAAATTTTGTATAAAGTTTTTGGAGGTATTGGTCTTGATAAGAACTATACTTTTTTTGAGCAATACAATCAATCCAGTACAAAAACAACAATTACTCCTGTCATTGGTGCAGAGATAGATTATGTGTTAGGTAATAATAGTAAAAAAACAGATTTTTTTGTTAAACTTTTTGCTCAACAATATACTGTAAGTGGTCAATCCTACAGAGATCCTACCGTAATAAATTGGGGGTATGATAATACTATAGAAGCAAAAATTACATCATTAAATTTAAATGTCGGAGCGCGTTATGCGTTTATAGCAACCCAAAAATCAAAATTATCTTTCGAGTTAGGGATCATTTATTCTTACCTTTTCTCATCGGATTATGAAGTGAAATCACGCTATACGTATCTTACCAATACAAATCCTAATACTTATTCATATTACTACAGAACAGCAACAATAATTGGTCGAAAGAGTTCGTTTGGTTTCACTGTTGGACTACAATATCAATATAATTCAAAATTTGGAGTAGGAGTCAACTATATATTGCCACGTTATTTTTTGAATAGTGTTAGTGCTTTCTCAGACTTAACGCTTCAAGATAGACACAGTATGTTGAACTTAGTGTTTTCGTATACTTTTTTAAAAAAATAAGGACATGGTAAAACCATTCGAAAACTTTGTATCTTTAGTTCGTTAATACGAATACAATGCGAAAAGTCTACAATTGGTATCGAAGCGTTTCATTCATTATTCTACTCTTGTTGAGTTTTGGAATTGGATTGTTATCTAAATTGGTCGAATTAAAGTTTGAAGATTTAGCCATGGGACTCCAACTCATCGCTTTTTTCTTTTTGATTTCAGGCCTAATACGGTTTTTTGATAAAACAGTTTTTAAATAAAAAATGCGCTCCTTAAAAGAGCGCATTTATTTTTCCCCATAATTCATTGTCGAATCCTGACAAAGCAAAGGTAGGGTTGTCAGGGTCGGATACTTCTCCCATTCTTATCACAACCATTTTCTTACTTGGGATTACATATATTTTTTGGTCATTTTTACCCAAGGCACAAAACATATCTGCGGGTCCATTCGGAATCAGAGTACCATTAAACTGCAATTGTAAACCTGGCAATCGATAGGTTGATTTTCCATTGAGCCACCATAAATAGCCATAGGCTTGATTTAAGTTTTGCGAAGTAGTGGTTGCAGTATTGAAATAGTTTTCATTTACAATTTGTACACCATTCCACTTCCCTTTATTTAAAGACAATAGACCAAAACGTGCCATATTGCGGGTTGTACTCCAATATACACTTAAACCACTGCCGTCTTCAATCCATGCACCACCAGTCATGCCTATTTTATCCCTTAATTTAGTGTTGAAATAACTAGACCACGTTTGTCCGCTTGCCGAAGCAACAACATCTTGCAGTTTTACATAAACATTATGATACGCCCATCGAGTACCTGCATCGGCTTTGTATATCAGATTACCGGGACTTACATCATCACCTGTAGTGTCGTCCAATCCAGAAGTCATGGTTAATAGATGCTTACAAGTAATCATGTTTTCTTTCACTAAGGGCGCACTTGTCCATCCCGTACCTAAATAATCAGAAACTTTATTATTAGTATTCAAAAGCCCTTCTTGTTCCGCAATTCCCGTTGTCATAGCGGTCAACGTTTTGCCTGCACTGGCCCAATACCAAGGTGTTGTAGCCGTATGTCCGTTTAAATAGTATTCCATTACAATACGTCCGTTGACCAGAATCATAAACGATTTGGTGTTTTTTAAAGTCAAATAGTCTACTAATGGCTGAACGGCAACTTGATTCCAACCTAAAGACGCAACTGACTTTGTTTCCCAAGTATTGGAGCCATCGTTGGGAGGGAAATACATTGTTTCTTCGGGAGTGGTGGGTGTACTTGCTGAATCATCTTTTGAACAACTACTCAAGGCAATAAGGCCAAGACATGCGAAAAGGTAGGTTTTGAACTGCATAGGGTTATGTTTTTGGGTAAGACCACCGATTTTAAAAAAGGTTTAATCAAATGTAGGTTTTAATCCTGAATTTTCGGTACCTTTAGGTTTTATTTTACTATGAAAAAAATTATACTTTCCGTTGTCTTAATATCTTTGTTTTCAGCTTGTAAGCGGGCTATAGTCGAAACTGATTTGTCCAAAATGAATGGGTATTGGGAAATTACTAAAGTGGAAATGAAAGAAGGAGAAGACAAAGATTATAAAGTAAATCCAACCGTCGATTACATTGAAATTAAGGGAAAATCAGGATTTCGACAAAAAGTAATGCCCCAATTAGATGGTACTTTTCGAACAAATAATCTTCAAGAACAAATTACCCTTACTGCAAATGATGGCAGTTGGTTCCTCAATTACAAAACAGCATATGGAACTTGGAAAGAAGAATTGGTTGAACTAACAGATTCGGTGCTTGTGCTTAAAAATCAAGCAGAACTGGAGTACCATTATAAAAAATTTAAACCTTTTTCAAAAAAATAATGAAACGTCAAAGCAATGAAAATTCCATTTCGGAAGTCTTAAAAGCCTTTATTCAAACGAATAAATTAGAGGCGGGATTAGAGCGTGTGGATGCAGAAAAAGTTTGGCGTTCTATTCTTGGTAATGGCGTTAACAGTTATACTAGGGAAGTGAAATTGAAAGGTTCGACGCTATATGTTACTTTATCGTCTTCGGTATTGCGCGAAGAGTTGAGTCACGGGAAAACGAAAATAATCTCCATGTTGAATGAAGAAATGGGGAAAGAAGTAATCAAAGAACTTGTATTACGTTAAGTGAACAGCCAATTAAATAGCACTCTATTTTGGACAATTGGATATGGGCTATTTATAAAGAAAAACGCCCCCGGCAAAAGGAGCGTCTTTACAAACTAAAACTAAAAAAAACTTAGAATTGTGCAACTTCAGTCGAGTCTTTCATAGCAACTGTTGATGCTAAACCTAAAGTGACAGTATCTTGAACGGCATCAAAGTAAGATGTCCCCACAAAATTTTGATGCTTAACCGCTTTAAATCCTTCTTTTTGTAATGCAAATTCGCGTTCTTGTAACTCAGAATACCCTGCCATACCTCTTTTTTTATACGCCAATGCCAATTCGAACATTGATGTATTTAAAGCATGGAACCCTGCCAAGGTGATAAACTGGAATTTGTATCCCATTGCGGCTAAATCTTCACGGAAAGTTTCCATTTCTGATACGGATAATTTTGCCGCCCAATTAAACGATGGGGAACAGTTATAAGCCAGTAATTTTCCTGGAAATTCGGCATGAATTGCTTCAGCAAATTGACGGGCCTGATTCAAATCGGGTGTGGAAGTTTCTAACCAAATTAAATCCGCATAGGGAGCATACGATAAACCGCGATCAATTCCTTGTGCAATTCCAGCATTGACATAGTAAAAACCTTCCGCAGTGCGCTCCCCAGTAACGAATTTTTGGTCACGTTCGTCAATATCGCTAGTTAATAAATTGGCTGCATCTGCATCTGTTCGAGCGATAATTAATGTTGGGACACCCATTGTATCTGCTGCTAGACGCGCTGCGATAAGTTTGTTGATCGCTTCTTGGGTTGGGACTAATACTTTGCCTCCTAAGTGTCCACATTTTTTGGCCGATGACAATTGATCTTCAAAGTGAACCCCTGAAGCACCTGCTTCAATCATGCTTTTCATCAGTTCAAAAGCATTTAAATTACCGCCAAAGCCAGCTTCTGCATCAGCAATTATCGGAACTAAATAGTCTTTCTTTTCACTAACTTTGTTTACGGACTGTATTTGATCTGCACGTAAAAGTGCGTTGTTGATTCGTTTTACAACCAACGGAACACTGTTTGCAGGATATAGTGATTGATCAGGGTACATTTCACCAGCTACATTGGCATCAGCAGCCACTTGCCAGCCACTCAAATAAATGGCTTCCAAACCAGCTTCCACTTCTTGTATTGCTTGGTTGCCTGTTAATGCGCCTAAACCAGCTACCCAACTTTGATGGTTTAATTTATGCCATAATACCTCAGCACCACGGCGGGAAATACTGTATTCAATTTGATAGGAACCTTGAAGTTCTACTACTTTTTCAGCACTGTAGGGTCGAACTATTCCGTTCCATCTTGGATTTGTTGACCAATCGTGTTGTAATGCTTGAATTCGTTCAGATGTTTTCATACTTTTGAAAAGTTTTTGATAGTGATTCATATTTATTATTGAAAATGTGTACCGGATGTTGCCGCATCCGGTTTTTTTATTCTAAAAATTCGTAAGCTTCTAGCGTTAAGAATTCTGCTAGTTCGTCTGCAGTAATCATTTTGAAAAAGAGTGCTGAAGCCAAATCAAAACGCCCCGACTCATAGCGAGAATCTCCAATACTGATTTTGATTTTTTCGAGTTCTTCTTGCACTAATTTTTGGTAATACGATGACGAGCATATTTCATTGTTTTCCAATACTACTTCTTTATTGCGCCAATGCCAGAGTTGAACTCGAGAGATTTCTGCTGTTGCCGCATCTTCCATCAAATGGTATAAGGCTGCAGCACCTGTGCCCATTAGCCAAGATTCTAAATACAAAATACCAACATGGATGTTTTTGCGAACTCCATTCTCGGTGATGGTTCCCTGAGGCAGTTCAACCAACATTCCCTCTGTAATTTGAAGTTCATTTCGTTTGATATGAAGGTGGTTTTTGGTAGGCATATGGGTATTAAAAACTTTCAACACTGGGGCAACCAAGCCAGGATGTGCTACCCATGTCCCGTCATGACCATTTCTAACTTCTCGTTCTTTGTCAGTGATGACTTTTTGAATGGCAATGGTATTGGCTTCTTCGTCATTTTTTATTGGAATTTGTGCTGCCATGCCGCCAATTGCTAGGATATTGCGTTTGTGACAAACCTGTATCACTCGCAACGCGTAGGCTTGCATGAACGGACTTGTCATGGTCACTTGATCCCGATCGGGGACGAGAAATTGGTCGTGTGTTTTTAATTTTTTGATATAAGAAAAAATATAATCCCATCTACCACAATTTAATCCTGCGATGTGATCCCTTAGTTCATAAATGATTTCATCCAGTTGAAAACTTGCAGTAATGGTTTCTATTAAAACGGTAGCTTTAAATGTTCCTGTTGGAATTTGTAAGTACTTTTGAGCAAATACAAAGACTTCATTCCACCAGCGTGCTTCCAAGTAATGTTCCAATTTAGGGATATAGAAAAATGGCCCTTCTTCATGTTGGTAGGCGTATTGTGCATTATGAAAAACAAATAATCCAAAATCGACCAAAGAAGCTGAGAGCCGCTCATCTCCATAATAAAGATTTTTCTCTTCCAGATGCAAACCTCGGGGTCGAACCAATAATGTAGCAGTTTTAGGACCGAGTTCGTAGGTTTTGGTAGGGGTTTCTAAGCGTAAGGTTTTACGAAGGGCCGCGTGTAAGTTGAGTTGTCCTTCCATAAGGTTTTTCCAAGTAGGTGCACAACTGTCCTCAAAGTCAGCCATGAACATGGAGGCACCAGAATTTAACGCATTAATAATCATTTTTGCATCAACGGGTCCTGTAATTTCAACTCTTCGGTCTTGTAATTTTTCAGGAATCGGAGCAGCTGTCCACGTTCCTGTTCGAATAGCACTTGTTTCTGTTGGGAATTTTGGTGTAGCGCCTCGATCAAATTCCAATTGCTGTTGCTTTCTCTTTTCTAATAGCACTTTTCGTGAAGTATTGAATTTTAGGTGAAGTTGCTCAAGAAAGGTGAGTGCTTCAGGAGTTAAAAGTGAAGCATAGTGCTCGGCTTCTCTTCGAATTGAAATAGTTGTTAGTGCAGTTTCCATGGTAGCTGATTTTTAATTTACAGCAATATTATAAAATTAAAAAACACAAAACAAGCGAACGTTCGCAAAAAAGTGAAAAAAATTATTTTTGTGATTTTCCGCAAAAAAATTAAATTTGAAAATTAAATGGAATCAGTAAGAATGATAGAAGAAGAATATATTCGTTTGATATTTGGGTTGAAGATGCGACAAATAAGGAATGAGAAAGATTTGTCATTATTTGGATTAGCTAAAAAAACAGGATTGTCAAAATCCTATCTCAATGAAATTGAAAAAGGGAAAAAGTATCCAAAACGAGATAAAATTCTCTTGTTAGCCGAAGCACTAGATACCAATTATGATGATTTAGTTTCATTAAAATTGGATAAAAACTTAGCTCCCATAGGTGAGATTTTGCAATCCAAAATTTTAAAAGAGATTCCTCTAGATATTTTTGGTATCCGTGAAAGCGATTTGATTGATATTATTGCGGATGCACCTTTGAAAGTCAATGCTTTCATAACCACCTTGTTTGAGATCGCCAAGAATTACAACCTCACGCGTGAAAGTTTCTTTCTAGCCGCACTTCGTTCCTATCAGGAAGCTCATGATAATTACTTTGAAGTGTATGAACAGCAGGTGGAACAATTTGCAAAAGCCTATTCAATTGATCTAAATAAAAAATTGGATGTGAATGATTTGGAAGAAATATTGATCGAAGAATATGGTTATACAATCAATAATGAAGAATTAACATTGCATCGGGAATTGGATAAATTACGTTCTGTATTTGTGCCGAGTTCAAAAACCTTATTGGTTTCTTCCGAGTCGGATACATCTCAACGTATGTTTATTTATGCGAAAGAAATTGCATACAATTATTTACAAATCACGGATCGGTTATATACCTTTTCATGGATACAATTTGAACGATTTGATCAAGTGTTCAATAACTTTGTAGCCTCTTATTTTGCTGGGGCTTTATTGATTCCAAAGAAACGATTAGTACAATCCCTGAAGTCCTTTTTCAATCAACCCCATTTTCAAGCGGATGCATTTGAAGCCTTGATGTCAAATTTTACCGATTCACCCGAAACTTTTTATCAGCGCCTAACGAATATTCTTCCGAATGATTTTAATTTAAAAAACCTTTTCTTTTTGCGTTTTCGGTATAAACCAGAACGAGGAGCGATTCAGTTAACCAAAGAATTGCATATTACAAATTCCTTGGATCCCCATGGAAATGAACATAATGAGCACTATTGCCGTAGATGGGTTTCTATACGCAATTTACAAGTATTGCCTGAGTCTGAACTTACCCAATTGTCTGATGCTCAAATTTCATCTTATACCCATACCGAAAATGAGTATTTGGTATTGTCAACGGCAACAAAAGATCCATTTCGTAGTGGTTATTATCGAAGTATCGCTTTAGGGATAATGGTCTCTCCTTTGACAGTACAAACCATCAAGTTTTTGAAATCCGAACACTTAGTAAAACGAACTGTAGGAGTTACTTGTGAATCTTGTACACTTCAAACGTGTGAAGAACGGGTAGCCCCAGCCTATAAAATTGAGCGTGATGAACGGTATGCTCGAACCGATAAAGTAGTTCAATTATTATTTGAAAAGTATAAATAAAAAAAGCCGGTACACATGCACCGGCTTTTCTATAGATTTTTTTTGAATTAGAATTGCTCTCTTCCTGCAAAGTGGAAAGCACCTTCAATCGCTGCATTTTCATCAGAGTCAGAACCGTGAACGGCATTCTCTCCAATAGAAGTTGCATATTTTTTACGGATTGTACCTTCCGCTGCGTCAGCTGGATTGGTAGCTCCGATTAATGTTCTAAAGTCTTCCACCGCATTGTCTTTTTCTAAAATTGCAGCTACGATTGGACCGCGTGTCATGAATTCTACCAATTCACCAAAGAAAGGTCTTTCTTTGTGGATCGCATAGAATTGTTGTGCATCAGCAACGGTTAATTGCGTTAATTTCATGGATACGATTCTGAAACCGCCTTCAGCAATCATATTTAAAATACCACCGATGTGTCCTTTTTCAACCGCATCCGGTTTAATCATTGTAAAAGTTCTATTCCCTGACATTGTGTAAAATATTATTTTTCGGGTGCAAAAGTAGTGTTTTGAATCAGATTATCGAAATCATTTTAGTATAAAATAAAAAATCCTCAACATTTTCATATTGAGGATTTCATAGGACTAACTCTTGAATTAATTTTTGATCAGCTTGACGGTTTGTATAGCAGTTGCAGTATGAATGCGAGCCAAGTAGATACCCGGACTCAAATTGTTATTTTGTAAAGTGTAAGAAGTGCTTATAGGTAAAACCGAATCCAAAATTTTTCCACTTATATCCAATAACTCAATTTTTTCCATAGATGTATTTCCTTCAAATGTCCATGTAGTCGCAGATGGATTTGGGTATGCTGAAAATTTTGGTTTTTCGAAAGAAGTTGCACTCAATAAATCTGTAAAGGTGTAATTACCCGTCAACGGTTCGAAGGTAACATAGTAATTACTTGCAGTTGGGATATTGATATCGGGTCCGCCTTGCGTTCCTGAACCACTTGGAAAACTTGTTCCTCCCCAATTAATGCCCCAATCGTTGTTTTTACGGAATTTTACGGCACCGGTGGTTAGACTAACTTGTGCAGTATAATTAAACCCATCATTGGTTTGTAAATCGGTGTCGGTTGTCCATCCATTCAAAGCCGAACCTAATATTCCAATTTGAGGATAATCGAAATTATACACTCCAGTTACGCGATTAAAGGTTACATACCATTCCCCTCCATTAATTGGAATTGATGGACCAGAGGCAACAGCAGTTCCCGATGGAAAAGCGGTACTTCCATACGTAAGATTGTTGTTTCCGTTTTGACGAAAATAGGCGTTGCCCGAGGTGAATATGAAATTAGCCAAAGAATAATTCACATCATCACTGGTCGTCATAGCAACACCCGGACCGCCGTACCCCAATTGTGCATTAACAGCTGGTCCCCAAAGATCAATGGTTGCACCAGTTGCTGTCCCCGCAAAAGAATAGGCTCCAGTCAAACGATTAAACGTTACATTATAGGTACCCGAAATTGTCGGAATATCGGCTCCCCCTTGCGTACCAGTACCGTTTGGAAAGGAAGTTGATCCCCAGTTTACTGCCCAATCTAAATCTTGTCTAAATTTGACAAAACCCGTAGAAACGGCAAGGTTTGAAATGGAATAAACAATGTTGTCGGTAGTGGCTAAAGTAATTTCAGGCCCATTAGTAGGAGGCCATCCATTTACACCACTTCCCACAATTGAAATGGTTTGCGCATTTGCATTTGCAATGGAAACGAATGCTAAGAAAGTAAGTAGTTTTTTGATCATATTTAGTTGATTTTCCAACTAAGTTAATCTAAATTGCTGATTTACAAAACCGAAGCGCTTTAATGAGGTTACTAAAACGTTATAGTGTTTATAAATTATTCGAAAATCAAAACCGAAAAACAACTTTTCAAGGGATTTAGTTCATGTAGTAATCGTTCCATCCACTCGGGGCCAAATTCCATGTAAAAAGTGCTAAAATTGGCACTTCGTTCTTGTAATCCTTGATTCGGAAATAATTCATTTTGTAAAGCAATGATTCGTTCCAGTTGTTCACTATGAACTCTCTTTTCTGCACGAATCAATCTTTTTTGTAAGTTATTTAATCCCTTGATTTGTTTTTGTTCCTGCGCTTTGACAGCACCCACAAAGGATTTATCGGTTTGTAACGCCAATTGGTATAACGATTCGAATTGGTCTTTTAAAAATTGTTTTTGAGTTTCAAAATCGAAGTTGAGCGAACTCATACGATGGGTACTGCTAATTTGTAGTTGTTCTTGAGTCTTGAATAATTCAGTATATGAAAGTGCTAACTTATTACGTTTTTGCTCTTGTTTTTGAGTCACATTCACTACAGAATTGCGTAACATCAATAGGGGGAATGGTATACCGAATTGCAAATACATATTTTTTAATTCTAGCCAATACGCAATTTCACCCCCCCCGCCAATGTAGGCTAAATTCGGTAAAATGATTTCTTGATATAATGGGCGAAGGAGTACGTTTGGGCTAATGCACTGCGGATTGTTTTGGATGATTGATTCAAATTCAACAAGGCTATATTGTAGTGCTGTATTTAGAATGGAAACGGTATCTTTTTCAACAACGATTCGTTCGCGAATACCTTCCGAAAGATAAAATAAATTTGTTTCGCGAGGATTTACTTGAACCTTGTAGGGAGCAAATTCTTGAATTGTTTTTTGAACGGCATGATAGGAAGTTTGTTCCTTTAATTCTCGTAAAACAAAAGGGACAAATGCTTTTTTTAAAGAGTTGGCATCTCCATCAATAATGATTAAACCGTGATTATCAAATAACGAATGGACTAAATGGCGTGTTGCTTCTGCCAATGTTCGATCTTTCTGATAGGCTGCATTGAAAAGCTCTCGTAAAAAATCACCGCGTTCTCCAGACGGAATTTGAGTATAAAATACTTCCCGTGTGGGTTCAAATGAATCGTCAATGATAAAACGGCCAACGGCACCAGTTTGAGCGGTGTTCCAAGTTATTTTCGAGTTATTAAAACGAAACGACTGAATTTCTTCAAAATCATGATCTTCCGTTGCCATCCAATATACCGGGACAAAATCATGATCAGGATACGTTTTTTTTAATTCTTTACATAGATTGATAACCGAAACAATTTTATATATAAAATAAACAGGACCTGTAAACAGATTT
>CAYNDK010000052.1:0-16477 GCA_964395965.1 uncultured Flavobacterium sp.
TTTTCTAGTTTCTCACGAATGGCTTCAAAAGCAGCAAGTGTCTCATCAATATCTTGAATAGTATGAGAAGCTGTTGGAATCATACGTAATAAGATAATACCTTTTGGAATTACTGGATACACAACAATTGACAAGAAAATATTATAATTTTCACGTAAATCATTTACCATAACCATAGCTTCAGGTATAGAACCTTCAAGATATACTGGAGTTACGCAAGTATTGGTATCACCGATATTGAATCCACGAGAAGTCAGTCCATTTTGTAAATAATTGACATTATCCCATAGTTTTTGTTTCAATTCAGGCATTGTTCGCAACATTTCCAAACGTTTTAAAGCCCCAACTGTCATGATCATGGGTAATGACTTAGCAAACATTTGCGAACGCAAATTGTATTTCAAATAATCAATGATATCTTGATCGGCAGCTACAAAAGCTCCAATACTTGCCATGGATTTAGCGAATGTAGAGAAATACACATCTATTCCGTCTTGGCAACCTTGCTCCTCACCTGCTCCTGCACCTGTTTTACCTAAGGTTCCGAATCCGTGGGCATCGTCTACCAACAATCTGAAATTGTATTTTTCTTTTAAAGCGACAATTTCTTTCAATTTACCTTGTTGTCCTCGCATTCCGAAAACACCTTCGGTAATCACTAAAATACCACCGCCATTCTCTTCCGCCATTTTTGTGGCACGTTGTAAGTTCTTTTCAAAACTCTCAACATCATTGTGTTTGTATGTAAAACGTTTACCCATGTGCAAACGTACACCGTCAATGATACAACCGTGAGAATCCACATCATAGACAATTACGTCATTTTTAGTTACTAAAGCATCAATGATTGACACCATTCCTTGGTAACCAAAATTCAATAGATAAGCCGCTTCTTTTTGTACAAATTCGGCCAATTCATTTTGTAATTGTTCATGCAAAGTAGTATGACCACTCATCATACGAGCTCCCATAGGATAAGCTGCTCCATAGTTTTGAGCGGCTTCAGCATCCACTTTACGAATTTCTGGATGATTGGCTAAACCTAAATAATCGTTGATACTCCAATTCAAAATTTCTTTGCCTTGGAATTTCATCCGTGGTCCCAATTCTCCTTCCAATTTTGGAAATACATAATAACCTTCTGCTTGAGAAGCCCATCGTCCTAGCGGACCTTTATTTTGTTGTATTCTTTCAAATAGATCTTTTACCATGATAAAAAATGCGTTTTTTAACGGGGCAAAAGTAGTCATTCATTATCAGCTATCCTAGTAATGTGTCTACGATTATATTAACAAAGAGCAGGTTACTTTTTAACTAGCCATAGCCGACACAATTTGGAACAGCATTTCTTTATCAACTGGTTTGGTCATGTAATGATTCATACCAATTTCTTTTACCCGTTCTTTAGTAGTCTCCATAACATCGGCAGTAACGGCAACAATTGGGATATCCGACTCATTTACTCCCGATTTTCCTTCGCGAATAGCAATGGTTGTTTCATAACCATCCATAACTGGCATTTGTAAATCCATCAAAATGAGATTATAGTTTTTCTCACTCAAGTAGTTTAAAGCTTCTTCTCCATGATTGGCAAAATCTACTTCTAAATTTTGCCATTTCTTGAAAATCATTTTTAAGACCATTTGATTCATTACATTATCTTCTACCACCAAAATACGTTTCCCTTTCAAATCATAATTCGGAGCCACAGGTTCTTGCACCACAGGAGCATTCACAGCAACTACATCCAGATTAAACGCAATAGTACATACAGTACCTTGGTTTTCCATACTGTTTAAATTTAATGTTCCTTGATGCAAATTCACTAAGGCTTTTACGATATATAACCCTAGACCCAATCCGCCATATTTACGTTTATTATCAATTTGTTGTTGGGTAAACGATTCAAAAATTTGATCCATTTTATCCTTAGGAATTCCTTCTCCTGAATCGGAAATGGTAAATTTTAAGGAAGTCGCATTATCAAAAGTTTCCACGTTGACAATAAACTTCACAATTCCCTCTGCTGTAAACTTCACTGCATTTCCTAAGACATTTTGCAACATTTGACGAATACGTTGCGCATCTCCAAAAACGGTATAGGGTAAATTACCTTCTACCACAAATTGAAAATCCAATCCCTTTTGTTCAGCACGACCCTTCATTTCGGTTACGATATCATCAAGAACTTTCTTAATTTGAAAATTCTGACGTTCCAATTGTATCTCCCCTTTTTCTATTTTAGAAAAATCCAAAATATCGTTTACTGAACCTAATAATCCACGAGAATTACTACTGATAATTTCACATTTTTCAAGTACCGAACTCATTTGAACTTCCCCTTTGATGGAATCGGTATAATTTAAAATTGCATTCAATGGCGTACGTAACTCGTGGCTAATATTGGAAAGGAAATACGTTTTCATTTCATTCATCTCCTCTGATTTACGTAAGGCTTCTCCTTGCAATTTTTCACGATCATCACGTAATTGTTTGATAAGATTTGCCATCGATAACGAAAGAAATAAAACTTCTACTCCTGTACCCAATTTGGAGCTGTTTTCTGTAATAAAGCTTACAGGCAAAAGACTCAAGTTTTTCAAAATAAACACCACAAAACCTGTCACCAATGATAAGATGCCAAATGAGAAGAAATAATACACCTCTTTGCTTCGCAAATAAATCACAAACAAGGAGGTAATAATTAAAATCAATTCAAACAAACCCGCCAAATTCATCAAAGGATATGTGAGATGAAAAAGGTTGGGTAAAAACAATGTAATACACATTAATACACCCAAGAAAGCATACAATACATAAAAAAGACGATTGATGAGAACACTAAAACGACGAACTCTCAAATAAGATTGTGCATAGGAACCTAGAAAATAACCCGCTATAATTGCATAAAAGATTACTGCTTTATCCGAAAGCCAACCTCCTTCTGGGTCAATTAAATAATGAAAAAAGCCATCCAAAGAAAACTGTAACATTCCGATGAAAAACACATATAAACTGTAGTTTAAGAATACACGTTGCTTCATCGCAAAGAAGAAAAACAAATAGATAACTGCCGATAACATCAACATTCCATAAAAGAATCCAAATACAATTTGTTCATAGGATGATTCATCCATTAAATCATTCGCGGAATGCAAAACAAGTGGCGCATTGATTACTTCGCCATCACTACCCAATTGTAGGAAATAATCATGGGCTTCACCTGGTTGTAAATCGATATTGAATAAGGTTTTTCGTTGTTTAACCGATTTTGTGTTCACCGGTATATTGTCACCACTCTTTTGAATCTGAATGAGCTTACCCTTTTCAAATTCATATAAATTGGCAACATCAACAATGGGTCGAGAAGTTTCTAAATAGTAGGATATCGATTGTTTTCGATCATTTCGTAATGAAAATTTTATCCAATAATTTGCTGTAGTAAAACCAAGATCGGTATTTTCAACTATGAGGGGTGTAAATTGTTTCGCTTCCAGTTGACTTACTTGCTGAATTTTTAACTGAGTCGATTCATCTTTAAAAATTGAAGCATGTGTATGCAAGGATTGGTGCTCAATTTGCTTTGAGTCAAATATAAACTGTGCCTGACCTAAATAAAAACACAATAGCATAATCAAGTAGGTCAAATAACGAAACTTTGGGGATTTTTTCATTATCTGTCTTTTAGAGTGTAAGCCAAATTACGTAACAACTCCTAAATTGGTTTTCTCTCGTAGGACTTATCTTTCTTAAAATCATGTTAAAAACAAAAAACCATTGATTATCAGTGTTTTAAAATGTAAGTCAATTCTTGTTTATTAACCTTTGTTCAATAGTATAAAGAAAATTGATAAACAAAATACTAGCAAAATTTCAATATATAATTCCTATTTTTGTAGAAACAAAATCCCTATGAAACTCGTCTTTGCATCCAATAATACGCACAAAATTGCCGAAATAAGCGCCATGCTTCCGAAGTCTATCCAATTGGTAGGATTACAAGATATTGGCTGTGATGTCGATATTCCAGAAACCGCTGAAACGATTGAAGGCAATGCGCAATTGAAAGCCGATTATGTAACCCAACACTATGGTCTTCCTTGTTTTGCTGATGATACAGGACTAGAAGTTGAAGCGCTAAATGGTGCTCCTGGAGTGCATTCTGCGCGCTATGCAGGTGAGCAAAAAAACGCTTTAGACAATATGAATAAACTGTTGTTTGAATTGGATAACAAAGCCTCGCGAAAAGCTCAATTCAAAACAGTCATCGCTTTAAACCTTAATGGTGAAACCCATCAGTTTACTGGAATTGTGAGTGGTGAGATTATTCGAGAAAAACGCGGCACACAAGGATTTGGATACGATCCTGTATTTGTTCCCACTGGACAATCCCAAACCTTTGCAGAGATGGATGCTTCAGAAAAAGCAGCATTAAGTCACCGTGGAAAGGCTGTTCAACAACTAATTACATTTTTATCGGATAAATAATCAATTCATTACGACATCATTACCTATCGGCATACTAAAATTTCAATCCCCTTCTTTTTCCACTAAAATCCTGCATTTATCGCAGTTCAATTTTTAGTAATTCCTTGATTTTCAAGCCAAATAGCAACATCCACTTTGTTACTAATCACTTAATAATTAGCTATATCCAATTATTAAGTCTACCTTTGCACCCGAATTAATACGATCTAATGAATAAATTTGAACAATTAGGCCTTAACGCCCAGCTTTTACAAGCAATTGGCGATATGGGATTTGAAACTCCGTCGGAGATTCAAGAAAAAGCGATTCCTGTGCTTTTGGAACAGGAGACTGACCTTGTGGCTTTGGCCCAAACCGGAACCGGAAAAACTGCAGCTTTTGGCTTTCCGTTAATACAAAAAATAGATGTCGATGACCGCACTACGCAGGCATTGATTTTGTCCCCAACACGCGAACTGTGTTTGCAAATTACCAACGAATTAAAACAATACTCCAAATACATCAAGGGCCTTAATGTGGTAGCGGTGTACGGAGGTGCTAGCATTACCGAACAAGCTCGAGAAGTGAAACGCGGTGCGCAAATCATTGTAGCGACTCCAGGTCGTATGCAAGACATGATTAACCGTGGGTTTGTAAACATTAAGAACATTGCCTATTGCATCCTTGACGAAGCAGATGAAATGTTGAACATGGGATTCTATGACGACATTTGCTCCATCCTTTCTGATACTCCGGATGACAAATCTACGTGGTTGTTTTCTGCAACAATGCCCGCTGAAGTGGCACGTATTGCAAAACAATTCATGTTTGAACCTGAAGAAATTACCGTAGGAGCGAAAAACTCAGGTACCAATACCGTTTCGCACGAATTTTATGTAGTGAATGCGCGTGATCGTTACGAAGCATTAAAACGTTTAGCCGATGCTAATCCCGATATCTTTTCGGTGGTTTTCTGTCGTACAAAACGCGATACGCAAGCCGTAGCTGAAAAATTAATTGAAGATGGTTATAATGCTGCAGCGTTACATGGCGATCTTTCACAGGCACAACGTGATGCCGTAATGAAATCGTTCCGTGGGCGTCAAATCCAAATGTTAGTAGCCACCGATGTAGCTGCTCGTGGAATTGACGTAGATAACGTAACGCACGTTATCAATTACCAATTACCAGATGAAATCGAAACCTACAACCACCGTTCAGGTCGTACTGGACGTGCTGGTAAATTAGGAACATCAATTGTAATCATTACTAAATCAGAAATCCGTAAAATCCACACGATTGAGAAAATCATCAAACAGAAGTTTGAAGAGAAATCAATCCCTGGAGGAATGGAAATCTGTGAAATTCAATTGTTACACTTGGCCAACAAGATTAACGATACTGAAATTGATCACGAAATCGACAACTATTTACCAGCCATCAACCAAGTATTTGAAGGCTTAACCAAAGAAGAGTTGATTCGTAAAATGGTTTCTGTAGAATTCAATCGTTTCTTGAATTATTACAAGAAGAAAAAAGACCTTTCTGGAGAACGCAGCAGTAATGAGCGTAGTTCGGGAGGTTCAATCAAAGCAGGCGATGCCGTTCGTTATTTTATCAATATCGGTTCTCGTGATGACTTCGATTGGATGAAATTAAAAGACTTCTTACGTGAAGCTTTAGATTTAGGTCGTGATGACGTTTTCAAAGTAGATGTAAAAGAAGGTTTCTCGTTCTTTAATACTGATGGCGAACATGCTGAAAAAGTAATGGATATTTTTGCCAATTACCAATTAGAGGGACGTAAAATCAATGTGGAAATCTCCAAAAACGATGGTGGTAATCGCCGTGGTGGTGGCGGTGGACGCGGTGATTTTGGTGGAAAACGCGAACGTCGTGATCGATTTGCCGATCATTCAGAACGCCGTAGCGAACGTCGTGGCGATCGTAATGATACCCGTTTTGAAGGACGTAGTGACCGTCGTAGTGATAGCCGTCCTGAAAGACGCCGTTCAGAAGGCGGAAGCTCTGAAGGTCGTCGCAGTGAAGGACGCCGTTCAGAAGGACGTCCTAGTAATCCTGCAAACAAAGCCTTTGAAGCTGCTAAACGTCGCAGAAAAAGTTAATACAAGCCCTCTTCGGAGGGCTTTTTTTTGATCTATCTTTTACATTTAAGTGGAACACTTGGTAAACCAACCCGTTAAAGTTAGCTTGTTAATTTTCTTATAATCTTTACAATTACTCTTGGAGTTACTGTTAAAATTCCTATTTTTAACATCAGAAAAAACACTTATGAAGTACTGGTTTCTCTTAGTATGCATCCTTTTGGGCCGTTCAATTACCGCTCAAACGAGTCCCGATGTAAAAGTAAAAGGAACTATTTTCAACAGCACCAATGCACTACCAGTGCCCAACGTGAATATCATCAATATCAATCGTGTTAAGGGAACCCAAACAAATTCAAAAGGAGAATTTGAAATCAATGCTGCTGTTAACGACACATTACACATTACCATGATTGGTTTCCAATCTTTACGAGTTCGTGTTACCAATGACTGGGTTAAAACAGGAACTGCTCGTTTGGAAATTACAGAAAAAGCTATTGCACTGGAAGAAGTAGTCATTCGTAAATACAAACTTACAGGTTACCTTGAAGTAGATACGAAGTTAATTCCTTATAAAGAAAATTACCGCTATAGTATTTCTGGACTCCCTCAAGCCTATGAAGCTGGAGAATCCTCTCCCAATGCTTTTACACGAGTCGTAAGTTCGGTTTTCAATCCTGCCGACATGTTGCATAATTTCTTTGGTAAAAAGCCAAAAGAACTTCGCAAACTTAGGGAAATGAAAAAAGATGACACCGTAAAAAATTTGCTAGAAACCAAATACGATCGCGAAACTATCGCTATTCTTTTAGGTGTTGATAAAAAAGATATTGCAGAAATCTTAAGCCGCTGCAGTTATTCTGAAGCCTTTATTGAAACCGCTAATGACCTTCAAATCATGGAGGCTATCAGCCAATGTTATGAACAATATAAGGTTTTAGCAAAAGTAAGATAAACAATCTCCTATTCATTTATTTGTTGAGAATGTGTACCTTGGACCCTTTATAAAATGGTTCATGAAAAAAATTAGCACTTACCTCATCCTCACTTTATTAGTTGTATCATTTACAGCTTGCAAGTCGCGCACCCAAAAAATGCATGAATTTGTAGAAGGTTTTAATCAAACCGCTCAAATGCGTTCCAATGGTAATATCTCTGCCAAAGTAGAAGGCTTAGACCAAATCACTATGGATTTGGGAACCCCTCTTGACATTAATGACCCTGCGAGTAGTAGTGCCGCTCAACTTATGGAAAAATCCATTCCCTCTATGTTCCAAAGAGACGAAACCATGATGGAACTCATCAATGAAGCCGTAAAATTCAAAATACATATAAACGATGCCAATGGCAGAATTATCACAACACTTGATGTAGATAAAACTTTTTTGGACAACCAAAACAAAGGCAGTTTAATTAAATCCGGTTCTAATGACCCCGTCACGGTAGCTTTGGAAGCTTTTAATTCTAATTTGCCAATGAAAAATGCAGACGGATCCCGTTTGATGAAAATCGAAAAAACAGGTCCTGCATCAATCGCATACACTTTAGAAGTCCCTGATGATGTCAAAGAAATTCTTGAAAGCCCCAACGCAACGCCCCTTGTAAAAGAATCGCTAAAAAATGACCCCACAACGCGCAATTCAATCCAACGCATGCGCAGTTTAGGTATCCAAAAAGTTACCTACATTTTAATCGATACACAAGCCAAACAACTGAGTACATTCGATTTTAAATCTTCAGAATTTTAATATGGAATCCAATCAAAGTCCGTGGCGCTACGTATTGAGTGTTGTTTTACTACTCATTGCCTTAGTGCGTATTGTAATGTTTTGTAACCGACAAAACTCCTCTCCCAGTTACAATCCTTCACAGCAATTGCAAAATGTAATGCAAATGCAAGAGGAAAATAGACAACGGCTCAGAGAAGCTCAAGCGATGCAAGCACCAAAACAATTATATCTTCCTTATGCTGAGTTAAAAGAAACTGAAGACATTGTTTTAATCAATCGTGGAATTACTCGATTGGCTAAAGATTCACTACTCCCTTTCGACTTATCTACAAGTCTGAAACTAGAGAAAGGGACAATGTTGATTCAAAATCCTCAACAACCTATTCGTTTCGGATTCAAAAGCAACAATGATGTCATCACTTGGATTAATGACTATTCAGAAAAAGGAACGTTGAGCGAACTTTTAGGGCCTACCCATACAGATTTGAAAATTACTAAAGAGGAGGTATCCTCAGACCGCACTAAACAAATCTTTTATACGTATACTCATGAGGGTAAAAAGTACGCTGGATTTGGTGTTTGTACAACAGAAGAATCGGGTACTATAGCCATGTTATTCGAACATGAAAAAAGAAACAGTAGTGAATTACAATCTGAATTTATGACGTTTGTCCTTACTCACTTTGTGAAAGTAGCTGACGATCCGAATAATACCGCTCAATAATTCGATCCACATCTTTAATGGAATTTTTTGTCCATTGCAAACGATGTTCCAAGACTTCTTCCTCCGTTAAGTGCCAGTCGATTTCCGATTGGCGCAAACGGGTGGTCAAATCTTGAATCACAATCGCTGCGGAAACAGAAATATTCAAACTTTCTGTAAATCCGACCATCGGAATCTTTAAAAACCCATCGGCTTGTTCCATGATTTCGGGCGACAATCCCTCTTTTTCAGTTCCAAAAAATATAGCCGAACGCTTGGTAATATCAAACTCATGTAAATAACACGAATCGTTATGTGGCGTAGTGGCAATAATTTGATAGCCTTGATTGCGTAAGGTATCGATACAATTGGGAATGGAATTATACCGATGTACATCCACCCATTTCTGAGCACCCATAGCAATTTCACGGTCGATTCGTTTACCAAACTTCTGTTCGATTACATGCAAACCTTGCACTCCAAAAACCTCACAACTGCGCATCACCGCACTTGTATTGTGCAATTGGTACACATCTTCCATCGCAATCGTAAGGTGGTTGGTGCGAAGGGCTAAAATCTTCTTGAACTTCTCTTTGCGCTCCTCCGTTAAAAAATCTTCTAGGTAGGCAAACAATTCCAAATCGACCATATTATTTCTTTTTTTGCAAAAATACAATTTTAATGAAGTCGATTCCATGAATTAGAAATTAGCACCTATTTCTAGTTTGCATCTTTACACTTTCTTCTTGTATCTCACCTCTTTCTTCGTAATTTGCACAATCTTTAAGTATAAACTACATTTTCCATGAAAACACTCACCCTATTAACTGGCGCAGGAATGTCTGCCGAAAGTGGAATCGCTACCTTTCGCGACGCTAACGGATTATGGGAAGGACATGATGTAATGGAAGTCGCTACCCCTGATGGTTTTCGTCGAAATCCCGATTTGGTATTGGAATTCTACAACCAACGCCGACGCCAATTGCATACGGTGAAGCCAAACGTAGGACACACCACATTGGCCCAAATGGAAAAAGAATTTAAGATAAATATTGTCACCCAAAACGTCGATAATTTGCATGAAGCGGCAGGGAGTTCCAATGTCTTGCATTTACATGGCGAACTCCTGAAAGTGCGCTCAACCAAAGACCCTCATTACATCATAGAGTGGCCCGGCGACTTGCATTTGGGTGATTGTGATCCCAACGGTCGACAATTACGTCCGCATATCGTTTGGTTTGGCGAAGAGGTTCCTGCCCTTGAAGAAGCGGTTGTACGCGTTCAAGAAGCTGATGCAGTAGTGGTGATTGGAACGTCGATGCAAGTGTATCCGGCAGCCGGACTCATACACTATGCGCGTCCCAGAGTGCCGCTATTTTATATTGATCCCAAACCCGCTACTTTATACGACATCGCCAATCCACTCGAAATCATCCCCGAATCGGCGTCAATTGGCGTACCCCTACTTTGGGAAAAGTTGAAAAAAGTGTGGGGTTAACTTGGCGTTTCCAAATTCAAATCCGTAATTTTGCGCCTTAACAACACAACCTATGTCACTTACTGCACTGAACGCAATTTCGCCCATCGACGGACGTTACCGTAAAGTTACCCAACCCCTTGCCGCCTTTTTCTCGGAAGAAGCCTTAATCAAATACCGCGTTTTAGTAGAAATCGAATATTTTATCGCTTTGTGCGAAGCCGGTATTCCGCAATTGAAAGAGGTAAATCCATCGGTATTTCCAAGCCTTCGGGAATTGTATAACGAATTCACAACCGAAGATGCCTTGTGGATCAAGGAAACCGAGAAAACGACGAATCACGATGTGAAAGCGGTTGAGTATTTCATCAAACATAAATTTGACCAACTCGGATTAGAACCGTATAAAGAATTTATTCACTTCGGACTCACTTCGCAAGACATCAACAATACCGCCATTCCACTTTCAACGAAACATGCCTTTGAAAAGGTCTATCTTCCTTCCTTGATTGCCGTGATAGCGCGTTTAAAACAATTAGCTATGGAGTGGCATGACATTCCTATGTTGGCACGCACCCATGGTCAGCCTGCTTCTCCTACCCGTTTGGGCAAAGAAATACTGGTTTTTGTGGAGCGTTTAGAAGAACAAATGCGTTTGTTATTCAACGTGCCATTTGCCGCTAAATTCGGAGGAGCTACCGGAAATTATAATGCGCACCGCGTTGCCTACCCGAATACCGATTGGAAGAACTTTGGAACGAATTTCGTGGAAGGCGTTTTGGGCTTACACCATTCTTTTCCAACAACACAAATCGAACATTACGATCACTTTGCCGCTTTTTTTGATGCGTTAAAACGAATCAATACCATTTTAATTGATTTGGATCGCGATATCTGGACGTATGTGTCTATGGATTATTTCAAACAAAAAATAAAAGAAGGCGAGATCGGTTCGTCTGCCATGCCGCATAAAGTGAACCCAATCGATTTTGAAAACTCAGAAGGAAATTTAGGGATGGCCAATGCTTTGTTCGAACATTTAGCCGCGAAACTTCCCATTTCACGTTTGCAACGCGACTTAACTGATAGTACGGTTTTGCGAAATGTTGGAGTACCCTTAGGACATACGATTATCGCTTTTGAAGCCACATTAAAAGGCTTGAACAAATTACTTTTGAATGAAGCCAAATTGGCCGAAGATTTAGAAAACAACTGGGCTGTGGTGGCCGAAGCCATTCAAACCATCTTACGTCGTGAAGGATATCCCAATCCGTATGAGGCTTTAAAAGACCTTACGCGTACAAATGCTACAATCAACCAAGATTCAATTCACGCATTTATCCAAACTTTAAAGGTAAATGAGGCTATCAAAGCCGAATTGATGGCAATTACGCCCAGCAACTACTTGGGAATATAAGGGTTGTTTTGAATTATAAATTTTATATGAACGGCTTACTGAGGTGAGCCGTTTTTTTATTTTTTGGACTAACTTTTCTTTTCTTATTTCTTCAAGGAAAGAAAAAAATAGCGCATCTTATTTTGAAAAGATACGCTATCCTATTTTTATATTATCGGGAATAATTCGGTGCTTCCTTGGTAATGGTTACGTTATGGGGGTGACTCTCTCCGATACCGCTGGCGGTAATTCGCACAAAACGTCCGTTTTCTTGAAGGGTTGGAATATCTTTCGCTCCACAATAGCCCATACCAGCGCGAAGTCCGCCAATAAATTGTTGCATGCTTTCGTTAAGCTCGCCTTTGTAGGGCACTCTACCTACGATACCTTCGGGAACTAACTTTTTCACATCGTCTTCCACGTCTTGGAAATAACGGTCTTTCGAACCTTCTTGCATGGCTTCCACCGAACCCATACCGCGGTACGATTTGAATTTACGTCCTTCGAAAATAATGGTTTCGCCCGGTGATTCTTTAGTTCCTGCTAATAACGAGCCTAACATCACACAATCCGCGCCAGCTGCAATGGCTTTCGGAATATCTCCGGTATAACGTACTCCTCCGTCAGCAATCACTGGTACACCTGTTCCGCGTAGTGCAGCCGCAACTTCTAGTACAGCTGAGAATTGTGGGAATCCCACTCCAGCTACAACACGTGTAGTACAGATCGAACCGGGTCCGATACCAACTTTCACGGCATCTGCACCATTTTCAACTAAAAATAAAGCCGCTTCAGGGGTAGCAATATTTCCAACTACCACATCCAATTGCGGGAATTTTGTTTTTACCGCTTTCAATACTGCAATTACCCCATACGAATGTCCGTGAGCGGTATCGATTACTATGGCATCAACACCTGCATTAACTAAAGCAGTCGCACGATCTAGGGCATCACCTGTAACCCCAATCGCAGCCGCTACGCGCAATCTTCCGAGGGCATCTTTGTTGGCATTGGGTTTCTGAATTAATTTGGTAATATCGCGAAAGGTGATTAAACCAATCAACTTGTTTTGACCGTCAACAACCGGTAGTTTTTCAATTTTATTTTCTTGCAAAATGCTTTCCGCTTCAACTAGTGTCGTTCCTTGAGCAGCCGTCACCAGATTTTCAGATGTCATTACTTCTAAAATAGAACGGCTGTTTACCTTTTCAAAGCGCAAATCACGGTTGGTCACAATTCCTTTCAATAATCCTTCTTCATCTACAACAGGAATACCACCGATGCCGTATTCTTTCATGGCTAATTTAGCATCACCAACAGTAGCCGACAGCGGCAGGGTTACCGGATCGATAATCATCCCACTTTCTGCACGTTTCACTTTACGCACTTTGGCGGCTTGCTGTTCGATGGTCATATTTTTATGCAAAACACCAATCCCACCTTCTTGCGCCATCGCAATAGCCATAGCACTTTCGGTCACGGTATCCATAGCGGCCGAGACAATCGGTACATTGAGTGTAATGTTGCGGGTGAATTTGGATTGAATGCTAACTTCGCGGGGGAGTACTTCTGAGTATCCAGGAATAAGGAGAACATCGTCGTAGGTTAAACCTTCACCGACGATTTTGGTGTTGTGTGCCTTCATGTTGCAATTTAGTTGTTGTAGTTAAATTGCATGCAAATGTAGGGCTTTTATTTGAGGAAAAAATGATTTTATGAAATAGTTTGCAGTCGCAGTCACAGTCGCAGTTTACCTGAGTTGAATTCATTACTGTTAATCAAAAAAAAATGAAAACAATTTATTCATAGAATTTCATATTTTTATTGCATAAACGCCAAATAGAATAAAAATGGATTTTACAGAATTATTTGCTTACAAAAAAGCATACCTACTTGCCATGAAACTATTTTTGGTTTCTAAAACATTCCCTAAAGAAGAGTCCTATGCCCTTACCGATCAGATGAGAAGATCCTCAAGAAGTGTATGTGCTAATCTTGCAGAAGCGTATCGAAAACGAAAGTATCCTCTTCATTTCATTAGTAAATTATCGGATTGTGATGCCGAAAATTCTGAAACCTTTGTGTGGATCACTTTTGCATATGAATGTGAATACATCTCTGAAAACCAATACTTATGTTATAAAAATGAGACTTTAGAAATTGGTAAATTAATTCAGTATATGATCCAACATCCTGAAAAATTTGGAAGTAAATTAATTTAATAATTAATATGTGATTCTAAATACTGTGACTGCGACTGCGACTGTAAACTAATCTTAATGAAACTCCCCAAAAACGCGTGAAGCAACATTATAGGCGCTTTCAAAACTCATCGGACTCAAATGCGTTTGGGCTTTGACGGTAGTGAAATAGGAAAGCATTTTCTCTGTAGGCATGTTGCCTGTTAAGTCGTCTTTGGCCATAGGGCAACCGCCAAATCCTTGAATGGCTCCATCAAAACGGCGGCAACCTGCTTTGTAGGCTGCATCCACTTTCTCAAACCATTTATCGGGTGTGGTATGCAAATGCGCCCCAAATTCAATTGTGGGGTATTTGGGTATTAAATTGCTAAAAAGATAATCGATGACTTCGGGTGTCGAACTCCCAATGGTATCCGATAAAGACAAAATCGTCACGCCCATTTGTGCCAACCGCTCTGTCCACTCGCCTACAATCTCTACATTCCAAGGATCACCATAAGGATTTCCAAAACCCATGGACAAATAGGCCACCACTTCTTTATTGGCACCGTGTGCAATGTCCAAAATCTCTTGTAACGTTACTAAACTCTCGGCAATCGTTTTGTGGGTATTTCGCATTTGAAAGTTTTCCGAAATCGAAAATGGAAAACCGAGGTACTGTATTTCTTTATGAGATGCCGCACTTACTGCGCCTTGGGTGTTGGCGATAATGGCGAGTAATTTACTGCGGGTCTGACTCAAATCCAGTTGGGCTAAAACCTCAGCAGTATCTTGCATTTGGGGAATCGCTTTGGGCGACACGAAGCTTCCGAAATCCAACGTATCAAACCCCACCCGAAGTAATGCCTGTAAATAATTGACCTTTACTTCGGTAGGAATAAACGTTTTAATGCCTTGCATGGCATCACGTGGACATTCGATAATTTTAACTGCTTCCATTGGCTTCAAATATACTAAAGAAAACGATTTCGCAAGGAAATTTAACCCATTCGCTTGAGTAATTCTTGATTAATCGCTTTGACCAATTGCGGCCCTTCATAAATAAAGCCGGTGTAGAGTTGGACCAAAGACGCACCCGCGTCCAATTTATCCAAAGCGTCTTGCGCAGAATGTATGCCTCCTACTCCAATAATGGGAAAGGAACCATTACTTTTTTCGTGCAAAAATCGAATGACCTCCGTCGAACGCTGGGTTAACGGCTTTCCTGAAAGTCCGCCCACCTCTGATTTGTTAGGTGAATACAGTCCTTCACGAGATAAAGTAGTGTTAGTAGCAATCACCCCTGCGATATGGGTATCTTGCACAATTTCGATAATATCCAACAATTGTTCTTCCGTTAAATCGGGTGCAATTTTTAATAGAATGGGCTTGGGTAACGGACGCTTTTGATTCTCCGTTTGCAAAGTGGCTAAAAGTTCGGTCAATGGTTTTTTGTCCTGAAGTTCGCGCAGGTTAGGCGTATTGGGCGAACTCACATTCACCACAAAATAATCTACATAAGGGAATAAGGCTTCGAAGCAAATTTTGTAATCGGAGACCGCCTCTTCATTTGGAGTTACTTTATTTTTCCCAATATTACCCCCAATGAGAACACCTTTGTTTTTCTTCAAACGCTCAACGGCTTTTTGCACTCCACCATTATTGAACCCCATACGATTGATAATCGCCTCATCTTCGCGCAAGCGGAACAAGCGCTGTTTCGGATTGCCTTCTTGTCCCACAGGAGTAAGCGTTCCAATTTCGATAAAACCAAACCCAAAGTCGGACAACTCATTAAACAACTTCGCATCTTTATCAAAACCAGCGGCTAGTCCGACCGGATTTTTAAATTTCAAACCAAACACTTCCCGCTCGAGACGCGGATCGTTGACTTCATACAACGACCGACACAAACTAGAAAATCCAGGGATTTTAGCAAGAAATTTAATCAGTTTAAATGTAAAATGGTGGATTTTTTCCGGGTCGAAACGAAATAGAATCGGACGAATAAGAATGCGGTACATAGTTGTGTTGTTGTGTGGCGCAAAGATACAATTCGAAATGAACATTTGGAACCTTCGTTTTAAAATTCCCTATTTTTGTGGCATAAAAAAGTCGGACATGAACATCAAACTTTTGGCGGTAGGAAAAACGGACAATAAGCAATTGCAGCAATTGATGGATGATTATCAAAAGCGGTTGTCGTTTTACATCAAATTTGAAATGGAAATTTTGCCCGACATTAAAAATGCCAAAAACTTATCCGAAGCCCAACAAAAAGAAAAAGAAGGCGAATTGATTTTATCGAAAGTCGGACCCGGCGAGGAATTAATCTTGTTGGATGAAAACGGAAAATCCTTTACAAGTGTGGGTTTTTCTGAATTTTTACAAAAAAAGATGAATGCCGGACTCAAAACGC
>CAYNDK010000053.1:0-16442 GCA_964395965.1 uncultured Flavobacterium sp.
AGAAGCAGCAACCAACCATACAGTAAAATTCGATACTTTTTCATGTGTAGGAATAGCATTTTGAATTCGTTTAAATAGTTCGGGGTTCGGACTCACTTTACGCACCTGCGCTAAGGATTGTTCCCAAGGTTCTGATGTAAAATTTGTTTCCATACTCATTTAGACGAAAGTCATTTTAAATTCTTGCACGAATCAATTATTTTTTTTTAATTTTTGTTTTAAAGTAGCTTTTGCTCGAAACATTAAAGATTCAACGGCACTAATCGAAGTCTCCATTACCGCCGCAATTTCGGGATTGGAAAGGCCTTCCATTTTAGAAAGTAAAAATGCCGTTTTTTGTTTTTCGGGAAGGGTATTGATTACTGCAAAAATTTGTTTTACAGCTTCTTCTTGTTCCAATAAAACTCCTGGATGATTAAAGTCAGACACCCGTGCAAATACCGCTTCATTATCCGTTTTTGCTCCAAAAATAAACCATCGCTTTTTACTGTTTTTGTGTTTTATAAAATCCAACGATTTATTGATAGCAATGCGATAAATCCAAGTCTTGTGTGAAGATTGTGCCTGAAAGGAGTCGAGGTTTTCATAAACCGAAAGAAACACATCTTGCGTAATCTCCTCCGCATCTTCCACATTTTGAACATAATTCAGTGCCAAATTGTATACCATCAAACCAAAACGGGCATACAATTCCTCTAAGAGCAGTGAATTCGGTTTCATGGGTTTAGTTTTTCGATTGGACTAATTTAGGTTAAAAAGGTTTAGACGCCGTTAAAGATTTTTTCCAGCGCTAAATATTTCCCTATATTTGGGACTTTGTAAAATGAACAACTAAATTAACCGAATATGAAATTATTAGAAGGTAAAGTAGCAATTATTACGGGTGCTAGTCGTGGTATCGGAAGTGGTATTGCTAAAGTTTTTGCCCAACATGGCGCACAAGTAGCATTTACGTACAGTTCATCCGCTGAATCCGCTTTAATTTTAGAAAATGAATTAATTGCTTTAGGTGTTAAAGCAAAAGGATATCAATCTAATGCTGGTAATTTTGACGAAGCACAAAAATTAATCGATGATGTAATTGCTGAATTTGGCACCGTGGATATTTTAATTAACAATGCCGGAATTACGAAAGATAATTTGTTAATGCGCATGAGCGAAGAAGATTTTGATAAAGTAATCGAAATCAACTTGAAATCGGTGTTTAACATGACCAAAGCGGTGCAAAAAATCATGTTGAAAAATCGTAAAGGTTCGATCGTAAACATGAGTAGTGTTGTGGGTGTAAAAGGAAATGCAGGTCAAGCCAACTATGCGGCTTCAAAAGCCGGTATGATCGGATTTACAAAGTCTGTTGCTCTGGAATTAGGTTCGCGCAACATACGTTGTAATGCCATTGCTCCTGGATTTATTGAAACGGAAATGACGGCTAAATTAAATGAAGATGTAGTACAAGGTTGGAGAGATTCTATTCCGTTGAAACGCGGTGGAACTCCTGAAGATGTAGCCAATGCTTGTTTGTTTTTAGCTTCTGATATGAGTGCCTATGTTACGGGTCAAGTGTTGAATGTTGATGGAGGAATGTTAACCTAATCAGGACAATTAGTATATGACTTTAAATACGGTTTTACTTCTCATTCTAGCACTCGTTGTTGCCAGTGGTATATCGTATTTTCACTATTTTTATAAAGCCAGAAATACAGGAAAAATAACCCGTATTCTGGCTTTTTTACGTTTTTTAGCCATTTTCGGACTTTTGGTTTTACTGATCAACCCGATAATTAGTCGGAGCACTTATGAAACGATCAAACCTCCTTTGGCTCTTGTTGTAGATAATTCAGCTTCAATTACTGATTTAAAAGCTACTACAGCTTCGAAAGAAGTGTATGATGCATTGGTGAATAATGCACAATTAAAAGAAAAATTTGATCTTCATTCCTATACATTTGACTCAGAATTTAAACCCCTTACTTCAGAAAATGATTTGAATTTTAAAGGGAAGTCTTCTCAATTGGATAAAATTGGGAGTAATATAAATGCGATTCATAAAAATTTGCCTTATGCCACAGTGTTAATTACTGATGGTAATCAAACTTCAGGCACTGATTATGTTTTTGGCTTTCAAGAAGATCACAAGGTATTTCCGATGATGGTTGGCGATACCACACAATATATGGATTTGCGTGTTGGACAAATTAATGTCAACAAATATGCCTTTCACAAAAACCAATTTCCTGCAGAAGTATTTTTGAATTATTCCGGAAGTAAGCCATTGACGACTTCTTTTACCATCAAAAATGGTACTACTGTGGTATTCAAACAAAATGTGCAGTTCACTGCAGCGAAACGAGCTGAAGTTATCAATGTTCTATTGCCTGCTTCCCAGGTCGGATTACAAGTTTACACTGCAACAATTTCAAGTGCCGAGGGTGAAAAAAACACCTATAATAATTCCAAAAAGTTTGCGGTTGAAATTATTGACCAAAAAACAGAAGTAGCATTAATTTCTGATGGTCCACATCCTGATTTGGGTGCGTTGAAGCGCAGTATTGAATCAAATGCGCAACGAAAAGTAACGCTTCTAAAGCCAACTCAAACGAGCGAATTGCGTAAGTTTAACGTTTTGGTTTTATACCAACCCAACGCGCGTTTTAAGCCTGTATTTGAAGCCAATAAAACAATTGGATTAAATACATTCATTATTACAGGAAATAGTACTGATTTTGCATTGATCAATCAATACCAAACGGCTGTTCGTTGTGCAATGTCCAATCAAAAAGAAAATTACCTTGCAAAATTTGATCCTGATTTTAATGTTTTTGCAGTTGATAATATTGGTTTCGAAAATTTTCCTCCCTTAGAAAATCCCTATGGTACGATAACCGCAAACGCGAACGCAAATGTACTACTTGAGTCAAGGGTACAAGCCATGGAAACTGGCGAGCCACTATGGGTTTTTTCCGAAGACAATGGTAAACGTTCCGCATTATTATTGGGAGAAAATATATGGAAATGGCGCGCACATTCGTATGTTGAACAAAAAACATTCGAAAAGTTTGATCAATTTTTAGATAAAACGATTCAATTTTTAGCTTCTAACGATGTTAGAAAATCACTAATTGTTAACCACGAGCGTTTCTATAATTCTGGGGATAACATTGAAATAACAGCTCAATATTTTAATAAAAACTATGAGTTTGATGAAAAAGCACGTCTATCAATATCCTTAACTCATCTTCAGACAAAAAAGCGTAAACAGTATGATTTTGTTCGAAATTCAAACCGGTTTAAAGTAAATTTAGACGGTCTCACTCCAGGTAATTATACGTTTTCAGTTCGGGAATTAAATTCGAATACTAGTTATAATGGTTCTTTTGAAGTAATCGATTTTGATATTGAAAAACAGTTTGTCAATGCCGATGTGAGCAAATTAAAACAAGTTGCCAATCATACGCAAGGAAAAGCATTTATGCCCAATCAAATTGATGATTTAATAAAAACTTTACTGTCTGATCCCGATTACCAAGCCATACAAAAAGACATTGTAAAAAAAACACCCTTGATTGATTGGAAGTTCATTTTACTTGTAATTGTATGTCTTTTTGCTTCAGAATGGTTTGTACGTAAGTACAACGGGATGTTGTAATTCTATTTTTTTTGGTAGTATTTCTTTTGTAATAGGTCAGTTGTACATTGATAATAGGCAATAGTTTCTTTAACTAACTTTTGATCGATTTTATGACTAGGAATTTCTTCATAATTTTCTTGAAATCCATCTGAAACACCTGTAATTGGTACCAATTTTAATTCAAATTGTTTTACTTTTTGTTTAGGTGATAAAATAGTTAATCGATTGTTTTTAATTAGTCCCAAATCTTGGTAGGTTGCAATTAAAGCGCGCTCTTTATAATCGGATGCAAAGACATCTTGGCCTATGAATTTACTGTCATAATTAAAATGTAATAACCCGAAAACTGTTGGCATCAAATCAATTTGCGACATTAATTTTGTAACTTTTTGTGGCTGAATAAAGCCAGGAGCATATACCATGGCCGGTATTCGGTACTTGTTCAAAGGCAATTCTGTTTTACCTGAACTTGACGCACAATGGTCGGCTACAATTACAAAAATTGTATTGTGGAACCACGGTTGTTTTTCAGCCATTTTAAAAAATTGACGTAAGGCATAATCGGTATATTTTACGCCGCCTTCTCTGGATTTGGAATGATTGTCGATGTCGATTTTTCCTTCAGGATAAGTAAAGGGTCTATGGTTGCTCACCGTCATCCAATGATTGAAAAACGGTTTGCCTGATTTCGCCACTTTGTTCATCATTGCAATGGCTTTTTTCCCCATGTCTTCATCACATACGCCCCAAATATTGGAAAACGTAATTTCTTCAGGGGTAAATGATTTTTTATCGATGATTCCATACCCATTTCCGCCAAAGAAATCTTGCATATTGTCAAAATAGGCATCGCCACCGTATAAATAATTAACAGAATAACCTTTAGAAGCAAAGACACTTCCTGTGCTGAATTTGTTTTTATTGTCTTTACGTTTGACCACACTTTCACCTGGCGATGGTGGTAAACATAAGGTCACCGATTCTAAACCTCTTACCGTACGATTTCCAACGGCATATAAATTGGTAAAGAAAAGAGACTGATCACTCAATTCATCTAAAAAGGGCGTAATGTTTTGGGTATTACCATAATGCTTCATAAAATCAGCACTGTAACTCTCTATTGTAATTAAAACAACATTCTTTTTATTGGGTAACGAATCAGATTGAATTCGACGAAATTTCCCCGGCTGATAACCCGGTAACTGTTCTTGTAAAATGGCTAAGGCTTCATTGTCAGGCAAAGTTTTGTAAAACTTTTTATATTCCAATTCACTATTCATGAATGCTCCATAAAACTTATAAAGTCCGTTGGCTTGTAATTCATTTGTAAAAATGTTGTCTGAATTTTCAATTTTTGCCAAACGAGGAATTGAAAATAACGCTACTGCAAAAAGTGCCATATAGATTCCACTGGATACTAAATGTGTTTTAAAGTTGGGTAATTTTTCCAAATAGCCTTTGGATTGTTTTACTATATAATAAGTTGCCAAAAAAGCAAGGATTCCGACACCTGAAAACAACGGAACCACAGGGTAGGATTCCATGATATTTCCAATAACTTCATTGGTATACACCAAATAATCTACGGCAATAAAGTTGTACCGAACGCCAAATTCATTCCAAAAAAAGAATTCACTTATGGCATTTTGAATAATCAACAATACAAATAGAAATAGGGTAAAGGAATATAAAGCCAACCGAATTTTTTTGCGGTATTGAGGTAAATACAACAAAAGGGCAAACAAAAGTGTTTTTAAACCGACAAAAGCTAAACCAATTTCGGGTAATGACCCTCCATACTCCGATAAAACTGATTTACCAGAAGCAATATAAATTAAAAGTGCTAGCCAAAATCCGAGGATGAAATAACTTTTTGGTTTTTCAAATTTTCGATTGGAAAGGGTCAATAAATAGAGCCATAGAAAACCTGAAGCCACTAGAAAAACCAAAATATCAGAGCAAAATCCAAAGAAGAAAATTTTTAAATAATCAGTAAAACTAAAATGCGATTGGGTAATGGGATGTAAAAGCAGTACAATTCGTAAAATAAAACTCGTTAAAATGAATAATCGGAGTAAATGAAAAAAGGGTGCTTTTTTAGAAAAAAAATGCATATAAAATAAATGTTTAGTTTGTTAGGATAAAATTAACATCTTGTTTCCATATTTCCCTACTTACTGTTACTTAATATTTGCTTAATTATCATAAAATTTAAATACGGCGTAATGAAGTTGATTAATTTTGGTAAAAAAAAGATATGCGCATCTTAATTGTTGAAGACGAAATCGGAATTGCTTCTTTTTTGCAACAAGGTTTAGAAGAAGAGGGGTTTGCTGTTGTTCATGCACAAAACGGACAACTCGGATTGGAAAAAGCACTTTCTGATAAATTTGATTTGATTCTTTTGGATTGGATGTTGCCTAAAATGTCGGGTATCGAAGTTTGTAAAGCTATTCGCGAAAAAGGAAGTCTTACCCCAATTTTATTTTTGACGGCTAAAGATACACTGCAAGAAACTTTAGAAGGATTCCAAGCGGGTGCCAATGATTATATCAAAAAACCATTCAGTTTTGAAGAATTACTGGAACGGATTAAAGTGCATTTTCGCAATTCTCAACAACAAACAGTTTTAGAATTAGGTTCCATTCGTATTGAACCCGAACGCTATAAAGTTTTTCAAGAAGGCGAAGAGATTGCATTAACCCAACGGGAATTTGAGTTGCTTCATTTTTTAGTTAAAAATAAAGGCAAAGTTTGCTCTCGAAATCAAATCATCGAAGAAGTTTGGAACATTCATTTTGAATACGATACCGGAGTCATCGATGTTTTTATGAATGCTCTTCGAAAAAAACTACATTTGTCGAAAGATAACGAATCCATCAAAACCGTTCGTGGTGTTGGATATATGGCCGAATAATATGAATCAACACACCGAAACTGCCGTAAAAACCACCTATTTCAGCATTGCTGGCAATACTACGTTGGCGTTAATCAAAGGTGTGGCCGGAATTTTCGGGAATTCATACGCCTTAATAGCAGATGCTATCGAATCCACTACGGATATTTTTGCGTCGTTGTTGGTGTTGCTCGGACTCAAGTACGCGAGTCGGCCCGCCGATGAAAATCATCCTTACGGTCATGGACGAATCGAACCCTTGGTGACCTTTATTGTAGTGGCTTTTTTGGTGATATCAGCGTCCATTATTGCTTATGAAAGTATTGATAACATCAGTACTCCCCATGCCTTACCCAAGCCTTTTACCTTATTTATATTAGGCGCAATTATTGTTTGGAAAGAAGCTTCGTTCCGCATTGTTTTAAAGAAAAGCAAAGAAACCCACAGTTCGTCACTAAAAGCCGATGCTTGGCACCATCGCAGTGATGCTATTACTTCAGTAGCGGCTTTTATTGGGATAAGTATTGCACTTTACATGGGTCCAGGTTATGAAGCTGCCGACGATTGGGCGGCATTGTTTGCTTCGGGTTTTATCTTATACAACAGTTATTTAATTTTCCGACCTGCTTTGGGCGAAATCATGGACGAACATTTTTACGATGATTTGGTGGAAGAAATTCGCATTGAATCCTTAAAAGTTCCCGGAATTTTGGATACAGAAAAATGTTTTATTCGTAAAGCCGGAATGAAATACCATGTGGATTTACATGCTATCGTAAATGGGGATCTAACGGTGAAACAAGGCCATGACATTGCCCATTTGTTGAAAGATACTTTGCGAAATGAAATTCCGCAACTTGGTCATGTATTAATTCATATCGAACCCCACAACGACCACCATCATGTTTAACCGTCCGATAAAAAACAGGATTGCCTTATACTATATTCTCACCACGGGAATACTCGTATTTGTGGCTTTTTTTGTGATTTATAACATGGTCAAATTTAGTGTTTACCAACATGTCGATACCGATATTGATTCGGAAGTTCAAAAGCACATGACTGAAATTTCAGTTCACTACGGCGAAATCAAAATTGTGCACGAAGAAGAATGGATGGAACGGGAACATAATACCTTGGATGTAAATCCGGTATTTGTTCAATTTACGGATGTCAACGGGAAAATATTCGAGAAATCGCCCAACCTTAAAAACCACACCATCAAACTGAATAAAAATGTCGAAGACCGCATGTTGTTTGACAGTCAGTTGGATCATCACAAAATTCGACAAATCCAAATGCCTATTTTTGAAAATGATGATAAAATTGGATATCTCATTGTGGCCATGTCACTTGAAGACGCCATGTTGGTCATGAATAATTTGCTTTTTGTTCTTGAAATTGCTTATCCCACGATTCTTTTATTGTTATTTCTTATTGCTCGTTATATCGCTGGTCGCAGCATTCGCCCCATTCAAAATGTTATTGCTACATCGGATACCATTTCAAAAGATAATTTGAATGCTCGTATTCAATTGCCGCAGAATAAGGATGAGATTTATATTTTGACCCAAACCATTAATAATTTGTTGGATCGAATAGAAAATGCGGTGGAACGGGAAAAGCAATTTACATCAGACGCTTCGCATGAATTACGGACTCCTTTGGCCGTGATTAAAGGAACTTTAGAAGTTTTATCTCGAAAACCCCGAACGGTTGACGAATACAATCAGAAAATTGCCTATTGTATTCAAGAAGTGGATCGCATCAATAAAATGGTGGATCAATTGTTGTTGTTGGCCCGATTGGAAAATCAAAAGCAATCCTTGAATCTTCAGAAAATAAGTTTGAATAACGCCATAAGTGAATGTTTGTCACGCTTTGACGAACGAATTTTGTCTCGAAAAATTCAAATCAAAGAACATTATTCCCAAAATATCGAAGTCGTTTCCGATTTTTATTTTTTGTCCATCATTTTGAATAACATAATTTCGAATGCCTTGAAATACACCCCAGAAGGAGGAGAAGTTTCGTTTTATATGCAATCCCAACCCCAAGAAATTCATCTCATCATTCAAGATAATGGAATGGGCATTGCCGCCGACGAACTGCAGAAAATTTTCAATTCGTTTTACCGTACCAAATCGACCTTGGATTTAATTGAAATTAAGGGCAACGGATTGGGATTATCCATTGTAAAACGATTGTCTGATGTGTTGGGGATTCAAGTAAATGTAAATTCTACAGTGAACCAAGGGACTCGTTTTTGCTTGGTTTTTCCTATTGAAAATTAAGCCTATCTTAAACTAATCCAAAAATTGCTTTCCTACTTTTGTAGTATAAAATAGTAGCCATGCTCCAAAAGATTATTGCCTTTAGCTTAAAAAACAAGTTAATCGTTTTGTTGTTCACCGCCTTAGTTCTAGGCTTCGGAATATTCTCTGTTTTTCAAATTTCTATCGGTGCGGTTCCAGATGTAACCAACAATCAAGTCCAAGTAATTACTACTTCGCGTAATCTTTCAACCCAAGATATTGAGCAGTTTATAACGTATCCCGTCGAAATAGAAATGGCGAATTTACCCGGAGTGAAAGAAATTCGTTCCGTTTCAAAATTCGGTCTTTCAGTGGTAACCATCGTTTTTGAAGACGATATGGGAACGTATTTGCCCCGCCAATTGATTGCTGAGAAAATCAAAGCCGCTTCTGAAAACATTCCACCCGGATTTGGAACCCCACAAATGGGTCCGATTACGACAGGTTTGGGAGAGATTTACCAATATACATTAGAAGTCAAACCGGCTTATCAAGACTTGTATGACGCCACCGATTTACGAACCCTTCAAGATTGGACGGTTAAACGTCAACTTTCTGGAATAAAAGGAGTGGTTGAAATCAATACCTGGGGCGGTTATTTGAAACAATATGAAGTCGCCATCAATACATCCAAGTTGAAAGCCATGAACATTTCCACTTCTGAGGTTTTTATGGCATTGGAAAAAAACAACAGTATTGCAGGTGGTTCCTATATTGAAAAAGTAAACCAAAGTTATTTTATTCGCGGCGAAGGAAAAGTTGGTTCGTTAGAAGACATCGGAAATATTGTGGTAGCCAACAAAAACGGATTGCCCATCTATGTTAATGATGTAGCGCAAGTTCGTTTTGGTAGTGCCAACCGTTTTGGAGCCATTACTGGAAATGGTCAAGGTGAAAAAGTGATGGGGCAAATCATGATGTTAAAAGGAGGAAACTCCAAACAAGTGATCCATGATGTCAAAACCCGAGTGGCCGAAATTCAAAAAACCTTACCGAAGGGCGTCTATATCAATCCGGTAATTGAACGTTCCGAATTGGTGGGAAAAACCACGTTTACAGTAGCTGAAAACCTCATTTTAGGTTGTTTGATTGTCATCTTTGTTGTGGTTTTATTGCTTGGCAATTGGCGTTCGGGATTGGTGGTCGCTTCGGTGATTCCACTTTGTTTGTTGTTTGCCATTTCGTTCATGAATATTTTTAATATCGATGCCAACTTGATGAGTTTAGGTGCAATTGACTTTGGAATTATCATTGACGGAGCTGTAATTATCGTGGAATTTATTGCTTTCCAAATTGCGCACAAAGCCAAACATTTAAATCATTTATCAAAATCAGAACGCCAAATTCAAATAGACGAAATCACCTTCAAAAGTGCTTCAAAGATGATGAATTCAGCCGTATTTGGACAGTTGATCATCTTAATTGTCTTTATACCGATCTTATCCTTATCGGGTGTTGAAGGGAAAATGTTCAAACCAATGGCGATGACGTTTAGTTTTGCCTTAATAGGCGCCATGTTGTTTTGTTTTACCTATGTTCCTGTGGTTTCTTCCTTATTTTTAAAAGCAAAAGAAGAACGTACGGATACTTTTTCGGTGCGATTGATCAACAAATTAAATACCCTATACCGACCGATTATCGAGTGGGCTTTAAAGAATACGCGAAAAGTAATGTACAGTGCTGGGGCTTTGTTAGTGCTTGCTATTGCATTGTTTACAACCATGGGTGGGGAATTTATTCCGACCCTAGATGAAGGTGATTTCGTGATTCAGCCCGTATTAAAGACCGGAACGTCGTTATCCAAAACCATAAAAATTACTACCCAAATTGAGAAGACAATTTTGAAAAATTTTCCTGAAGTCCAACAAGTGGTGAGTCGTATTGGTGCTGCCGAAGTACCTACCGACCCGATGAGTATGGAGGAAAGTGACATTATTGTCAAATTAAAACCAAAAGGGGAGTGGACCACTGCATCAACAAAAGATGAATTGGCGGATAAAATCAAAGAAGCTGTCGAAAAGCAAATACCGAATATTGAAATTGAATTTACCCAACCCATCGAAATGCGTTTCAACGAGTTGATTTCGGGAACACGTAGTGATGTAGCGATTAAGATTTTTGGAGAAGATTTGAATGTTTTGGCTAAACGCGCCGAGCAGATCAAAAATGCCATTAAAGATGTCGAAGGTGCTTCGGATATTATTGTTGAAAAAACAGAAGGATTGCCACAAATGTCGGTACAGTTTGATCGCACAAAAATTGCACGTTATGGCTTAAATACAGCCGATTTGAATGAAATGATTGCACTCGGATTTGCGGGAGCAACTGTGGGAACTGTTTTCGAAGGCGAAAAACGATTTGATATGGTCATCCGTTTGGACAAAGACAAACGTCAGAATATTGATGATTTACGAAATCTTTATGTAACCACGCCGCGTGGAGAGCAGATTCCT
Organism: uncultured Flavobacterium sp.; assembly: GCA_964395965.1. GTDB lineage: Bacteria > Bacteroidota > Bacteroidia > Flavobacteriales > Flavobacteriaceae > Flavobacterium. Next base: position 11,293 of record CAYNDK010000053.1, read on the forward strand.
TTGTATCAATTGGCCAAAATTGAATATACCGAAGGGCCAGCAAAAATCTCCAGAGACAATACACACCGCCGAATTGTGGTGGGAATCAATGTTCGAAACCGCGACATGCAAAGTGTGGTGGATGATGTGCAAAAGATTATCAACGAAAAAATCAAGTTACCTCCTGGTTATACCATAACATATGGGGGCCAGTTTGAAAACTTGCAAAGTGCCAAAGCCCGCTTGATGATTGCTGTACCAATCGCTTTATTTCTCATTTTTGTCTTGTTGTATTTTGCTTTTCAATCGGTAAAAGAAGCATTAATGGTGTATTCGGCTATTCCATTATCTGCCGTAGGAGGAATTTTATTTTTATGGTTACGGGATTTGCCATTTAGTATTTCGGCAGGAGTAGGGTTTATTGCCTTGTTCGGAATTGCGGTTTTAAATGGAATTGTGTTGATCGAACATTTTAAAGAATTAAAACACGAAGGCATGACCGATATCGATGAATTAATCAAAAAAGGAACAACTGACCGTTTACGTCCGGTTTTATTAACGGCTTCAGCTGCCGCATTAGGGTTTTTGCCTATGGCGATTTCCGGTTCGGCAGGAGCAGAGGTGCAACGTCCGTTGGCAACCGTAGTGATTGGTGGCTTGTTTACAGCAACACTTTTAACGATGATTGTTTTACCAGTGTTGTATAAACTTTTGGATTCCAAAGAAGGGAAAAAAGCCAAATTTAAAATCAATCCAGCAGTTGTTGTTTTCGGATTCTTATTCAGTAGTTTGGGAACTTTTGCCCAACAAAAAAATACGGAATTGGAAAGTTTAATACAAAAAGCAACCGAAAATAATCTGGGAATTAAAGCGGCCAATACCGGAATTGAAAAGGCGAAAGCGGCACAAGGAACGGCCTATTCCATAGATAAAACCAATGTTTACTATGGCTATGATCAGAATAATTTGGCTTTGAATAATTTACCGCTAAAGGTCGTGGGAGTCCAACAGAAATTTAGTTTTCCAACAGTGTATAGTGCTCAAAAGAAATTGCTTCGTGCTGAATATGAGCGAGAAAAAGCAGGATTGGAGTTGCAAAAGTTGCAGCTATCTCAAGAAGTCGCCCAATTATACAATACGATTGTGTATTTGAACCATCAAAAACAAATGTATCGTTATCTCGATAGTTTGTACCAAAATTTTTCCAAAGCCAGTGGCAGAAAGTTTGAATTGGGGGAAAGCAATTATTTGGAAAAAATTACCGCCCAGAGTAAGTTTCGCCAAATTCATACCCAACTCGAGCAATTGGATTTGGATTTGGAAGCCGCTTATGCACGTTTAGCCGCTTTCATTCAGGATAAAGAAAAACCTTTTATTCAAACCCAAAAATTAGAACCGGTTATTGCTGTAGATTATAGTTCAAACAAACAAGTCTATGAGTCTTATTTTCAGTCCATAAGCAAAGTAAACGACCAAAATGTGTATTTGCAAAAACAAAGTTGGTTACCCGATCTCAATTTGGAATATTTTCAAGGAAAAAATAATGGTTTATCGACCTCACTTTATGGTTTTCAAGTCGGATTAGGAGTTCCTTTGTTTTATGGTTCGTTTCAAACCAAGAATAAAGTGGCAAAATTGGAGCAACAACGTTGGGAATCCCAAAAGCAAAATGAGCTGCAACGTTTGGAACAATCGATTATCGCTCGAAAAAAAGAATTAGATAAATATCAAAAAACTATGCAGTATTACCAGGAAACGGGTAATCAATTGGCCAACGAAATTATCAAAGTGGCCGAGATGAGTTATAAGCATGGCGAAATTGACTTTTTTCAATACATTCTCAGTTTAGAAAATGCCACCGGAATTCGGGCTGAATACCTAAATGCTGTTTACCAATACAATGCCCTTCACTATCAATTAATTTATTTGACACTTCAATAAGATGAAAAAATATATTGCATTATCGTTAAGTTTACTTGCTTTAAGTTGTAAAAATGAACCCGTAACCGCGCCAGAATCTACAGTTGATTCTGGATATGTAACGGTTACCAAAGCCCAATTTGAAAATATGGGTATGGCAATGGGAACGCCTATTGCTATGGACTTTGATGTGGCAGTGAAAGCCTCTGGACGCATTGATGTTCCGCCTAAAAATCGGGCCAAAATCACCACGTTCATCTCAGGTTTTGTAAAGAGTTCGAACCTACTCATCGGGGATAAAGTGGCAAAAGGGCAAGCACTACTTACCATTGAAAGTCCGGAAGTCGTGGATATGCAAAAAGAGTATTTGACTATTGCTCGTCAATTGGAATATTTAAAATCGGAATATACGCGTCAAAAGACGTTGTATGACGAGAAAATTACATCCCAAAAGAATTATTTAAAGGCGGACAGTGATTATAAAACCGCATTAGGACAATACCAATCATTACGCCAAAAGTTATTGATGTTGAACGTTAATCCGGGACAAGTTGAAAAAGGAAAAATTGCGTCAACAATTACGTTGTATGCGCCAATTTCTGGGGATATCACTACTGTCAATGCCGCTGTGGGTATGGCTGTAAATCCCTCTGAAATGTTAATGGAGATTGTGGATAATAAGGAATTACATATCGAGTTAAGCGTTTTTGAAAAAGACATTTTAAAAGTAAAAGAAAATCAATTGATCAAATTTACAGTACCCGAAGCTACTAAAGAAGTTTTTGAAGGTCAAGTACATTTAATTGGTAAATCGATTGAAGGAACCGATCGAACCACCAATGTTCATGGCCATTTGGATGAAAAAGTAAAGCAAAAATTATTGACCGGAATGTTTATTGAAGCCAATATTGTGGTGGATCGTAAAAAAGGGTATGCGGTACCTAAAGATGCTTTAGGTAAAGAAAATGATAAATATTTCGTACTTTTATTTCACCATGAAGATGGTAAAGGAATTCATTTTACTAAAGTTCCAGTCGTTGTAGGTGCTTCTTCAGATGATTTTGAAGAGATTGCTGTTGATGGAAAAATAAAATCCGATTCCAAAATATTGCTCAAAGGAGTATTTGATTTAATCAATTAGTTATGGATATTTCCCGATTACAAGCACAACTACAAGTCGAAGTCGATACGGCTTTTTTATACCACAGTATAGCCGCTATTCAAGAAGATCAAAGTTTGTTACGGGTATTAGAAGCATTAGCTAAAATTGAAGAAGGACATGCGCAACACATGTTGGGTGAACTACAAAAAGTAAGTCCGAACTATAAAATGCCTAGTCCTTCACGAAGAGCCAAATTGCAATTACGTTTGGGTAAAATTTTTGGGTACAGTTCAATCATCAGTAGTTTAGCAAGTGTTGAGAAACAATTTGCAGTCAATACAATTCGTAACAAACGAAAACAAGGTGAGGAAATATCTGGATTTGAACACAATCATTTAAAAATTATTGAGGCTGTAAATTCGAACCAAGCCTTAAATGTTTCGGGCGGATTTTTATCCAAGTTTGAGAGTCGGCACAAATCCGTAGGAGGAAATGCTTTGCGTGCTGCGGTTTTGGGTGCGAATGATGGTTTGGTGTCCAATATGAGTTTGGTAATGGGAGTTGCCGGTGCAGCCGCTCAAAACAATACCATTTTGTTGACAGGTACGGCCGGACTATTGGCGGGTGCGATTTCGATGGCTTTGGGCGAATGGTTGTCTGTGCAGAGTTCGCGCGAACTACACCAACGCCAAATCGATTTGGAAATGGCAGAACTGGAAGCTTCACCTGAAGAAGAGAAAAAAGAACTCATTTTATTATACCAAGCCAAAGGATTGTCAGAAAGTGAAGCTAAAAATCTCGCGGATAAAGCTTTTGAATCCAAAGAATCTGCTATCGATACCTTAATTGTAGAAGAGTTGGGAATTGATAAAGAGGAATTAGGTGGTTCCGCCTGGGAGGCCGCTATTACTTCTTTTTTATTGTTTTCGATCGGAGCGATTATTCCGCTTTTTCCGTTTTTCTTTTTATCGGGGTTTCCTGCAATTTTGGTAAGTTTGGCGGCTAGTGTACTCGGCTTATTTACAATTGGCGCATCCATCACTTTATTTACAGGGAAATCTATTTGGTACTCCGGTTTTCGACAAATTGGATTTGGATTGGCTGCCGCTGCCGTAACCTATGGCATTGGTTCGCTGATTGGAGTACAATTGGAAGGTTAATAATTAATAAACAAACATAGCGTATGAATGATGCACATTTACACATGGTGGTAAATCATTTTCCCATCATCGGAATTATTTTAGGATTTATTGTTTTGGTTGGCGGAATTGTTTTAAAAAATAAGACGATACAGAATACAGCCTACTTTTTATTCATTATTGGAGCAATAGCAACTTTAGCGAGTATGGCGACTGGAGAAGGTGCTGAAGAAATGGTAGAGGATTTGCCTGGAGTTGGACATGAAATTATCCACGAGCATGAGGAAATTGCAGAAAAACTGGCTTTGGTTTTATATGCTCTTGGTTTAGTCTCTATTGTAGGCTGGTATTTGAATGTGAAAGAAAATGCTAAAGCAAAATGGGTAACCATTGCAGCTTTGGTGTTATCGATTGCTGGAGTTCTTTTAGGCAAAGCTACAGGAACAAGTGGTGGAGAAATTCGCCACACTGAGATCCGAAATGAAGGTAACGCTGCTTCGTCAGATGCTGCTGAAACCCATGAAGATGAGGATTAATCAAATAAAATGATAAACAAAAAAACCGGAGCATTACACTCCGGTTTTTTTTATGGGTTTTCAAAAAGTTGGACCTGACTTTTCAAGCGTTCAATTAACATATTCATCATGCGTTTGTTCAGGTTGGATGAATTAAGAATGTACTCTTGGTATTCTTGTACCGTAAATAATCCAATTACCATTCCTTTCAGAGAATTACGAAATTTTATATCCCTTTGAATCACATTTTCGATATAGGCCATTTTCTTATCAGGGCCTAGCGAAAAGAATACGTTTTTCTGTTTGACTGCATAATTCCGAAACACTTCAATAAACAAATCATTTTGCAATTTCAGAATGGGGCGAAGGGTTTGATTCTGAAAAACTTCTTCGGAGGAAGAGTTGGGGTTGATGGTGCCAATAGCATTGCCTCGCAATTCCATTAGACTGGGGTCTCTCGGTTCCATTTTTCTTTTAAAGTTATAAAAAAAGCCC
>CAYNDK010000054.1:0-16436 GCA_964395965.1 uncultured Flavobacterium sp.
ATTTTGTGCGGTTTCCATGAAGCGACGTTAATGTGTCAAAGCGTGTACAATCGTTTGAATCCAGGAAAACGGTATGTATTAAAATACACTACAGTTTCAGGTGTAGACGGTTTTGACGGCACTCGAAAAGAAGCCGAAAAAGCAGTAGTAAAATCAATCGAATAACGTATGGCAACCGATATTACAATTTCGATCACCGATCGTGACGGGGTAACCCATGAAGTGCAAGCACCCACCGATATGAACATGAATATCATGGAGTTGGTTCGCGCCTATGAATTAGCTCCCGAAGGAACCATTGGGGTTTGTGGCGGTATGGCGATGTGTGCCTCATGTCAATGTTATGTCTTGAACGATGTTGCCTTACCCGAAAAAAATCCCGATGAAGATGCCATGTTATGGGAAGCCTATAATGTAAAGGATAACAGCCGCTTGGGTTGTCAAATTCATATTACCCCAGAAATCGATGGATTAGCGATTGAATTGGCGCCGTATGCCTAATTTGTAATTCCAAGTTTTTCCAAAGCAACAGGAAGTATTCGTTCAACAAACCGTGTGTAGGCCATTGTTGAGGGGTGTAACCCATCGGATGCTACCAAATAAGGTTGTTGCAATCCCAATTGTGTAATATCAGTGATGTAGATAAAACTGATTTGTTGTTGGGCACAATAATCGGATGCAAATTGGTTATAGGTTTGCAATGCAGAACTAATAGCGGTATTTCCCCCTCCAAAAGGGGTGTAGGCATAATCAGGAATTGAGACAACGATTACCTTTGATTTATCACCTTTTGCTTTTTGAATAGCTGTTTGTACCAAGGCAGGAAACTCCGATTGATAGAGCGAAAAAGGCATGTTTTGGTATTGATTATTGACGCCAATTAAAAGGGTTACCAAATCGTAATCATTTGTGGTGTTCGCTTGATTAATTGCATTTTGCAGTTGGTAGGTGGTCCAACCCGTTTGGGCAATAATTTTGACTGAAGTGAGTTGGTTATTTCTTCGCTCATTAATACTGTCTCGCAATTGTGATGGGAAGTTACAGGTGCTGCATACCGATTCACCTTTGGTATAACTATCCCCTAAAGCTACTATTTTTATTACTCTATTGTCAGTATTCGTAGAAGTTGTGGAGGTAGCTTGATCTGCTGAGCAACTCATCAAAGAAAACGGTAGTAATAAAAGGAGTAATCGCATAATTTTCGTTTTATTCTATGTACGAAATTACGTGAGATTGCGATGAAAAAAAAGGCACAATTGTTAAACTGTGCCTTAATACTTTTGATGAAGTGGTTACTTTTTAAGTAGTTGTAATGTTTTTGAGCTATTTTGTTTCAAAACTTTAACGAGATAAACACCGCTGTTCCACCCTTCAGTACTGATTGTTAAATCGGCAGTTGTTGCAACTTTTGATTCGGCTACTTTTTGTCCCATAGTGTTGTATACTTCTATAGCATCTGGCAAATCAGCGCCTTCAGAAATAGAAAGGATAACAAAATCTTGAGCAGGGTTTGGATATAATTTTAAATTGTCAAACAAATCGAATTCGGCACGACTTAAAGGAGCCTGACAGGCTAATGAGGAAGGAAGTGTACTTCGTCGTTGTGCATTTTGAATAACTGCTAAAATACGTGCTTTTTGATTTAAACTGAATGTATTCATACAGCTGTCATTGGTGTAATCCATGTAGTTTTCTGTCATGTCATTGCCAGCAGCGGCTGTACATGAATCATAAACATCATTACAGTCATAGTTTTCATTGGCAGCAGCTGGGGTGTCAGGACAATAGTCTTTATTACTATCCGTGGCATTAACAGTACAACTTGTATTATCGCCCCAAATGTGGCGTAAACCAAAACAATGTCCAATTTCATGTGTTGCTGTTCTACCTAAATCATAGTCAGTGTAATAGCTGCCAGGGGCAATTTCCTTTGTTCCAAAACAGCGGTAATCAATTATCACACCATCAGTATTTGCTGTATTGGTCACACCACTTAATCCCGATAAACCTGAGCCATAGGGAAATTGAGCATATCCTAAAATACCGTATAACTCAGCTGAAGTGCTAGTGCTAAATGCACAAACCCAAATGTTGAAGTATTGTGTAGGATCCCAAATAGTGTTTGGTTTTAAAGTTCCTTCCACACTAGATTCAGTAGCCCAACTTGCTGTTCCTAAATTGACACGATCGATACCCGTAGTCGCTGTTCCATCGGGTTTGCGTTGTGCCATACAAAATTCAACTTCAATGTCTGCTCCAACAGCATTATCATTGTAACCATTGGTATTAAGCATTCTTCTAAAATCTTGATTCAATACAGTAATTTGAGATAATACACGGGCATCGGAAATATTTTCATTGGCTCCAATAGCATCTCCATTATGAATAACGTGAACAACAACAGGAATAGTTACCACGGTTGCCGTTGATTTTCCAGAAAGTAATTGCGTTTTGATTGCTTCCACTTTGGGAGCAATCCATTGTTCAAAAGCGGCCGTATTACGTGAGGCATCTTGATTTTGTAGGTAGTTTTCATATTCGGTTGATATACAACGAATTTTTCCATTGTTGGGGTTGATTTTCTCAACTGTACTACCAAACACTATGCGTTGTGATTGACCAAAAGTCGACAAGCTTGCGACACATGCCCATAAAGCAAATAGTTTTGTTTTCATTTTAATTTAAAATTAGGTGCTAAATGTAGGTTCACTTTAAGTGTCAAAACAAATAAAAGAGGTAAATCAGTTCTATTATGCGGTAAAAAAATAATGAAGGAGCTCAAGAAAATGAAACCCCTTCATCATGAAAAAAACTAAACACATTACTTAATTCACACCAGGTGTGATATAGCAAACTCAATTAAGAGTAACTCTTAATCGCACTTCAAATGTCTATTAAATTAATTGGTTCGCAAAAAGATTGAGGTGAAATAGGTTTTTTTTGCGGTAAATTATTCTTTAATTAATTTTTTACTTTGTTCCATTCTTCCTGAAGTGTTTTCAACGACCACTTTATAGATATATAAACCACTTTCTAGCGAACTCACATCAAGTTCCACTTCATGAATTCCCAATTCATAATTGGATAGTAATGGAGTTAGAACCCGCTGTCCAGTTAAGGAAAATACGGTTGTTTCAACACGTGAATATTCATTTAAAACAATTGGAATTTTTGTTATAGTTGCTGCTGGATTAGGATAGTTCTGACCTAAGAAAAAAGAATTTGCCGTAAATTCATCTGATTCTAAAGCAGGCCCTGAAACATAGATTGTGTGTGTTAAATCAAATCCCGCACTCACAGAGCCTGTTATCGTACTCATTTCGCTTGCAACACTATCAGAAAATACATTATCACTTGCATTATAAGTATAGCCAGTCATACCTTTGGTGTACCCATAGGAAGTTGCACTATTTGCTTGGACTACAGCGCTATTAGTTCCTTCAGGGAAGGCAATTTGAGTGACCAATAGTGAATTTCCTGAACTGTCATAAATATGAACGTGAATATGAGTAGCTCTACTTGTATACCATCCTGGGAATATTGAAGTGAAAGCGACTTGTCCATTCGCATTAGTTGTTTGTCGTCCTCGTAAAAAAGTGTTATTAGTGTAATTAACAGTTTGCATAGAAGTTCCGCCATATTGTGAATAATAGCCGTCTTTGTCACAATGCCAAATGTCAACTATTGCTCCTTGTAATGCAGAACAGTTGGCATTAATATTAACAATTGATATAGTTATGTCGAAAGGAATCCCCGTGCGATCACCAACTATATTAGTTCGAATGAGTGAATTAGGTGTAATCGTTGGAAAGGGACCTGCAGTTTCGCTGCTCGTAACGGTACAAGTTGTTGTGCTTTCCTCATTTTCGGTAGTGCTTGCTTTTAATAAACTGGGTACAACTATTGCAGCGCCTAATACACCAAAGCTTTTCCGTATGAAATCTTTTCTTTCCATAAAATTCTTGTTTTTAGTTAGTTAAATGTCTAACATTATTGAGGAAGGAAAAAAGATTTGAGGTGTATCCGTATTTTTATGCGGTAAATCTCTAAAAGTATTGTATGAAAAGAAGAATTGAACCTTCTACTAATGACTCCATTTCACACTTTTCATTTGGTGTCAACCGTAGCGCTTCTCGATCTTCTAGTAATCTATTTTCAAATTCAAAAGCGCCAGCTAAGCATACAACAATTAACTCTTGTTCCAAAAAAGAGGGCATGAATTCATATTCTTCACGGTTGCCAAATTGTCGAATGGTGAGATGAAAATGATCTTTAAGAATTTCAAAATGGGGAAGTTTAATCGTTATAAATTCGTTTTGACTTTGCTCCGTTTTTAGTTGGATGGCAATACAATTAATAGCTTCATCGATATAAGGGTTGATAACTTTAAGGCCCGTTATTGACAAGCGATCGGATATAATTGCCAAACTGGATGGTGGTAAGTCTTTATTTATTGTTGGATGTTCTAAAGTAATTGTACCAGCTAGCGGTAAAAGAATATTCGTTGCAGTAGTTGAGCTGATTTCAAAGTTTTGTTCAGGAAGAATTGTTAAATCAAAAACCGAAATGGTCTCAGGAATACTGAGTATTGTGGTACTTTGATACGTTGTCGTGCGTTCTGTTTTTTGTAAAAAACGCTTATAAATTATCGATGAAAATTGCTTCATTGAATTAATTTTAAAATATCCTCCCGATAAGTATCACCGATGGGTAATACAAATTCATTTAGAGTAACTGTTTTGTTTTGAATTGACTTAATCTGGTTGGTCGCCACGATATAGGAGCGGTGGATGCGCATAAATTTTTGATCGGGTAATTTTGCAAGAATACTTTTCATAGAATAACGAGCAACTATTTTAGTGCCGTTTGTTTGGTGAATTTGGATATAATCATCGAGACCTTCAATAAAAAGTATGTTTTCAAAATCAATGCGATACAGTTTGTAATCGGCCCGAATCATCAAATGCGTTTGAACTGAACGATTTTTACGAAATTCAAATTCATTGCGGGCTTTCATAGCTGCTTGAACGAAACGCTCTTCGGAAAAAGGTTTTAAAAGGTAATCGGTAGCGTTGATGTTAAAACCCTCAACAGCAAATTCACTGTAGGCCGTTGTAAAAATTAAAATTGGATCAGCATTGAGCGATTTAAAAAAATCAATTCCATTTTTTTGCGGCATATTGATGTCTAAAAAAATCAAATCTACTGGATAATTCCGCAAATATTTCATTGCTTCCTGTTGCTTAGTAAACGTTTTTTCCAAGTGAATGAAATCTATCGATTTTGTGAAATGATTGATTATTTCTAATGCTAAAGGTTCGTCATCTAAGGCAATTGCTTTTATCATTCCAAATAGATTTTAAGTTGAATAGTATAAACAGTTTCCGACTCAAAAACCCTAAATTGATGTTTTTTAGGATAAATAAATTCCAAGCGTTTCAAAGTGTTTTCTATCCCTTGTTCGGTTTTAAATTCTTCAGAAATTTCGGCATTCACAATGGAATTTTCGACCTCCATGTACAACTCATTTTCAAAAACTTTAATTGAAATTGTAATATAACTTTGCTGGTCAGGATTGATGCCATATTTAAAGGCATTTTCAATAAACGGAATTAAAACTAAAGGAGCAATTTGTTTGTTGTTAACATCGCCTTCAATCGTTACATTCAAGTTAACAGAACGATCCAAGCGTAATTTTTGTAGCTCAATATAATCTTGAATGTAGTTGATTTCTTTCGATAAAGAAACGTGTTCCTTCGAACTTTCAACCACTACATAGCGCATAATGCCGGAAAGTTTTAATACGGCTTTTGAGGCTTCGTCTGACTTCTGAAGCGTTAGGGCATATAAACTATTTAATGTGTTAAATAAAAAGTGTGGATTGATTTGCGCTTTCAAATAGGAAACTTCTGCACTTAGTTTTTCATTTTTTAATTCTGAGAAACGCTGGTTCATTTTTAATAAATAAGACAATCCCAAAATGAGTCCTGCTTTAAAAATTCCACCTTCCATAAAAGGGCCAAAAATTCCGCGGTCTGGTTTAGGAAATCTTTTCATAGAGGGAATTTCTCCCATCATTTCATTTGGATTAAATTTATTTCCATCCATATGAAAAGGAAAAAAATAGGAGGGAATTGTTAAAATTAAGATTAAAAACAATCCGTTGAACAAATAGTAGTAAAGTGTTGGTTTTTTGCCAAAAAAATAATTTGGAATGAGCCAATAATAATTAACGTAAAATAAGATCAGTAAAAAAAATTGTTGACTAAAATGATTTAAAAAAGGATTAATCCGAAATAAATTCCGGCCCGTATTGAAATCGGGTGAAAGGAGGATAGGCAGGCTCAAAAAAGCGATGCTTCCCAAAAAGTGAAGTAAAATTGTTTTGTTTCTCATGGTTTTGTTTCTATGTCCTAAAGATAAACAATGTGTTGTTTTTGATTATTTTATTGAGGTAAATCATAGTTATTTAGAGGTAAAATGTAGTTGACCTACAAAAAGCTGCGGTTAACCGAATTCTTTTTTTTGAATAGACAATTCGCTCTACTTTCACAAAATATTACCAAATTGTTAAGAAATTGAGAAATTTGCGCACGATGTAGTTGGCAATTTCGTCTAAAGAAGTTAAAATAATTTAGTAAAAATGAAAAAACTCTTCACTAGTATTATTGTGGTTATCCTTTATACAGGCAGTGTAAATGGGCAATCTTTTTATGATACCAACACTATTCAAACCATCGAAATTACTTTTTCTCAATCCAATTGGGATGCCATTTTAGATGCAGCAGAAGCTTCTGACACTTATACGCAAGCGCAATCGGTAACAATTAACGGTACGGTATTTCCTACAGTTGGAGTGAAATACAAAGGGAATAGTTCCTACAATGCCAATAATGTAAAAAATCCTTTTCATATTGAACTCGATACCTATGTTAATCAAGACTATCAAGGATTTACAGATATTAAGTTAAACAATGTTTTTTCTGATCCATCATTTGTACGCGAAACAGTTGCTTATGATATTTTAAGTCAATACATGCATGCTCCTCGTGCCAATTATGCAAAGGTGTATGTTAATGGAACTTTTATCGGACTGTATACCAACGTGGAGTCTATCTCTAAAAAGTTTGTTGATACTCATTTTGGTTCCAATGGTAATGCGTTTTTTGATTGCAGTCCGCCAGCAGGTGCCGGTCCAGGTTCGTCCAACTATCCAAGTTTGGAATATTTAGGAACTTCTAGTGCGAGTTATACTGCGGCATATGACATGAAATCATTGGATGGTTGGAATGATTTGATCAATTTGTGTAATGTTTTGAATAATACAACCACTTCAATCGAATCGGTTTTAGATGTTGATCGCGCTTTGTGGATGCTGGCTTTTGATAACGTAATGGTTAATTTGGATAGCTATATAGGTAAGTTCAAACAGAACTATTATTTATACAAAGATGATAACGGACGATTTAATCCAATTGTTTGGGATTTGAATATGTCGTTTGGAACCTTTAGCGATACAGGTTCGGGCAACTTAACAACTACAGTTGCCAAACGTCAAATGTCACACACCTTGCATTCAGCCGATGCTGCATGGCCTTTAGTGAGCAAGTTATTGGCAATTCCTACCTACAAACGAAAATACTTAGCGCATTATAAAACCATTTTGACTGAAAACATTTCAAATAATAACTATTACACTAAAGCACAAAATTTCCAATCACTCATTGCAAGTACCGTTGCTGCTGATGTCAATAAATTCTTTACAACTGCGCAATTTACATCCAATTTAACTACCGATGTAGCCTCAGGTATGCAAACGGCTCCAGGTTTATCCAATTTGATGAACGGAAGAAATACGTATTTGGTTGCTCATACAGATTTTACAGCAACCCAACCTTCAATTTCTTCAATCACAGCGGTGCCCGCAGCCCCTACTTTGAACAATACCTTTACGATGCGTGCAACTGTAACCAATGCTACTGCAAGTTCAGTGTATATTGGATACCGATATAATGCATTACAACCATTTGTTAAAGTAACTATGTATGATGATGGAGCCCATAACGATGGAGCAGCAGGGGATAATGTGTATGGTGCTCAGCTTACACTCACCGCTATTGCGATGCAGTACTATCTATATGCAGAGAATACAACTATTGGTAAGTTTGCTCCCGAGCGTGCCGAGCATGAATACTATACGTTGTTGGGCGATTATCCTGCAATTACTTCAGGGCAAGTAGTGATCAATGAATTGATGGCACAAAATAATAGTACAATTACAGATGAAGTAGGTGAATTTGAAGATTGGGTTGAGTTATACAATAATATGAGTTATCCCGTGGATTTAAGCGGATTTTACCTCAGTGACAATACAACCAATTTAACCAAATGGCAGTTTCCTGTTGGAACCACTATTCCTGCTAATGGATATTTAATAGTGTGGGCTGATGATGAAGCAATTGATGGAGTGCTCCATGCGGCTTGGAAATTATCGGCTACGGGTGAGTCGGTGACTTTAGCCAATCCTGCGCAAGGCATTATCGATCAAGTTGTCTTTAATGCGCAAACTGTAGATATGGGGTATGCTCGTGTGCCAAACGGAACTGGGAATTTTGTAATTCAAGCACCAACATTTAATGCAAATAATAGTCCGTTGGCTTCAGCAGAATTTAATGCCAGTAACCCAGCAATGCGAATAGTTCCTAACCCAGCGCGAAATTCTACGACGGTTTACTTGCCGTCGCTAGAAGAAAATACAATGCTACAAGTATATAATACATTAGGTCAATTGGTACTTGAGCAGCCAGCACAACTGGAAACAACCCTAACTTTCAATTATAAAGTGACCGGTACATACATTGTTAAATACGGAAATCAAACCCAAAAAATTGTTGTTTTAAACTAAATAAAGAATGAAAAAAATCGCATTATTACTCGTTTTTACTTTTTTAACATTATCCTGTTCACATGATGAAGGCTATGGAGGTTTAGCCTCAATTCAAGGTAAAGTTTTTGGGAAAAATTATAACTCTAATGGAGCTTTGGTAAATCAGGGATATGTAGGTGGTTTTAAAGTGTATATTAGTAAACACGGTGAGCCCAATTATTTTGACAGCCAAGATTCAGCACCTGATGGTTCCTTTAAATTCGATTACCTCTATAAAGGTACGTATGATTTGTGGGTGTATGGAGATTGCGATTACTGCGCTTGGGATCAGGTTTATGTGTTGAAAACCATAGAAGTGACCTCAAAAAAACAAGCTGTGGAAACTGAGGATTTTGTAGTTACTTTTTAATCATGACAACGCACCAATTCTCCAATTATATCAATAGCCTACAAGGAATCTCCTTGCAAGAACTCGATGGAGTAGCACTTCAGAATCGAATTGATTCCAAATATGTGCTTACCCGTGAAGAGTTGCATGGTTTGGTTCCTGTAATTCTAGCCAATTATAAAGTTTTAGAAATCGATGGCAATCGCATTTTTACTTACGAAAACAATTACTTTGATACTCCCGATTTACGGTTTTATCAAGACCATCACAATGGGTATACACAACGCATCAAGGTGCGAAGTAGAAAGTATCTAGAAACAGGAGCTAGTTTCTTTGAAATAAAAAAGAAAGAAAAGGTGGAACGAACCCAAAAAATTCGTCAACCGTTAAACGATATCCTTTCCCGACTAGACCCTGCACGTCAGGCGTTAATTGCTGGATTTTCTAGAAAAGCAGTAGATGACTTAAAAGTTATTTTATCAAATTCATTTAAACGAATCACATTCGTTAATAATGAGTTTACTGAACGAATGACATTGGATTTTAATATTGCATTTTCTAAGGATAATACAACACAATATCTTGAAGATTATTACGTGTTGGAAATAAAACAACCCAAGTCCACAAATTCTGAAGTTGTCAAACAATTAAAGTCAGTGGGTATTCGTCAACAAGGATTTAGTAAATATGTTTATGGAGTGCTGTTACTTCATCCTCAGATAAAGAAAAATAATTTTTTACCCCTCATTAAAACCTTAAATAAAAAAACAAATGGAAATGGATGAAATCACGACAACAAATGCCTTTAATTTAATCGAGTTTGGATCGCGTGCCGCAATTGACGTAGTGGCTTTGTTGGTCTTAGTTGGATTAATTTATTACCCCAAACACCGCAACAAGGACTTTGTATTCACTTTTGTGTTGTTTAATATTATCAACTTCATGATTTGTTTTTTACTGGGTACTGCAAAAATAAAAATGGGGTTTGCTTTCGGATTGTTTGCTATATTTTCCATCATTCGCTACCGAACCATCATGGTGTCTATTAAAGACATGGGCTACTTCTTTGTATGTGTAGCTTTGGGAATGCTCAATTCATTAGCGTCTTCAAAAGATGGATTTATATTGTTGGCTGTTTGTAATGCCATTATTTTGATTATGACCTTTTTCTTAGAGCGTTTGAATTTTATCAATAACGAAAGTTATAAAGAGATTTTATATGATAATGTGCAATTCATTCGGCCTGAACAACGCTCAGAATTGATTGAAGATTTACGTAGCCGAACAGGTTTAGAAGTTCATAAAGTAGATATAGTATCAATTAATTATTTGAAAGACACGGTGCTTTTAAAAGCCTACTATTATTCAGCAGAGAGTGAGAATTCCTTACCAACGAGTATAGATAATGATTAAAAAATGGGTATTTTTTTGCTTACTCTCATTGAGTTTAAGCGCTCAGAATATTGATAATCAATTGCGCTTTTCGGCTGCAGTCGACTATCAATTTGCAAAAAAGTGGAAGGTTGAAACCCAATACCGGTATGGATTAGATCACGATTTTGGCACCTTCCAATCCAGTGTGATTCAAACAGGTCTTACCTATAAATTGACTAAGAAATGGGATATAGAGGCAGGATATCGTTTTGCTACTGCTTTTGACAACGATAATCACCGGTTATTTGCATCGGTGAAATTCGAACATAAATTTAAAAAACAATTTTCTATAAGCGCTCGAACGCGGTATCAATGGACAACCCAACAATTCGATGCTGATTTTATGGCAAATTTTAAAAGTCCATCACAGTATTTTCGTGAACGTATTTCATTAGGATATAATGTCCCGAAAAGTAAATGGTCATTTGAGTTAGGCCCCGAGGTTTTTATTCGCCTAGATAAAAGTCCGATAACCTATCACCGTGTGCGGTATTATGCAGGCGCCAAATACGATCTGAAATACGGTCAAGCTATTGGAATTACTTACTTTTTTGAAGACCGATACAAAGCAACACAAGACGATCGCTCGGTTTGGAATCTAAATTACAGTCTCTCATTGGATACCTTTTTGAAGAAAATGAAAAAAGGTAAAAATAAATCTAAAAAAGAAAAAGCCGACTAAACAAGTTCGGCTTTTTGTATGAGTTGTGTTTCGATAGCATTCCAAAGTCCAATGCGCTTTTCTAAAGCTTGCTGCGATACCTCCAAAACTTCATTCCATTTAGTTGTAGAGTCACCACACAATTCAGTTATCATTTGCATCGCCATTGGGCCGTGTTCGTCGGCATCCAATTCAATATGGCGCTCAAAGTAATAAATCAATTTGGACAAGTCAGTTTCTGGGAAATTTTGCTGAAAATTCTTTAAAATTTCGGTAAACATATTCGGAATCAAATCTTCTCTTCCAAAGGTAAAAGCTGCTGCGATTTTGTGGGGTTTACCTTCTTCAATTACACGGAAGGTAAAATCCAAGAAAGCGCGAACATCCGAATGTACATCAGCATGGTTAATCGATACAAAGATGTTTTGTGTTTTTTGAATGTCTTCTAAAAATTGGCTTACGGTCACTACATTGGCTCCACATTGTGCCATCGCATCAAGGTACATTTCATAATGACTCATTCGTCTTCCATCCAATGCAAGATCCGTTTCTTCGGCTACTACAATTTCATTAATTAAGTAGCGTATTTCTGGATTACCAACAGGTAACCAAGGAGTTGTTGTACAAGTTAATTTTTGTTGCAATGCTTTTAATAACGACATAAAGTCCCAAACTGCATATACATGGTTTTCTAAAAAACAATGCAAATCATCAATTGTTCTAACTTTCTCATACAGTGAATGATGCAACAATTGATCTTTTAAAGGTTGAATCGAGTGGTTAATTTCTCGGATATTCATAGCGTAATTTTTTGTAAAAATAAAAATGCTTCCCGAATTCAGGAAGCATTTTACATCAATTTTATTTATTGTTTAATGCGACGCTATCTTATTTGAATGCTGCAAAACCAGTAATGTCCATACCTGTAATCAACAAGTGGATGTCGTGCGTTCCTTCATACGTTATTACCGATTCCAAGTTCATACTATGACGCATGATCGAATATTCACCAGTAATACCCATACCACCCAAAATCTGACGCGCTTCACGAGCAATATTAATCGCCATATCTACATTGTTGCGTTTTGCCATCGAAATTTGAGCTGAAGTTGCTCTTCCTTCATTGCGCAATACGCCCAAACGCCACGTCAATAATTGTGCTTTGGTGATTTCTGTAATCATTTCAGCCAATTTCTTTTGTTGCAATTGTGTTGCGGCAATCGGTTTGTCAAATTGTACACGTTCTTTTGCATAACGTAAAGCCGTATCATAACAATCCATTGCAGCACCAATCGCTCCCCAAGCAATACCATAACGCGCCGAATCCAAGCAACCAAGTGGTGCGCCCAATCCGGATTTGTTGGGTAATAAATTTTCTTTAGGAACTTTTACATTGTCAAAAATCAATTCCCCTGTAGCCGAAGCACGCAACGACCATTTGTTGTGCGTTTCAGGGGTAGAGAATCCTTCCATGCCGCGCTCCACGATTAACCCGTGAATACGACCCGTTTCATCTTTGGCCCAAACCACAGCAATGTCAGCAAAAGGTGCGTTGGAAATCCACATTTTAGCTCCGTTCAACAAATAATGGTCGCCCATATCTTTGAAGTTGGTCACCATACCGCCCGGATTCGAACCAAAGTCAGGTTCAGTCAATCCAAAACAACCCATCATTTCACCGGTTGCCAATTTGGGAAGGTATTTCATGCGTTGTTCTTCGTTACCGTATTTCCAAATCGGATACATCACCAAAGACGATTGTACCGATGAGGTCGAACGTACACCCGAATCTCCGCGTTCAATTTCTTGCATAATCAAACCGTACGAAATTTGGTCCAATCCTGCACCACCGTATTCCTCGGGAATGTAGGGGCCAAATCCGCCAATTTCCCCCAAACCTTTGATGATTTGTTTCGGGAATTCCGCACGTTGCGCATAATCTTCAATGATGGGAGAAACTTCACGTTTTACCCAAGCACGAGCTGCATCACGTACTAATTTATGTTCGTCTGTCAATAGATCATCCAACAAATAATAGTCGGGAGCTTGAAATAAGTCTGGTTTCATTTGTTTGTTATTGTTGTTGACGGATTTACCGTCGGATTGTTATTTTACGAAAACGTTTGCAAATTTAACAAAACCAACTTCAGAAAGAAACGAACAACTGTTATTTTTTGGAGCTTTTTCCTGCTGTCCGCTGTTCTTGCCTTCCGGTGAAGGGAGGTATCCCTCCTTGCGTCGGGAGGATACCGCTTCCATTAGGGCTAGGGCTTGGGTGCAACAATGACCGCTTGACCTTCAAACTCCTTCTTTTTTTGCAAGAAAAATTCAGTTAACTCCAAGCCATTTTCCATTTGAAGTAAGTTTTTTAACTTAGGGTCTTTAGCACAAAATGTTAGAAATTCATGCTTTTTTTCTTTGGGAATTTTTAGGGTTTGTTCCCAATAATCTTCAGTGAAATAGGTTTCGACAAAAGATTCAATAGTTATTGTTGGAGCTGGTGTTGTAGTTGCTTCCGGTTTCTTTTTAAATAATTTTACCAATCCTTTGTAGAGTGCTACAAAGTCAGTTGCATAAGGCATTGAGCCGTCATATACATTGGTTTGGGAAGTAAATTGATGTTTGGAAAGCTCTCCCAGCTTGATTTCACCTGGAGTTACCTTAACTTTAATGTCAGAAGGTTTACTCACATCAACTTCTTCCAATTGGATGGCTTTAGGGGTCAGTTCAATTTCATAAAGCCAAACGGTTGAACTGCCAATAACGATTTTTTTAATTTCAAAATCTTTGTGAATGATGTAGATTTCGTCGTCCAACGCAACATCCATAATAAAGTAACCATTGCGATCGGAATAGGTTTGACTTTTTGTCCGTTGATTGACTACTTCTGCATTAGTAATCAACAGTTCTTGTGATCGGATTGTACCATGAATTCGAAATTCTTGAGCTTGACTACTCAAAAAAGTACAAAGAAGTAGGAATAAGAGATAAGTTTGTTTCATGGTAGATAAAGTTGTACCACGAAGTTAGGTAACTCGCTCTGAGGTGTTTTCCAAAGTTTTGTTAATTAAAAACTAGCAAAATGTGAAAGTTTTACCGTAGCTATTCAACAAAAGCGTTGCGGAATCGAGTTTTATTTCAAATAAAAAACGTACAGCGTCTGCACCATAAGTTATTCACTTACATTTTTAAGTAAAAATCTTCGGTAAGTTTTCGATAGTCATCGGTGTAGTTATGACGAGTAGTTTCAATAACTAGGACATCAACTTTTGGTTCTTTTGGAATGTGTGAAAAAGCAATTAAACTGCGTTTTACTTCGCTTTCTGGAGTGCCTTTAACCCGAGTAATTTGAAAAGGATGAAGTTCGTTATTCCTCGCAATTTCAAGAAAAGTTTCTTCTTCTTTATAGGGAAGTATCACAGCGAAAATGCCGTCCTCTGAAAGTAGAAGACTAGCAGCTTCACATAAATCTTCAAAAGGAAGAGAGGCATTTTGACGAGCGCGGTCCCGACTCTCATTGCCCGAAGTAACAGATTCTGAATAGAAAGGAGGGTTGGAAACAATAAGGTCATATTCTTCGTCTTGCAATTCGTCCATAAAATCATCAAGAGAGGAGTGAAAGCAGAATAGACGGTCATTCCAAGGTGAATTTTCAAAATTTTCCACGGCTTGTTCATAAGCCTCAGGGTCAATTTCAATGGCTTCAATGTGCTCGGCATGACTGCGTTGGGCAATCATTAATGCAATTAACCCCGTTCCTGTGCCAATATCTAACACCGAAAAAGGTTCTTTAAATAGCGGTGCCCACGCGCCTAATAAAACACCATCGGTGCCTACTTTCATAGCACAACGGTCTTGCTCAATGGAGAATTGTTTGAATAGGAAAGGCATGTTTAGTAATTATTCTAAATTCTAAATTCTGAATTCTAAATTATTCCATGTACAAATCCACCAATCCCACAGGCGTATTGAGTACAATTTTCTTTTGGGAGCGATTCACTTCGATGATGAAGTCGTCAATCATGGGAACAAGAATTTGTCGAGCGTTCCATTCGATTTCAAAAAGAGGTTGGGCAGAAGAATCATTAATCCCAGTAATGGTTCCTATAGCTCCTAGTCGTTGATCTTCAACGGAGAAACCTATAATCTCATGAAAATAAAATTTATTACCTTCAAGTTTAGGTAATGCAGAAAGTGGTAGGTAGATTTCGCAACCGATTATTTCATCAGCATCGGATTCTGAATCCACGTCTTCAAATTTAACGCGGAGAAAATCACCTTTGTGGAGGTTTGAATTTTCAATAAAAAATGGAACCAGATTTTTGCCAAAATCGACAAAAACTGATTCCATATTTTCATACTGTTCGGGTTCGTCCGTGTCTAAATAGATCAGAACTTCCCCTTTAAAGCTAAATTTTTTCGCGATTTTGCCGAGATAGAAACAGTCTTTCTTACGCATTACCGCAGTCTGTATTAAGCTTCTGTTTCTTCGTTGTTTTCTTCAGCAGCAGGAGCTTCTTCTGTAGCCTCAGCAACAGTTTCTTCTACAGCCTCTTCAGCAGCAACTTCTTCAGCAGCAGCTTCAGCTTCAGCAGCTTTTAATGCTTCTTCAGCAGCTTTTGCACGTTTTTCGTTAACTTCTTTTTCAGCTTTTAACGCTTTTGCTTTTGCATCATCTTTAGCTTTAGCTAAACCATCTTTCTTAGCATCAACTTTAGAAGCTTTTTCTTCTAACCATGCTGCTAATTTAGCATCAGCTTGTTCTTGTGTTAAAGCACCTTTACGAACACCACCATCTAAGTGATGTTTTAATAAAGCACCTTTGTACGATAAAATAGCTCTTGCAGTATCAGTTGGTTGAGCACCGTTGTGTAACCATTGAACCGCTTTGTCTAAATTTAAATCGATTGTAGCAGGGTTAGTGTTTGGATTGTAAGTTCCTACTTTTTCTAAGAATTTACCATCTCTTTTTGAGCGCGCATCAGCGGCAACAATCCAGTAAAAAGGTTTCCCTTTTTTACCGTGTCTTTGTAATCTAATTTTTACTGACATAATCTAGTGATTAA
>CAYNDK010000055.1:0-15757 GCA_964395965.1 uncultured Flavobacterium sp.
ACAAATTTTTAATGTTAAAAAAATAAAAACTTTACAAAAAAATATTTTTAGTATTGAGAAGTGCTTTAAAGTTTGTGATTTATTTTTAATAATTTAACAATAATAAATCGCGTCTTTTAAAAATATGCTAAAAGACGCGATTCAGTAGTGCTTGCATTTTATATTTATGCTAACCGGATATGCAGTTCTTCTAATTGAGCCTTATCAATCACAGATGGTGCGTCAATCATAACGTCACGACCCGAATTATTTTTTGGGAAAGCAATAAAATCACGAATCGTTTCTTGGCCTCCTAAAATAGCCACTAAACGGTCCAAACCAAACGCTAATCCGCCGTGTGGTGGTGCGCCAAATTGGAAAGCATTCATCAAGAAACCAAATTGGGACTCTGCTTGTTCTTTGGTAAATCCGAGTAATTCAAACATGCGCGCTTGTAACTCTTTATCGTGAATACGAATCGATCCACCGCCAATTTCATTTCCGTTTAACACCATGTCGTAGGCATTGGCACGCACTTTTCCAGGTTCTGTTGCGATTAATTCAAAATCTTCAGGTTTGGGTGAGGTGAACGGGTGGTGCATCGCGTGATAACGGCCGCTTTCTTCGTCCCATTCTAACAATGGAAAATCAACAACCCATAAAGGAGCAAATTCGTCTGGTTTGCGTAAGCCCAATCGAGTCGCCATTTCCATACGTAATGCTGATAATTGGGTGCGGGTTTTGTGAGCAGCTCCCGACAATACTAAAATTAGATCGCCTGGTTTCGCTCCTGTTGCTTCCGCCCATTTTTTCAAATCGTCTTGATCATAGAATTTGTCAACGGAAGATTTTAAAGAACCATCAGCTTCATATTTCACATAAACCATTCCGAGCGCGCCAATTTGAGGACGTTTAACCCATTCAATCAACGCATCGATTTCCTTACGCGAATAGCCTGCACAGCCTGGAACTGCAATTCCGACTACCAATTCTGCATTGTTAAATACCGCAAAATCTTTATGTTGGGCTACGGCATTCAATTCGCCAAACTTCATATCAAAACGAATATCGGGTTTGTCATTGCCATACGTTTTCATCGCATAATCATACGTCATGCGCGGAAACTCAGCAACATCAATACCGCGCAATGTTTTTAGTAAATGACGGGTTAATCCTTCAAATACATTAAGAATATCTTCTTGTTCCACAAAAGCCATTTCACAATCGATTTGCGTAAACTCAGGTTGACGGTCTGCACGTAAATCTTCATCGCGGAAACATTTTACAATTTGAAAATATTTATCCATTCCACCTACCATCAATAATTGTTTGAAGGTTTGAGGTGATTGGGGTAGGGCATAAAACTGTCCTTCATTCATGCGGCTTGGTACCACGAAATCACGTGCACCTTCTGGAGTTGATTTAATCAAATAAGGGGTTTCCACTTCGCAAAAATCCAAATCAGATAAGTATTTTCGAACTTCCATGGCTACTTTATGACGGAACAATAAAGCGTTTTTTACCGGATTACGACGAATATCCAAATAGCGGTATTTCATGCGTAAATCTTCGCCTCCATCGGTTTCATCTTCAATAGTGAAAGGCGGCAATTGCGCTTCATTAAGCACGGTCAATTCGTTTACTAAAATCTCAATATCTCCCGTGGCCATGTTTGGGTTTTTTGACTCGCGTTCGATCACGGTTCCTTTTACTTGAACCACAAATTCACGACCCAATGATTTTGCCAATTGGATTACAGCAGCATCCGTGCGTTGTTCATCAAAAATTAACTGAGTAATTCCGTAACGGTCACGTAAGTCGGCCCAAATCATGAATCCTTTATCACGTGTTTTTTGAACCCAACCGGCCAAAGTTACTTCTTGTGCAATATGTGTAGCGTTCAATTCGCCACAGTGATGACTTCTGTACATGGTAATTTTATTTAGTAAAAACGAATTCTTGGGTGCAAAAGTAACGAAAACTAAACGAATTGCCTGAGAAAAAAATGGAAGTAAAACGAGATTTTAAATAGAAAGAATTGATGAAGATACCACAACAAAACTTTGTTAAAATCTATTTGAGGTGGGATATTTCATTATATTTGGGTAACTAATTTTGAAATGAAAACCATGAAAAAAATGATGACTCTGCTTGCTTTGATTTTTTCAGTCCTAACATGGGCGCAAGAGCAAGTGAAAATAACAGCGGATATTCGTAACAAAACCGCGGATGTGATTACCATTAAAAATAATATGGGTAAAGACATTCAACAAATTAAAGCCAACGATAAAGGGATTTTTGAAGCTTCTTTTGGAGTAGCTGAAGGTATGTATTATTTATTTGATGGACAGGAATATGCCTCTTTATATTTGAAAAATGGTTTTGATTTAACCGTGAAATTAGATGCTAAAAATTTTGATGAAACCCTTTTGTTTTCGGGTAAAGGAGCTTTAGAAAACAACTATTTAGCTGATAAAACACGTTCCGGTGAACAAATGGAGGAGACTTTTATGAAGTTAACTACCGATGCTGAAGTGGATAAATTTTGTGAAGATCAAAAAAATGAAGGCTATAAAAAGTTAGAATCAGGTAATTATGATGCAAAATTTGTGTCCTTATCCAAGTTAATGTTGGTGCAAGAATTAATGCAATTAAAAAAGTATTACAAAGAAAATAAAGAAAAAGCCAAGTTGAACGGTTCTCAGGCACCTGCGTTTGAATATGTTGATGTGAATGGGAAGAAAGTTAAGTTGGATGACTTTAAAGGAAAGTATGTTTACATTGATATTTGGGCAACATGGTGCGGACCTTGTCGTGCAGAAATCCCTCACTTGAAAAAAGCAGAGGAGAAATACCATGGTAAAAATTTGGCTTTTGTGAGTATCTCTGTCGATGTAGATAAAGATTTTGAAAAATGGAAAAAATTTGTGGCAGATAAAGCACTAGGCGGTACACAATTATTTGCAGATAAAAACTGGGAATCTGACTTTATGAAGCATTTTGGTGTAACATCAATTCCTCGTTTTTTATTAATTGATCCACAAGGAAAGGTGCTTTATGCGGATGCAAATCGTCCATCTGACCCAGGTTTAATTGAAATTTTAGATAAACTCGTAAACTAGTTGATTTTATAAAATCTTGCTAAACCGTCAGTATTTACAAGTGCTGACGGTTTTTTTATGTCTTTTCCAATGTTAAGTTTTACTCCAATGTTACCAAATTGTTAAGTAATTGTTTGGTTAGTGTAAAAGAGTTCGATACATTTGTGTATCAATAATTTGTAAAACCTACTAAAATGAAAAGATATATCGCAATGGCAGCTTTGTTAATCGGTGGATTGGCTACTGCGCAACAAAACAAACCCGTGTTGGAAGAAGTGAATGGTATGGTGAAAGCAACCTACTATTATGATAATGGAAAAATTCAACAAGAGGGATTTTATAAAGATGGTAAATTAGAAGGTAAATGGATTTCTTATGACGAGAATGGCAATAAGATTGCATTAGCTGAATATTCTAATGGTGAAAAAACAGGAAAATGGTTTTTTTGGTCAGATAAAAACTTGTCAGAAGTAGATTATGCACAAGGCGCAGTTGCTGAAGTTAAGGTATGGAACCGTGAAGCTTTGGCAGGTAAAAATTAAAAAGGAAAATTGATTCAAATAAAAAAGGGACGTTAGCAATAACGTCCCTTTTTTAATTTTAGGCTTCGGCTTGAAGTCGAGCGTTTCTTCGATCTCGCAAGCGGTATTTAATTCGTTTTACCAAGAAGAAGGTTACAGGAACAATCACCAAGGTTAGTATAGTTGCATAGGTTAGACCAAAAATAATCGTCCAAGCTAATGGTCCCCAGAAAATTACGTTGTCCCCACCAATAAAGATATGTGGATTCAAGTCGGTAATTAACGAGAAGAAGTCAAAGTTTAATCCAATCGCCAACGGAATCAAACCAAGTACTGCGGTTAATGCCGTTAACAATACCGGACGCAAACGCGATTTCCCTGATTCAATGATGACTTCTTTAATTTCATCCAAAGTCAAATCATCGTGTGTTTCTGCACCTTTTTCTTCAACTTTTCGGTCCATTAATAATACAAAGAAGTCCATTAATACGATACCATTCTTCACTACAATTCCCGCCAGTGAGATAATTCCCATCATGGTCATCAAAATCACGAAGTCCATATTGGCGATAACATAGCCGTAGAATACCCCACTAAAACTCAATAATACTGTAAATAAAATTACTAAGGTTTTAGAAATTGAGTTAAACTGCAATACAATAATGATCGTGATTCCTGCAATGGCAAGCAAGAAAGCAATATTTAAGAACGATTGATTTTTACCTTGTTCTTCTTGAACTCCTGAGAAACCATAGGTGATGTTTTTAGGCAACTTATAGCTTTCCATTTGTTGTTTGATTTCTTTGGTAATCGCATCACCATTGAAACCGGTCAACACATTCGAGTAAATCGTCATTACTCGTTTGTGGTTCTTACGCTTAATCATATTAAACGTCTCCGTTTTCTTGGTATGCGATACCGCAGCGATAGGCACCTGCATGATTTGTCCATTGTTCGGATTACGGAACGTCATCGATTGGTTGAACAAGATGTTTTCGTTTTTGCGTTGGTCATCTTGCATACGCATCACGATGTTGTAATCGTCATCACCTTCTTTGTAGGTCGAAATTTCTTGTCCGTAAACCGAACGACGTAAGGTGAATCCCACTTGACCTGTTGAAATCCCTAAACTTCCTGCATTGGCGCGGTCCACTTGAACTTCAAGCTCCGGACTGTTTTTATTGATATCTACTTGAAGTTTTTCAATTCCTTCAATGTTTTTCGAATTGATGTAAGCAATAATCTTTTGGGATTCTGCCAACATTTCATTGTAATCTTCACCTTTCAATTCTAAACTGATTGGGTATCCAGCTGGAGGTCCGTTGGAATCTTTTTCAACCGTAACCGTTGCACCCGGAATTCCTTTTACCAAACCGCGGATTTCCTCCAATAATTCAGCAGTATTTACACCGCGTCTGAATTTAAATTCACGGAAATTTACGGTTACTTTTCCTTTGTAAGGCGTTTCATTGGCGGAACCGGCATCTACATTCGGATTACCTGCACCCACACCTACTTGCGAAACGATAGATTCAGCGAGATAATTTTCATTATCCGATTTATCAATGTATTTGTCTAGAATCTTAATAATTTGTTTTTCAACAAATAAAGTGGCTTTGTTGGTTTTTTCAATGTCAGTCCCTTGTGGATACTCGATATAAGTAATCACCTGATTCGGAATATTATCTGGGAAGAACAATACTTTTCGTGGAAAGATGCCTACTAAAACAAACGATAAAATCAACATACCGATAATCCCAAAAAAGGCATACCACGCTTTTCTTCCGGTAAGGATTTTAGCTAAAAACACTTTGTATTTTTCTTCCATTCTTGGGAAGAAACTGTGTTGGAAATCCTGTGTCCATTGGTAGATTTTCACATGATACGCCCACATCATACCCAAAACCAAAACAGCAATGTGTCCCATAGATTTCAAGAAGACACCACCTGTAGTGTAACCAGCAACTAAGAAGATCACAGCTGCCACTCCTATATATAGGGTGTTTCTTCGGATGCTCTTTTTGGAAACATTTCGGTCCTCAATATCCATTGAACCTCCCGTCATGGCGGCATTCACAACCATGGCCACAAACAACGAAGCGCCTAAAGTTACCGATAACGTCATCGGGAAGTAAATCATGAATTTACCCATAGTGCCCGGCCATAAGGCAAAAGGCAAGAACGCCATTAAGGTTGTTGCTGTAGAAGAAATTACGGGCCATGCAATTTCGCCAATCCCTAACTTAGATGCCTGGATTCGCGACATTCCTTTCTTCATGTTGGCAAAAACGTTGTCGACCACTACAATACCGTCGTCAACCAACATTCCCAGTCCCATTACCAAACCAAACAATACCATCGTATTTAAGGTTTTACCCATCGAAGCCAACAGTGCAAAAGCAATGAACATCGACAATGGAATAGCTGCCCCTACGAATAACGAGTTACGTAATCCCATGGTAAACATCAACACAATCATTACCAAGATAATCCCGAAGATAATGTGGTTGGATAATTCGTTCACTTGGTGTTCTACGCGTGACGATTGATCACTCGTAAATTCAATCGATAAGTTTTTTGGCAAATAATTAGCTTGTGCTTCGGTAACTTTTTCACGGGCTTGTTCGATTGCCGAAATCATGTTTTGACCCGAGCGTTTTTTCACATTCAACATCACCACTTCTTTTCCGCGTTCACGGGCATAGGTAGTGCGCTCTTTTTCTTTAAAACTAATGGTCGCGATGTCTTTCAAATAAACAGAACCTCCGAAAGATTTTACAATGATGTTGTTCAATTCCGCAGGATCTTTCATTTCCCCGATGATACGGATGTTGTTACGCGATCCTTGTGAAATCAAATTTCCTCCAGAAAGCGTCATGTTTTCGTTGCGAACAGTATTCTGAATGTCGTCAAAACTCACTTGAGCCGCCGTCATTTTGAAGATATCTACCGCAATTTCCACTTCTTTATTGTCCACACCCAAGATGTCCACCTTTTTTACTTCGGGAACTTCTTCGATATCGTCTTGAAGTTTTTCTCCGAATTTCTTCAACTGTTGGGCCGTGTAATCGCCTTTTAAATTGATGTTGAGAATCGGCACTTCTTCAGAAATGTTCAATTCAAATACGTTTGGTTCCACTTTACTTCCGTTATCCAAATTGGGCCAGTCGGTATCCGCTTTGGCATTGTCAACTTTGTCTTTGATTTTTTGTTTGGCCAATTCGATGCCAATTTTATCATCAAATTCAACAATGATCATCCCGTAATCCTGGAACGAACTCGATGTAATTTTATTAACCCCACTAATGTTTTTAAATTCTTTTTCAAGTGGTTTAATGACCAATTTTTCTACGTCTTCTGAGGAGTTCCCAGGGAATACAGAAGAGACATAGACTTTGTTTTCGATGATTTCAGGGAAATCTTCTCGAGGCATCGAGATGTAGGAGTAAATTCCCGCCACCACGATGATGAAGGTTAGGATGTACACCGTAACTCGGTTGTCTACAGCCCAACTGGAGATGCTAAATTCTTTGTTATGTTTGCTCATATTTGTTGTAATGAGATGATTTTATATGATTAAAAATTCAATTTCATTCCTTCTGAAATCGTATTCACACCGTCTGTTACAATCAATTCCTCAGCAGCTAAACCACTTAAGATTTCAGTGAAATTATCCGACGATTGTCCTGTTTTTACAACCACTTTTTTCGCTTTAGCGGTTTTTCCGTTGACTTCTGAAGCTACATAAACATAACTTTCACCATTAGCGTCTTTTTGGATAACATTGGTAGGAACTACTAATGCCTTTTTATTTACATAATCAATGATGCGTAATTTCGCCACTTGATTCGGACGTAGCAATCCTTGTGGGTTGGGTACAGTTACTTCGATACCGAAACTACGGTTGCTTGGGTTAATGAAATTCCCCACTTGACGCACTTTTCCTTTGTAGGTTTTTCCTAAAGAAGTTAAGAAAACATCCACTTCGGTACCCACTTTTAATTTGCCTACATACGTTTCTGGAACAGTTGTAGAAACATACATGTTGCTCACATTTACAATGCGCATTAAACCTTGAGCGCTTGGCGAAACAACTTGACCTTTTTCAACAAAAACTTCATCAATGGTTCCTGTAAAGGGAGCGCGAATGATCGTTTTTGCTAATTGTGCTTTCAATTGTGCTACTCCTTTTTGAGCCGTAATCATATTGGTTTGGGCTTGTAAATACTGCATTTCCGATCCAATTTTTTTGTCCCAAAGATTTTTCTGACGGTCAAAATTGGTTTTTGCTAATGCATATTGATTTTCCAAGCTCGCCAATTGTTGGCTTAAACCGGCATCGTCTACACGACCTAATACTTGCCCTTTACTCACGCGTTGACCCGCTTTAGCATTAAGTGTTACAAGTGTTCCACTGAATTCGGGTTGAATTAAGATGTTTTCTTTAGTGTCAACATTACCTTGCACTTCCAAGTAATGGTTAAATACGGTATCTTTTACCGCTTGAACACTTACTAACGCTTCATCTACTTTAACGTTCAGTTCAGTCAATGCTGCGTCGATCTTGTTGATGTCGGCTTGCAAAGCGGCTTTTTTTAACTGCAATTCTTTTGCATTTTTAGCTTCAATTAAGGCGTCAATATTGCCCGAAGCATCTTCTTTTTTACCACAAGCAACCAATAGTGTAGTTGCCAAAACAAGGGTGATATATTTTTTCATGGTTATAGGAGAGTTTATTTAGTTTTTGTTGAGAATTTTTTCTAATGCGGCTCTTTTGGTAATCACGTCTACCATCGCTTGTAAATACGATTGCTGTGCCGTGTAGAGTTGTCGTTGTGCGTCAGTTAGATCAAAACTAGAGGTCAAACCTTCTTTGAATTTCACTTGATTTTTCGATTCGATACGTTCTGCCAAATTCAAGTTGCTTTTAGAAGTGCCCAATTGCTCTAAACTGAATTCATAATCACTCTTTGCTTTTTCAAACTGAAGTTTTAACTTTTGTTCTGTTTCTGAAAGACGAGTTTTGGATTGATCTACAGCAATTTTTGCTTGTTGGGTACGGGCGCTTCGACCTAAACTACTAAAGATCGGAACGGTTAATCCAACACCTAAATTGGAATAATTAAACCACTGTTGATCTGAATTAAAAAACGTGAATTTATTTCCGAAGGAATTGGCTCCAAAGTTTACTTGAGCGCCTAATGACGGTAATGCTTTACTTTTTTCTAATTTTAACAACAACTCAGAACTGGTTAAGGTATTTTGCCCAATTTGATAATCAATGTTGTTTTTTACTTCAAATTGTTCTTTTAAAATCGCCAAATCCATGTTGGTTTGGGTCAGATAATCTAGTTTGTCTTTTAATGTAAGTTGGTCTTCCAAATTTACACCCAAGACTAATTTTAACATGTCTAAGGCGATACGTTTTTGGCGTTTTACATTTTCCAAAGCGCTATTCACTGAAGCTAATGTGATTTGTAACTGCTCCACATTTTCCTCTTCTGTGAATCCGTTTTTGTAGATTTCACGGGTATCGTTTAAGGTTTTTTCCAAAGCCGCTTTGTTGCGTTCGAAAATCACGATACTCTCATCCGCTAAAAGCACATTGCCATACGAGGTAGTCACGATTTCGCGCAACTCTTGGTTGGTTTTTACTTTCGCATTTTCAGAAATTTTTAAATACGTTTTAGCGGATTGTAAACCTACTAAATAGGAGCCGTCAAAAATCAACTGACTAAGCGTTAACGCTGCATTCATATTGTGCTTGGTTCCAAAAGTAACCGGAATAAATTCGCCCGGTTGACCTCCAAAAAATTCGGCTGGAATCAATGATTTTTGTAAACGAAAATTGTCTTGATAATTTACACTACCATTGATTTGAGGTAATCCGATTGTTGTGGTTTCCCACTTTTTCTTTTTTGCGGCCTCCACATCACGATTGGCATTGATGGCCGAGTAATTGTTTTGGATCGCATGGTCAATGGCTTCTTTCAAAGAAAACGCATACGACTGCGGCTGTTCTTGTGCCATTAATGCCATCGGAAGCAACAGGAGAAATGCATAGAGTTTGGTTCTCATGAGATTGATGATTAAGTATGGATTGATAATTGTTTTTCTAATTCTAATAAGCCCGCCGATGTAGCGATGGCTCGGGTGTGGTATTCTAAGGCTTTGGCTTCTAATTCATACGCCTCTTTTTCGAGCATCGTGTTGCCATTGATGTCAAAAATCAAGGTGTAATAAAACCGAACAGCAGCATCTACATCCACATTTTCACGGTACAAACCTTCGGCAATACCTTTTTCAATATTGCTGCGAAACATGTGGCGACAATCTTCCATTTCATTGACAATTAATTTGTCATAAATTTCAGGATAATGCTTTTTCAATTGATAGGCGGGTGAATGATCAAAGGTTTGAAACATTTCTTTGAACATGTTACGCATTTCAAAATTCTCTTCTATGGCATTGTAGTTACGGGAAACCACTTCGTCCATTAGGGTGTGAATTTTTTGATGAATGACTTCTGTGCCTTCTTCAATCAACGCTTCTTTGTTGCTGAAGTATTTGTAAATCGTTTTTTTCGAAATACACATCTCACAGGCAATATCATCCATCGTTACACTTTTGAAGCCTAACTTCAAAAACATCTCCGTTGCCTTTTTGATGATTTTTTCTTTCATAATTATTGAGCTAAAGCAAATTGAGTAAATTCTAGATGCGCTGTAAGATTTATATGTTGGCCTAAAGGAAAGCCGTCAATCATGATGGGTTCATGATCGTTCCAGCCAAAATCCCTTTTAGTGAGGGTTCCGTTGATTTCAAAGCCCGCTTTGTTAATTCCATTTTCTTGTGTAAGTGAAGTTAGTATAGCCTCCATTTCAACTATTTTACTCACATTATTCATTGTTAAAATGCCCTTTATGAAATTGATGTTGGCATTTATTTTTTGAAAGCCAATTGATTTAAAACTAATTTTAGGGGAGTAGGCTGGAGTTTGCTTCGGACTCAAATCCAATACAAATTCGATTTGAGCATCAATTAATGCATTGTCCACTATTTGAATGGAACCTTCGGTTGAGGTAATTGTACTGTTTACATAACGACGCGTTCTTCGTAAAGGTTTAATCAATACATCAGAAGCAGCTGTGTCTATGGTCCAATTTGAAGTTTGCATGGTTTTCTAAATTTATGGGGCAAAAGTAAACAGGAAACTTTTAATACTAAAAAAGTTTCCATGTTCTTAACAGAAATTTAACGTTGGACTTTTTTGAAGAATTTATGAAGTGTTTCGTGATGGAATTCCTTAGTTTTGTCGGAATTAATTCTGAAACACATGCAGTCATTAGCCTATTACCAAGGATTGATAGCCGAATATTTTGAGACCTTATCTTTGGTGAAAGAACCCAAAAATTTATACGAACCCATTCAATATATATTGGCATTAGGAGGAAAGCGTATCCGACCTGTTCTCACATTAATGGCTACAGATGTATTTGAAGGGGATTGTAAAAAAGCGTTGGCGGCAGCTACTGCAGTTGAGGTGTTTCATAACTTTTCATTGGTTCATGATGACATTATGGATGACGCACCTTTGCGCCGTGGTCATGAAACAGTTCATGAAAAGTGGAATATCAATACTGGTATTCTTTCAGGAGATGCCATGCTCATTTTAGCTTACCAACATTTTGAAGAATACGAGCCCGAAATTTTTCGCGAACTCGCTAAATTGTTCAGTAAAACGGCTATTGAAGTTTGTGAAGGGCAACAATACGATGTTGATTTTGAAACCCGCGATGATGTGACGTTGGACGAATATTTAAAAATGATCGAATACAAAACAGCAGTATTAGTGGGCGCTGCCTTGAAAATGGGGGCTATAGTTGCAAAGACTTCAACTGAAAATGCGGAGTTAATTTATGATTTCGGTCGAAATTTAGGCATTGCATTTCAATTGCAAGATGATTATTTAGATGCTTTTGGAGACCCGGCTACATTTGGTAAACAAGTAGGCGGCGATATTATTGAAAATAAAAAGACCTATTTGTATCTTAAAACTTTAGAATTTGCCAATGAAGAGGTTCGTGAGCAATTGTTACAGTTATATTCCATCCAACCAGCGGATCCATCGGATAAGATTGATTCCATAAAAAATCTCTTTGAATCAACAGGTGCGGTTGAAGCTACGAGAATGGCAATAGAATCCTTTACAGCCAAAGCATTTCAATGTCTGGATCAATTACAAATAAGTAATGAGGCTAAAGCTGTTTTACATGCTTTTGGTTTGCAACTAATGGGGCGCACCGCCTAAATTCATGTCGTTCAACGCCATAGAGTCGGCTCCTTCTTCCTTCGTGCTTTCTTCGAGGGCTTTGAGACTCACGGCGGGACTCTTTTTTTTATTTACACCACTCACCTTGTCGATAGAGGCAGGTTTGTTTTTTAACCACGGACGTTGGGTAGCAAATGGCTTAGCAATAAGCTACTTTTTGTTAATGTTGTATTTTGCTGAAAAGCCTTTGCGATGGCTCATGATCCATATGGTTGGGCTGTCATATATTGGTGAACTACTATTCTGTGAAGTTTTTCAAATGTATGCCTACCGTACCAATGGAATTCCGCTGTATGTCCCTTTTGGTCATGCAATTGTTTATGCTTCGGGCTACATTTGGGCACATCAAAAATGGGCATTACAACACGATAAAAAAATCAGATTGGTGTTTCAATTTCTTTTTTCAATCGCTTTTCTTGGGGTTGGAATTCTTGGTAAAGATTTCTTTACCTTGGGTTGTAGTGTCTTGTTTTTTTTATTGCTTCGAAGAAAACGCTGGCAAAATTTATATTTTTTTATCGCTGTTTGTGTTATCTTTATAGAACTCGTAGGGACCTATTATCAATGTTGGAAATGGGTGCCTGCTATATTTGGAAAAATACCGACGCTTAATCCGCCTATTGGAGCAGTGTTTTTTTATGCCGGAGGCGATGTGTTGCTGGCAAAAATTGTTCAAAAAGTAAATAAGATAACTGTATAAATACGTTTGAATTATGCAATTTATTGCCCCGTTAACCACCGATTTGTTATTGAATGAAGCCACTAGTGATGGGCTATATTTGAAATTAATCGAGCAAATTAATAAGGACTTCAATTTTGCTAATGAACCCGTCGATTTTCATGCTTCAACAACACCTGAAGAACTGAAAATCCAATTGCACGAAAAAGTTTTTCGTTTAATTCAATACAAATTTGCAGAATTATTGAATCTTCTATATATCATTGATGTGCCTGAAAAAAATGTGAAGGAATTAGATGGTACGGATACTGTTGCGTTAGCAGAACAAATTTCTTATTTAATTCTTCGAAGAGAATGGATGAAGGTTTGGTTCCGTGCACATTATTAAAAATAGAGCCGAACAAAAGGCATCAGTGCATCTCCATAAACTCCTTGATCATTTTTGTATAAAAGATTATAGCGTGCACCAATGGTTATGTTTTCAGCGCGATAACCCAAACCCAAAAATAATCCAGTATTCCAAAAACTATCTTTATACTGATAGGCTTGATGGTCAAGATTTACGCGCAATTGTTCTACTTCTATAGAAATTTGAATGTAATCTAAAGGGTTGAACAAACCGATACAGCTTGCTCCATAA
Source organism: uncultured Flavobacterium sp. (assembly GCA_964395965.1). GTDB lineage: Bacteria > Bacteroidota > Bacteroidia > Flavobacteriales > Flavobacteriaceae > Flavobacterium. Next base: position 13,253 of record CAYNDK010000055.1, read on the forward strand.
GTATTAGAACGATAAAAATCTTTCTGTTTAAGATGCGTGTATTGCAAACCTATCCCTAAGGCAACAAAGTCATTGAAGTTGTAAATTGCCGAAGGTGCTACTGAAATGTTAGTAAAACCACTCCCAATTCCTAATCCAAACCCGCCACCAAATTGAACTTGATTCCAAAATTTAGATTTTTGGACGTCTTGTGCATTCACTGAAAAACTTAAACAGAAAAGTAAGAGGATATGCAAAGGATTTGTTAAAATTTTAGCAAGTTTCTTCCGCATGTTTTGGTATATATTTATTTAGCGATATAAATGTAGTAAAATCGTTGAAAGATTATTATAATTATTATACTTTTGCACTAATTTTTTGAATTACAAGTATACATACCCAAAAATATCATGGATAGGTTTTCCTTTTTAAATGCAGCACATACCCAGTTTTTTGCTGATTTATACGAACAATACCTTGCAAGTCCGGACAGCGTTGAGCCCAGTTGGAGAGCGTTTTTTCAAGGATTTGATTTTGCTTTGGAACACTACAGTGACGAAGCCAATACCGGCGAACAATTGGTGGTTTATGCCAATAGTGAAGGTGGAAATGCAGCCGCTTCTGAGAAGTTGCAGAAAGAATTTAATGTTTTAAAATTAATCGATGCCTACCGCACCCGTGGTCACCTGTTTACAGAGACCAATCCTGTGCGTGATCGTCGTACCTACAGTCCCGATCTAGCTATTGAAAACTTTGGTTTATCGGCATCTGATTTGGATGCGGTTTTTGATGCAGCCAAAGTGTTGGGTCATCAGCCTTCAACTTTAAAAGACATTTTAGCGCATTTGAAAAATGTATACTGCCAACACATTGGTATCGAATACATGTACATGCGCCGTCCTGAAGTGATTCAATGGATTCAAGATCGTTTGAACATCAACGATAATTTACCCAACTTCAATGCCGATGAAAAGAAGCATATTTTGGGGAAATTGAACGAAGCGGTTTCTTTTGAAAACTTCTTACATACCAAATATGTTGGGCAAAAACGTTTCTCCCTTGAAGGTGGAGAAAGTTTGATCGCCGCTTTAGATGCAGTTATCGATGCTGCAGCCGACAAAGGAGTAGAGCAATTTGTGATGGGAATGGCCCACCGTGGTCGTTTGAATGTGTTGGCTAATATTTTTGGCAAACCTACACAAGACATCTTCTCTGAATTTGACGGAAAAGATTACGACAAAGAATATTTCGATGGTGACGTAAAATACCACTTGGGGTTAACCGCTGAACGCAAAACCAAAAACGGTAAAAAAATCAACATCAACTTAGCACCCAATCCTTCGCATCTTGAAACCGTAGGTGCCGTGATTGAAGGAATTACCCGTGCGAAACAAGATAAATATTATGCCGACGATTTCTCGAAAGTATTGCCGATCGCCGTACATGGTGATGCTGCGGTAGCCGGTCAAGGAATCGTGTATGAAATTGTACAAATGTCGCAACTCGACGGGTACAAAACGGGCGGTACCATTCACATTGTGATCAACAACCAAGTAGGTTTCACCACCAATTATTTGGATGCGCGTTCGTCAACCTATTGTACCGATGTGGCTAAAGTAACGTTATCTCCTGTATTGCACGTCAATGCAGATGATACCGAAGCCGTGGTACACGCGATGTTGTTTGCACTCGATTTCCGTATGCAGTTCCAACGCGACGTGTTCATCGACTTGTTGGGTTACCGTAAATACGGTCACAACGAAGGGGACGAACCGCGTTTTACCCAACCCGTATTGTACAAAATCATTTCCCGTCATAAAAATCCGCGTGATATCTATGCCGAGAAATTGATCACGCAAGGTATTGTCGACGCGGCGTACCTGACCAAAATTGAAAATGAATACAAAGCGAAATTGGACGAAAACCTCCAAGAATCGCGTAAAAAAGATAAAACCATCATCAAACCGTTCATGCAGGACGAATGGAAAGGATTCGTGCAAGTATCGGATGATGAAATGTTGAAAAAAGTAGACACCAAATTTGACCGCAAGAAATTGGATCAAATTATCGAAACGGTTTCTACCTTACCTTCTGACAAAAAATTCATTAGTAAAATCCAAAAAATTGTTTCCGATCGTAAAACCATGTACGATAACAATGCCTTGGATTGGGGAACGGCTGAAACCTTGGCTTACGGAACCCTTTTGATGGAAGGATACGACATCCGTGTTTCGGGTCAAGACGTAGAACGTGGAACGTTCTCGCACCGTCATGCGGTTGTAAAAGTAGAAGATAGCGAAGAAGAAGTAATCTTATTGGATACCCTAAAAGACAAAAAAGGGAAGTTTCATATTTACAACTCCTTCCTTTCCGAATACGGTGTTTTAGGATTTGACTACGGCTATGCCTTAGCCAATCCGAATGCCTTAACCATTTGGGAAGCGCAGTTTGGGGATTTCTCCAACGGTGCCCAAATCATGATTGACCAATACATTTCTTGTGGGGAAGACAAATGGAACAACCAAA
>CAYNDK010000056.1:0-15439 GCA_964395965.1 uncultured Flavobacterium sp.
CATGATGAAAACAGCCAATGGCTTGTACCTTAATATTTTTGAAGCGGCAGTGGTGAATTATCCCGTAATGCACCTGAATTCAGTTCCGGCTAAAAATCAATTGACTTCTCACTTAGTGCCCAATGCCATTGGGGATAAAGCGTATCTACAAACGCCAGCTGTTTCACCTTGGCGTACAATTTTTGTCAGCGACGATGCGCGTAAAATCGTAGCCTCAAAAATGATTTTTAACTTAAACGAACCCTGTAAAATCAAAGACGTTTCCTATATCAAACCCATGAAATATGTTGGTGTTTGGTGGGAAATGCATGTGGGTAAATCCACTTGGGACTTTGCCGGTTCACAAAATGCACAAAATGCTGCCGACGGTTCACTTAAACCTTCAGGGAAACACGGCGCTACCACCGAAAACGTAAAACGCTATATCGACTTTGCTGCCAAACACGGCTTTGACGGTGTTTTGGTCGAAGGTTGGAACGTGGGCTGGGAAGACTGGTTCGGAAACTGGAAAGAAGACGTTTTCGATTTCGTGACTCCCTATCCTGACTTTAATCTAAAAGCAGTAAACGATTACGCCAAATCCAAAGGCGTGAAAATGATCATGCACCACGAAACCTCAGGTTCGGTAGCCAATTACGAACGCCACCTCGATCGTGCCTTCAATCTAATGAAAGAATACGGCTATCCTGCTGTGAAATCAGGTTATGTGGGCCGAATCATTCCTCGTGGTGAATTCCATGACGGACAAACCATGGTAAACCACTTTAATTTTGTGGCACGCCGTGCAGCCGACTTTAATTTGATGGTTAACTCGCACGAGAGTTCGCGACCAACAGGTTACAGTCGCACCTATCCCAACTACATCGCAGCCGAAGCCGCTCGTGGCAACGAATTCAACGGTTGGAGCAACGGAAATCCGCCCGCACACGAAACCATTTTGCCGTTTACCCGCTTGTTGGGTGGCCCAATGGACTATACGCCAGGGATTTTCGAAATCAAAATGAGCTACTACGACAAAACCAAAACGGAACAAGTGCATACCACGTTAACCAAACAATTGGCTTTGTATGTAACTTTATATTCGCCGTTGCAAATGGCAGCCGACTTACCCGAAAACTACGAGCGTTACCTCGATGCGTTCCAATTCATCAAAGATGTGGCGGTAGACTGGCAAGATTCCAAGTATTTAGAGGCTGAACCGGGCGATTATTTGACCGTAGCGCGCAAAGAGAAAAACGGTGAGCGTTGGTTCCTAGGCGCTATTACTGATGAAAATGCACGTTCGAGCGAAGTCAAATTGGACTTCTTAACGCCCGGCAAAAAGTACAAAGCCATCATCTACCAAGATGGAAAAGGCGCCGATTGGAAAGACAATCCCAAAGCCTACGAAATCAAAACCATGACGGTAACGTCCAAATCCAAATTAAAATTAAACCTTGCCAAAGGCGGCGGAACCGCAGTTAGTTTCGAGCCGATTCAATAAGAATTTTTATGAGCTATTTCCTGCTATCCACTGCAAGCCGCGTTTGTTCCGGCCCTTTGAACACCACCGCCCGTGAGCTCCTAAAGTCGCTACGGCCAATGGGTCAAAGTACGGCCGTCACCGCACGTGGGCTTTCCGTTGCTATCAGGGCTATGGGGTTTGTGCTTCTAATTCTAGTAAGTGTAAACCTTCACGCTCAAAATACCACCTATTGCAATCCTATAAACGTCGATTACGGGTATTGTCCTATTCCAAATTTTGTCCAACAAGGCAAACACCGCGCTACTGCCGACCCCGTTGTGGTCACGTTTAAAGGCAAGTATTTCTTGTTTTCTACCAACCAATGGGGCTATTGGTGGAGTGACGACATGAGTGATTGGCATTTTATTTCCCGTAAATTCTTGAAACCCGATGCCAATGTATATGACGAACTCTGTGCTCCGGCCGTGTTTGTCATGAAAGACGAAATGTATGTCATTGGATCAACACACGGTCCCAATTTTGCCCTTTGGAAAAGTAAGAACCCCACCCAAGACGAATGGGAAGTCGCGGTAGAAAACTTTAAAGTAGGCGCGTGGGATCCCGGTTTTCTCTATGATGAAGAAAAAGACAAATTGTTTTTATACTGGGGTTCGAGCAACGAATTTCCCTTACTCGGCACCGAAATCAATTTAAAAACCATGCAGTCTGATGGGCATGTTAAGCCGTTACTGTCATTACATCCCGAAGACCACGGTTGGGAACGCTTTGGAGAATACAACGACAATACCTTTCTGCAACCCTTTATGGAAGGCGCTTGGGTGACCAAGTACAACGGAAAATATTATTTGCAATACGGCGCTCCCGCTACCGAGTTTTCGGGCTACGCCGATGGAGTTTTTGTGAGTGACCAACCCTTGGACGGCTTTGCCTATCAAGCCCATAATCCATTTTCGTATAAACCGGGCGGATTTGCAAGAGGGACAGGACATGGCGCTACTTTTAAAGACAATTACAACCATTGGTGGCATACATCAACAATTGCCATCGGTGTAAAAAATAATTTTGAACGCCGCACCGGAATCTGGCCTGCGGGTTTTGACAAAGACGATGTGTTGTATTGCAACACCGCCTACGGCGACTATCCCACAAAGTTACCCAACAAAGCGGGGGAGCATTTAACCAACATGTTCGCGGGTTGGATGTTGTTGAATTACAACAAACCCGTACAAGTTTCATCGACTTTAGGGAGTTACCAACCCAATTTTGCCGTGGATGAAGACATTAAAACCTATTGGTCGGCTGAAACTGGAAATAAAGGCGAGTGGTTGCAAACTGATTTAGGCGCTGTTTCTACTGTGCACGCTATCCAAATCAATTACGCCGACCAAGATGTTGAATTGATGGGAAAAGTCAACGGCATTTACCACCAATACAAACTTTGGGGTTCATTGGACGGCAAAAAATGGTTTATCATTACGGATAAAAGTAAAAATACAAAAGACGTTCCCCACGATTATATCGAATTGAAAACACCGGTAAAAGCGCGATTTGTGAAACTTGAAAATAGCCACATGCCTACGGGTAAATTTGCTTTGAGTGGCTTGCGGGTATTTGGAAAAGGAAACGGAGATGCCCCTACAGCTGTGGAAAATTTCATGGTATTGCGTGCCGATCCCAAGAAATTTGGAGAGCGTCGCAGTTCGTGGATTCGATGGAAACAACACCAGAATGCCGACGGCTATGTAATTTACTTTGGGAAAGACCCCAATAAATTGTACGGCAGTATCATGGTCTATGGAAAAAGCGACTATTTTTTCACGGGTATGGACCGCACAGATGTGTACTACTTCCAAATCGAAGCCTTCAACGCCAACGGAATCAGTCCGCGCACACCCGTAATCAAAGTCGATTAATTGCATTATTGTTATCAACAACCGCAAACGTTGTAATTTTTTTGAAAAATTCTCAAAAATTGAGTTATGAAATCGATTTCGTTGATAACTATAACGTTGTAATGCGTCTAAAAATGAGAGAAACTGTATCTTTAGAATCGATTAACCTTAAACCAAACAAACTATGAGTACAGCGCAAACAAAAACCAATTGGGGCCAATTCATCCCATTGGCGAGTGTGTTCTTCTTTTGGGGATTTGTCGCGGCAAGTAACGACATATTAATTCCTGTTTTCAAAAAAGCCTTTACCTTGGAACAATGGCAAAGTCAGCTTGTTTCTGTAGCATTTTACATTGCCTATACCGTTGGTTCCTTTTTGTATATTCTATTGTCAAAAGCCACGGGTGGCGATATTATCAACCGCATTGGATATAAAAATTCCCTAGCCTTAGGTTTAGGAATTTCAGCCCTTGGTACTTTGTTGTTTTATCCTGCAGCGAATAACGGCGGTTCATTTCCTTTGATGTTATCAGCATTATTCATTGTTGCACTTGGTTTTTCATTGCAACAAACCGTAGCTAATCCGTTAGCTATCGCTTTGGGTCCGATTAATACAGGATCGCAACGATTAACCATGGCGGGAGGAATCAATAATTTAGGGACAACCATCGGACCCTTAATCGTGAGTTTTGCGATTTTTGGTGCTGCTTCTTCTGAAAGTACTGAAATGAGTATTGAAAGTGTGAAAATCCCGTATTTGGTTTTGGGAGTGGCCTTTTTAGCTGTAGCCATTTTACTAAAAATGTCCTCTTTACCTGATAAACCTGCAGCCGTTGTAGAAGATGAAGTCACTGCGGGAACTGTTGTGCGTCAATCGGCGTTGAACTATCCACAATTGGTGTTGGGAATGATTGGAATTTTTGTTTATGTAGGTGTCGAAGTTTCAACGGCAAGTAATTTACCGGCTTATATGGAAAAAGATTTGGGTTTTGCGACCAAAGATATCGCACCGTTTATTTCTTTATATTGGGCGAGTTTGATGATTGGTCGTTGGACTGGGGCGGTTGAAGCCTTTACGGAAGATATGAATTTGCGTCAAATTTTACGTTTTATTGCACCGTATTTAGCTTTCGGAGTTTTCTTGGGTGTGAATAAATTTATGAATCACGATTTAACGCCGTTCTACGTTTATGCGGCAGTGATTTTTGTACTCATCTTAGCGGATATCGCGAGTAAAGGGAATCCGGCGCGAATGTTATTGATTTTCTCATTCTTGGGAATTGCAGCTCTCGGACTCGGGATGGCGACCAAAGGAATGGTTTCGGTCTATGCTTTTACCTCAGTTGGTTTATTCTGTAGTACGTTGTGGCCTTGTATTTTTACTTTAGCCATTAGCGGTTTAGGAAAGCATACTTCACAAGGTAGTAGTTTCTTAATCATGATGATTATGGGGGGCGGACTCGTAAGTTTGCTACAAGGTTACTTAGCCGATGTTACCAGTATTCATGCCAGTTATATAGTAGGCGTAGCTTGTTTTGCCTACTTGGCTTTCTATGCGTGGAAAGTGAGTGGTATTTTAAAATCACAAGGCATTAGTTTTGACCAAAAAATAAGTGGCGGTCATTAATTAATATCTATTTCAATAAAAACAAAACTCCGAAGCACTTACACTTCGGAGTTTTTTTTGAAATTGGCACGCGACACTTAGCCCTGATGGAAGCAAGCTACTCCGCCGGACGCAGGGAGGCGTGTAGCGCGGACAGAAGGAAGGCAGGTGAATAGAACACCCAACTATCTGCTCCAATCAATTTTACGCGAGAAATACATCACCGCGGCTAGGATAGCGAATAACCCGATACTGCCCACCAGCAATGCATAATCTTCAAGCTGAATGATTACAAAAAGGAACGCGTAAATTAGGGATAACGCACCACCGATGAGCATCGGGAATTTTCGGTTTTTGAGGATGGAAAGGGAATATGTGGTGATCATGGCGACGATGGCTGTTCCGGCAATCGCATAGGCGACGGTGAAACTGCTGTGTTCGGTAATCGAGATCAGTAAGGTATAAAAGAGCACCAGTGCAATTCCGATCATGGTGTACTGAAAAATATGGATGTTGATTTTACTAATGCTTTGGATCAAAAAGAACACTAAAAAGGTGAGTCCGATGACCAAGAAACCATATTTTGACGCTCGTTCGTTTTGTTGGTATTCATCAACGGGAGTAATTAAATCAACTTGGTAGGCGTATTTACTCAAGTCGGGCAACGCCCCAAACTGCTGCTGGTTAAACGGACGGTAGAAATGCAAGATGTTCCATTGAGCGGAAAATCCATTTTTGTCGATTTGCTGCGTTCCAGGGAGAAAGTTTCCGGTAAAGCTGGGCGAATTCCAATCACCGGTCATCGAAGCTTTGGTGGTTTTGCCAACGGGCACAAAACGAATGGCGTGACTACCGTTATAACTCAAATGCATTTTGAAACGCTGCCCTGATAAAGCCGTGATGGGGAAACGGGCACTTTCTAAAGTGGCAATTGAATCGCTAGGTTTGTCACTGGAAACGGGTTCGAACGTCAAATTTTGCCCGTTCACATTGATTTTAACTTCACTATTAATACTACTCAAGTTGGTGGTGCGCAAGACGACTTGGGTTTCGTTCCAATGAATATTTTCGGCCGGAATGGAGAGTCCGTTGAAATTTGGATTTGAAAATTGGCCGTCAAAAGTAATGCCCGCGGTAAACACGTTGGCTTTGTAGATACTGCGTTTGAGTTCGCGCGCCATTTTCACATCGGTTGTTGTATTTAATTGATCCGGGAAAAAATAGGCCGTTTCGAGGCTTTTGGAGGTATTGTCGTAGTAGGGAACTTTCAGTACGGGTCCGTAACAAAAGACTTCGCCACCCCATTTGGCTGTGGTTTCATCCACGACTTCTTTTTGGCGCTGACTGCGTTCGGTGATTAAATTTTGGACAAAAACCAACGGGATGAGTAGAATGAGGGTGAGAAAACCCACCATCATGATTTTGGCGGTGTTGGACTGCATGAATGTTTGCATTTCTTGATCTTGATGTTCCATAATTGTAAGTGTTATAATTAATTAAAAAGAATCTTGAGGTACACGAATGTGATGGGGATGTTGGCCAGCACAATCAATATTTTGACGAGGTAATACTCGCGATGGTTGTGTTGGATGCACAGATGATAAACGAGATTGGCGAGTACAATCAAGTTGACGAATGTGGCCGTTAGTACAAATAGAAATCCGCCAACGAGAAGATTGAAATGGGGATATGTCATTTGTACAATTAGTAATACGGTCCCGACTCCAAACGAAGCGAGCGCGATACGCGTGGAGGTAATTCCGGTGGCACTTTGGTAATGTTTACGGGTCATAAAAGTATTTTTTGATGATACAAATAGATGAAGAGGTACAGTAATGCGATGGGGAAATTCACCCATAGGATGAGTCCCTCTCGCACAATAGTTTTGCGTTGCAGCGGATGCTTTAAAAAGGAAAAAAACAAAAGAAGGAGGCAAATTCCGTGAATTAATCCACAGATAAGTGTGTAAATAATACAGATCGGAATAAAGATGTCTTCTTCTGTGATTATAGCACCATAGAAAAGGAGCGTACCACCCGTGAAGGTGACCAAAGCGATGCGTTGGTAGACGGATAATTTTTTCATGGTTTGATGTTTAATGTTTGTTGTAAATGCGCGATGGGTTGGGGAAGGAGTTGCAGAAAATCCAGATCATAAAACCGGTGCGCCCGTTTTCCTTTGCAATAGGTTTGGTAAAATTTTTTCAATTTAAAAGGATAAAACACCAATCCTGTACCGATGACAAGGAAGAGAAACGGACTCCGTTTTCCATTTCCTAATAAATAAAATTGCATGTTGATTTCGTCCAAAACGGTGATTCCGGTGTGGGTCAATACATGAAACACATCGTGTTCTTCCAAGGTGGCTTGAATATCAAAATTGTGTTGGCATAAAAAGCAACCCAAGTGAAATCCGAGGCTATCTTCGGGCAAACGCAAATAATCTTGTAGCGTCACGGGCCACGCTTCTTTTTTCTTAAATACCCACTGGTACGGTATTTTTACCGTTCGGTACATCCATTCTATAAATAAATCTTTCATAATTAAAAGTACTTTGAATTTCAAAGTAATTAGGTAAAAAAATAGTCTTATGATTTTTGAATCAATTTTTCAAGCGCGTCAATGTGGTTTTTAAAAGCGGTTTTTCCCTCAGTTGTCGCTAAATAGCGGGTGTTGGGTTTTTTTCCAATGAATTGTTTTTCCACTTGGATATAAGCTTCTGACTCAAGCGCTTTGATGTGTGAGGCCAAATTCCCGTCAGTTACCCCCAATAATTCTTTCAACGTATTAAAATCCACGCTGTCATTGACCATCAACACCGACATGATTCCGAGTCGGATGCGATGATCAAAAGCTTTGTTGATATTTTCTAAAAGTGATTTCACAAGAGTGGGTTAAAAGTACAATTAATTTCGGTCGTATTTGACATACATCATGGCACCGTAAACGATATGGCAAACGCCAAAGCCCAAGGCCCAAAACAACAAATCCGAATTTTTAAAGAACGCCGCCATTAGTCCTAAAACAATTTGGGTTATCCCCAAATACCGCACATCGCGGAAGGTGTATTTGGAGGCATTCACACAACCCATACCGTAAAATAACAACATCATGGGCGCAATCAATTCGTAATATCCTTTACTGAGTAAAATCAGTACCAAAATTCCTCCTGTCGCCAAAGGAATACTGAAATTTACAATTAATCGGCGTGACGAACTATTCCATAGTGTTTCGCCTAATTTTTTAGCTTTAGCCGCACTTAGTACAATTCCGGTTACGATAGAGGCAAATACAATAAGTGCTGCCAATCCCACCAACTGTATCGTCAAGTCATCAATAGGGAAAGGGGTTTGCATACGGTATTTCGTATAATCTTGCACGTAGTATGTTGTTAGTAGGAAATCGGCATACCAAGCACCTCCTAATGCATACAATCCAGCTAAGATTCCCGATAAGCCACTTAGCGATAACGTCTGTGACGATTTGGACATCATTTCTTTGATGTCTTTTAAGTCCTTTAAATAATCATTCGTTTCCATAAAAGTACTTTGAGATACAAAGTAAAATAATATTTAATTTTTGAGCAAACTTTTTTTCGATTATTTTTGAGAAAAATTCACTCCCATGAAATACGGACTTTCCCTTGCACTTTTATTGGCAATACAATCTTTAACGGCACAGACCGATGCGGAAATGTTGGATCGCATCCACAAAACCGCATTGACTCAAGGCCATTGTTACCAATGGTTGGATGATTTGTCAAATAAAGTAGGGGCCCGTCTCTCTGGTTCTGAAGGTGCGGCCAAAGGAGTGAAGTATACCCAAGAACAACTGAACCAGTTGGGACTTGATAAAGTCTATCTACAAGAAGTCATGGTCCCCAAATGGGAGCGCGGGGAGAAGGAAGTTGCCTATTTGAACTTGGGTAAAAAACGCTTGGATCTTTCAATTTGTGCGTTAGGAATGTCGGTAGCTACGCCTAAGAACGGACTTGAAGCGCAAGTGATCGAAGTCAAATCTTTAGACGAATTGAAAGCCTTAGGAGCAGAGAAGGTAAAAGGTAAAATTATCTTTTTCAATCGCCCAATGGACCCTGAACAAATTGAAACCTTTCGAGCCTATGGCGGTTGTGTAGACCAACGTTCCTCGGGTGCCCGTGAAGCAGGAAAGTTAGGCGCAGTGGGCGTGATTGTTCGTTCGATGAATCTTCGCCTTGACGATTTACCACATACGGGAATGACCAATTATGGCGATACTCCCGAAAACCAACGCATTCCGGCCGCTGCTGTAAGTACACTTGATGCCAATGCGCTGAGTGATGCGTTAAAGACCAATCCCAATGCCACTTTGTTTTTACGCCAAAGCTGTGTGAATAAGGGCGAGGTACTTTCCTATAATGTGATTGGCGAAATTACGGGCACTGAATTTCCCAACCAAATCATGGTTGTTGGCGGCCATTTGGATTCATGGGATTTGGGTGACGGCTCCCACGATGACGGTGCCGGTTGTGTGCAAAGTATGGAAGTATTGGAACTCTTTAAAAAAATTGGCTACAAACCCAAACATACCATTCGCGCCGTATTATTTATGAACGAAGAGAATGGGGTAAAGGGCGGACTCCAATACGAAGCCGAAGCGCAACGCAAAGGGGAGCAGCATATTTTTGCCTTAGAAAGTGATGCGGGCGGATTTGCACCACGCGGTTTTTCCTTTGAAATTGATGATGCTAATTTCAGTCAAGTGGGGTTGTGGAAACCGTTGTTTGAACCTTATTTGATTCATTTATTCCGCAAAGGCCATTCCGGCGTGGATATCGGTCCGTTGAAATCGCCAAAGATTGTGAAGGCCGGACTCCAACCAGATTCCCAGCGCTATTTCGATCACCACCATGCGGCCAACGATACCTTTGATGCTGTCAACAAACGCGAATTGGAGTTAGGCGCTGCAGCCATGGCTTCGTTGATCTATTTATTCGATAAATACGGAATCTTATAGTGCACCCTGCCTTAGTTTACACACTTAACCAACCGGAGCCCTACCAATCCATCATGATGCATTGTATGGCGACTATTGAAGCGTGTATTCCCGAGATCGAACTCCGATTTAGCTACAAAATACCGTTTTATTATTACCACGGGAAACCTTTTTGTTATTTAGCTCCCAACCACAAAGGTCAATTTATGGACCTCGGATTTACCAAAGGCTACCAACTCACTTCGCATCAAGATGCATTGAATGGAGACAATCGCAATACGGTGAAATCCTTACGCTATTACCAGTTGGAAATCATCAATCAAGCAATACTTGTGGCAGTACTTAAAGAAGCCGTTTCCTTGTATTAAAATTAGGGCGTGCCCCATTGCGCTAAAAACGAATTAAAAAAAACAACACTCTTAAGCGCAACGGGTCGGGCTATCCGTTACAAGTCCGTTACCTCGTACCCTCGGTATCCGGGCTTTCCACTGCTATCCCTCACGCAAGTTAAGTGCAAAAAAAAGGAGGTTCTTAACTGAACCTCCTTTGATTTATTGAATTTCGTGATTATTTAATTTCACGGTTGATATAAACCCAACCTGTTTTGGTTGTTACTCCATCACGCTCAATAACGTAGAAGTAAGTTCCATCAGGTAGTTCTTTATTATCATCAGATTGACCAAACCATTCATTAGAATAATTTCCTTTAGAATATACTTTGGTTCCGTAACGGTTGTAGATGTTTAATTGACGAACATTCATACCTGTTAAGTCAAAATTGTCATTCAAACCGTCACCATTTGGAGAGATACCTTTTGGTATTGCACAAGTTACATCATTAGCTGTAAAACTTTGTGTATCTGTACATGTTCCCGTTCCATTTGGAATTGTAACAGTTACAGTATATACACCAGATCCAGTAACAGTGATTGAAGAAGTGTTTCCAACAAAACCACCTGTACTATTCGTCCAGTTGTAAGTAGCATTTGTTAAATCAAAGTTACCAGCAACAACTTCCAATACATAATTGGTACCAATACAGCCACCTTCTATGGTAAAGGCAGGAGCAGGAGTAATTGTGATATCAAAATTCTCTTCATCACTACAATTTGGAGTTGTACCACTTGATGCATAAACATATAAAGTTGTACTTGCTGTAATTACAGTATTGGCAGCAACTAGGTTACCTGTTCCATTTGGACCTGTATAATAATTACCAATTGCTAAAGCAGGTAAGGTATAATTGTTACATGCAAATACATCAGCAATCGGAGTTACATCTGGTGTAGGATGAACTGTTAAACTAATTGTAGTTCCTGTTGCACATTGACCAGCATTAGGTGTAAATGTTGAAGTAAATGATCCTGCAGTTCCTGTTGTAAAAGAAGCCGGTGACCAAGTACCCGTAATTCCATTTGTAGAAGTTGTAGGTAGTGTTACTGCAGCGCTACCTTGACAAACAGCCGCAAGTGCATTAAATGTTGGAACCGTAGGCGCATTAATAGTTACCGAAATACTTGTTGCAACAGCACATTGACCTGCATCTGGTGTAAACAAAATCGTTTGTGTACCTACAGTTGTAGTGTCAATTGTTCCTGACCAAGTACCTGTAATTCCATTTGTAGAAGTTGTTGGTAAAGTAGGAGCGGTGTCATTCTGACAAATCGGTGCAATCGCTGTGAATGTTGGTGTAACATTTGGAGCTGTAATTGTAACATCTAAAGTTGTTACAACGGCACATTGTCCTGCGTCAGGTGTGAAAGTGTAAGTAAATATACCAACAGTTGCTGTACTAATAGTTGCAGGTGACCATGTACCTGTAATACCTTCGTTAGATGATGGTAAGGCAGGTGCAGGTAATCCTTGACAAATTGGTGCAACAGCATTAAATGTTGGTGTAATGTTCGGTGCATAAATAGTGATATCCATAGTAGCTGGATTCGCACATTGACCTGCATCTGGTGTAAACGTATACGTTGTAGTACCAACTGTAGTAGTACTTATCACACTTGGAGACCAAGTACCTGTAGTACCTTCACCTGATGTTGTTGGTAATGTAGGTGCTGTTTGATCTTGACAAATTGGAGCAATTTGTGTGAAAGTTGGCGTACCAGTAGGTGTTGTAATAGACACGGTTAAGGTTACAGCAACAGCACAGTTTCCTGAACTTGGTGTAAATACATAATCAAAGTTACCGATAGTTGATGTGTCAATAGTCGCAGGATTCCATGTTCCAGAAACTCCATTGGTTGAAGTTGATGGGAGTGCAGGTGCTGTCTGACCTTGACAAACAGTGATAGGATTAAATGTAGGTGTTAAAGGAGTAGTAATTAAAATACTTACAGTTAACGGATTCCCACATTCTCCAGAATTAGGTGTAAATACATAATCTGTCGAACCTAAGATACTGGTGTCAATTGTACTAGGGGACCATGTACCTTCAATATTATTATCTGAAGTCGTCGGTAATACAGGTGCAGTAGCATTTTGACAAATACTATTGATTACAGGGAATATAGGATCTACCGGTTGAGTAATTGTAATTGTAAAACTACGTTCACTTGTACAATCAGGGGTAGTACCTGAACTTGCATACACATACAATGTTTGAGAGCTACTGATTACATCATTCGCAAATAAAGGCGTTCCTGTTCCACCACTACCTGTAAAATAATTACCAACAGTTAATGCAGGTAATGTATAGTCACCACATTGTGTTACATTCGGAATAAATGGAATCACCGGTGTTGCATGGATTGTAACAGTTGTTGTAGCTGTGAAAGCATCACATCCTCCAATCGCTGGAATGTTGTAAGAAACTGTATAAACTCCCGGTAAACTCGCACCAGGTATGATTGTACCATTAATTAAATTAATATTTAAACCATTAGGAGTAGCGCTAAAATTACCTCCTGGAGTTCCAGTTACTGTTGCAGGTTGAGAAGTAAAATCATTATTACAATAGGCTGGTTGTGGATACGATAGTGTAGCACTAGATGGTGCTGTAATTACAACAGTACGAGTAGTTGTAATATAAGGAATTGTATTACATGTACCACCAATAGTTGTTGCTGTAGTAGAAGTTACTTGGTAAGATCCTGGAGCACTGTTTGCAAGGTTAATTGTACCTGTAAGAGGGTTAATGTCTAAACCTGCAGGAGTAGCAGTATAAGTACCTGCAGAAGCTCCTGGAGCTAATGTAGCTACTGGATTCACTGTACCATTTTGACAATAATAAGGAGAAGAATATTCAAACACATTATAAGGGAAACAAGCCGTTGTACCACCATTTGTATTGGTCTGTGTAAACGTTACTGTACCAGGTTGGTTTGAGAAGTTGGTAATCATAATTACATAAACTTCACAAAGTTGGGCATTAGGAATACACATGATTTCTTGTGGTGCTGCAGAATAACTACAAGCATGTAAGTTTCCATTACAACCTTGTGCAGGTGTTAATGCTGGAATTTGACCTGCTAATGGATTAGCTGGAACTCCAATACATGCAGTATTTAAATCTGTAAATGGTCCCCAAGCCACGTAATCTACGTCACGTCCTATACCATTATTGTCAACTTGAGTAATTAAGTAACTTAATGGACCTGCTTGATTAACTTGTAAAAAGAAGAAAGCAGGATTAGGAGAGGTAAATAAACAACCAATTTGACCTAAACTTGGTACATTAGTTGAGTTTTGATAGGTTACGGTTTGACCTGTACAGAATGCAGGAGCTTCAGCACAAGGTAACGTTCCGATACATAAATTAAAGTTTACATATTGAGGTGCAGCTAAATTCGAGAAGATACGAATATAATACGTAGTTCCTGGAGTTAAATTGTCTGCAGAGTTACAGTTAACTTGTGTTAAGTTACCACAAGCTGTTCCTGTAAAAATAGCATAATCCAAATCAGTATTTGCAGGTGTTACATTGTTAAAGGAAACAATGTGAGTAGGAGCTGTAGCAGTAAATGTATACCATACATCATCATTACCTACACCTGGAGGACAGTTAATTACGGGGTTGGATTGTGTAGCACCAATTAAAGTACCTGGTGTTGTTTGAACACAATTTAAGTTTTGATTTACGATTGCAATCGTAGCATTGCTACACTCATCATTCACAGGTAATGTACCAAAAGTGAAAGGCTGAGACCAAGAACTCGTTTCACCAATTGCGTTACAGATGGAACGAACATAGAATGTATAAGCTGTTCCAGGAGGCAAGTTAGTTAAAGTATATGGATTTTGATTGGTCGTAATACCAACTGTTGAACCACCTGGAGGTAATCCACCAAGAGGTACTACATATAGTTCCCACAAAGTTGCTGTACCTTGTTCTGTCCAACCAAGTTGCGCAGAAGTTTGAGATACTTGAACTAAAGTTAATGCTGTAGGTTTAGGACACGCAGGTGCAGGTTCACACGTTACATTAGCAATCCAACCTGGATTATTCACTGATCCATCACTTCTAAAACGGAACGTTAAACAGCCACCAACAGATGAAGCGGTAAATGGACCTGGCAAGTTAGCGCCTGTCAAGTTACCCCAAAAAGATCCTGGTAGTCCACCCGGTACATTTCCTGCGCCATTGGCACTTGCAATTTGAGGGGCATTGATGTCACTTCCATCAAACACATATAGTCCGTCCCAGTTTTGTTCTGTGTTGAATTCTGTGAAAGTAACTGTTACAACTTCATTTGGTGAGTTTGGACAAATAGTTACTGTATAATCAGTATTGTTTGCATAGTTTGCATTGGGTCCAGCAGGGTCAGTAAAAATCCCACCACATGCTGGAGGAGCAATTTGAGTTGTAGCACTTCTAGGTCCAATCCACCATCCAGTTGAACCATCTGGGCAAACTGACTGAACATAAAACTCATAACAAGTATCAGGAGATAAAGTTGTAAATTGATAAGAAGTTGTTGTTGTCGTGAAGAATCCAGTAGTAGTTGCAGTTGGAACTGGCGAACCACAAGGAAGTGCAATTACATTCCATGAAGTTGGAGTAGTAGAAGCAGAAGTCCAAGAGAACAACGCACTATTGTGTGTTACGTTAGCAACTGTTAATGCAGATGGACTCGGACATGCAGGAGGTGCTTGACAAACAACATTAGCAGTCCATCCAGCTAAATTAATAATTCCGTCACTTATAAAACGGAAAGTCAAACATCCGTCAGGAGAAGTTGATGTAAACGAAGGTAAATTAGCACCAGTCAATGTTCCCCAGTAAGATCCAGGTACTCCACCTGGTACATTTCCTGCACCGTTTGTACTGGCTATTTGAGGTGAGTTAATAGTAGGCCCATCAAAAACATACATACCATCCCAGTTGGCTTCAGTCGCAAAACTTGTGAAGGTTACTGTCACAATTTGACCTGGTGTTGCAGGACAAATAGTAACTGTTGAATCTGCATTGTTTGGATAATTGTTTGTACCACCTTCATCTACAAATACACCTCCACAAGCTGGTGGTGCTACTTGAGTTGTGATGGATACAGGCCCG
>CAYNDK010000057.1:0-11730 GCA_964395965.1 uncultured Flavobacterium sp.
ATCCATACCTGTACCGATGTTACGAACTAATGCATTTTTTTGAACATTGTTAAACGATGCATTCAAGTAAAATTTAGGGTTGAAATATTGGTTACCCCAATATGATTTTTTACCCCCAACAACGGTTTTAAATTTTAATCCTTCAATTAAGTTTAATTCAAGATTTAAGTTTCCAATGAAGTCATCAGACCATCCGAAGTTTCCACGTTGTGTTTGAATTAATGCAGAAGGGTTTACAATTTCTTGACCCACAACATTCGAAATACCATACGGATTTCCATTAGGATCACGTACAATCCATGGTGATAATGCTTCTAATTGAGCTACTTTCGTTGGATCTGTTACAATGTATGGAGTAGTTGGATCCAACATCAAAGCAGATCCCATAACACCACCAAATTCAGTATTCATACTACCAACTCCAACATTTTTGATGTTGGTATACATGAAGTTTTGCCCGATTGTTAAGTACTTGTTGATTTTGTGTGTCGTATTTAAACGAACACTTTTCTTGATCGAATTTGAAATGTCTGTCGCTACAATACCTTCAGTATCTTGTAAACCAAAAGACATGAAATAAGTAGAATTTTCATTTCCACCACTGAAGCTTAATTCGTGATTCACACGTTTAGCGCTGTTGTTGAAAATTTTACTTTGCCAATCAGTTCCTTCACCATAAGAGGCAGGATTAGCATATACAATTGATCCACCACCAGCTAACGACTTTTCATTCATAATCGTAGCATATTCGGTAGCATTTAACAAGTTTACTTTGCGTGTAGGTGCAGAAGATCCTGTAAAACCATTATAGTTTACACTGATTTTCCCTTTTTTACCCTTTTTAGTAGTAATCAAGATAACCCCTTTAGCTGCACGTGTTCCATAGATTGCTGCAGAAGCGGCATCTTTCAATACCTCCATGGATTCAATGTCTTGTTGGTTGATGGCATTCAAACTTGCATCGGGCATTACAACACCATCAATTACTAATAATGGAGAGTTACCACCAAATGTGGTTACCCCACGAACACGGATCGTACTAAGAGAACCAGGAGCACCAGAATTACTAGCCACCATAACCCCACTCACACGCCCTTGAAGTGCTGTGCCAACACCTCCGTTTGGAACTTTTTCAATGTCACGAGCGCTTACACGTGAAATCGCTCCCGTATTTACACTTTTCTTTTGGGTTCCATACCCAACATTGATTACAACTTCTTCTAATTTGTTTGACTCCTCTGATAATTCAATTGTCAAAGGTTTGTCTGAAACGGCAATTTCTTGTGTTGCATATCCTAAATAGGAAACAACAATGGTTTTTACATCGTTATCAACATTAATCGAGAATTTCCCATCGATGTCAGTTGAAACTCCGGTTTTGGAACCTTTTGCAGCAACATTTGCCCCTGCAAGTGGAATTCCTTTGGAACTTACTGTCCCCGTCACTTTTTTCTGTGCACTAGCCATGGCTGCGAACAAGAAAATCATGGAAAATAGGAATAAGTGATCCCTGAGCTTTCCATTAAACAGTTTTACTTTCATAAATAAACAGAATTTTTGGTAAGAGTTAATTTTTTCCCAAGCCTTTTGCACGACTTGTTAACGTGGTGTTAAATTATTTATTAACGAAATAGGATATTCAGAATGAACCACAACAAAAAATATACATTTTGAAAAAAAAGGAGTTATTTTTTCTTGATATGACAAGTAA
This sequence comes from uncultured Flavobacterium sp., assembly GCA_964395965.1. Taxonomy (GTDB): domain Bacteria; phylum Bacteroidota; class Bacteroidia; order Flavobacteriales; family Flavobacteriaceae; genus Flavobacterium. The sequence goes on from CAYNDK010000057.1 coordinate 1,712, forward strand.
CCCCGTAAAATAAGGGGTTTTTAGACCTTTAAGAAAAATGCTGATGTGTTAAAAACACTAAAAAAAGATTTACGAAAAGGTTTTTGTAAAGGTAATGTTGAGGTAAAATGACCGATTTTGTATAGTTAAATGCTCAAAATGTAGTTCACCAAACCGTCGTCATGGAGTAAATTTAGTTTTTTTCGCAAACGATATCGTTTTATCTCCACACTTCGAATCGAAATATTTAACATCGGAGCGATCTCTTTTGAAGATAAATTCAAACGCAAATAAGCGCATAATTTTAAATCACTCGGCGTTAAACTCGGATGGGCTTGTTTGATCTTTTTCAAGAAATCTTTATCGACACTATCAAAAGCTTCTCTAAAAGTATTCCAAGATTCATCCTTGGAAATGGTGGTGTTGATTGTTGAAATTACAGATTTGAGACTTTTTCCGTCTGTACTATCTGCAGTTTTCTTTAAGTCTTCTTTGATGATGGCTAGCAATTCGTCTTTCTTAATCAAGGATAAAGTTGAAACGGCCAACTCTCTATTTTTTGCATCAACATCTTGCGACAACTGCTCATTGCGCAATTGCATCAATTGTTTTTCATTTTCTAAGGCTGCAATTTCTAATAGACGGTTGTTTTCTTCAATTAATTTCTCCTGCTGTTTACGGTAGTAATCTTGGTAAAATTTATTAATCTTAAAGGCCAATACAACAAATAAGATCAAGTAAATCACCAAGGCAAGATTGGTTGCATACCATGGCTTTAATACGGTAAAATGATATTCCGCAACATTTTCAGGAGTTCCATTAGCCACTTTGGCCCGTACCTTAAACGTATATTCTCCCGCTTCTAAATTCTTAAAGGCTACATTGGTTTTTGAGGTCCATTCACTCCAGTTGGATTGAAAACCTTCTAATATATATTGATACTCAACATCGATAAAGCGATTGTATTGGGGAACCGTGTACGTAAAAACAACATTGTTTTCATCATGCGCAATTTCTCCTTCTGTAGTAATTGAGAGATTCTTTTCACTGTTCTTATTTTCAGAAGGTGTAGTTGTTACAGCTGTAATGAGTACACGATGACTTTTTACCTTAAAATCATTAAGATTAATGATGAAATAGCCATCCGTTTTACCCACGAGATAGCGGTTATTTGAAATTGGACTAATGTTTTCATAACCCACCATCGGATTGGTAATTACCGTTGGAATCGGAATCTTATGTCTCTTTAATTGAGCATTAAAATTGCCTGAAGTGAAATAATAAATGTAGCTCTTCGTGAACAACCACATTTTATTTGAATTATCCACCGTCAATTTTCCTGAAATGTATTCGTTGTTATTAAAGACTTTACTTAACTCAGTATTCTTTTTAAAGTTACCTGTAGTTTCGTCCAAAATAAAAATCCCTTGTTTTCCTGCAAAATAAATTGTGCCGTTGAATTTCGCCAAACCAATATTTTTCCCCTTAGATGGGGTTGATAGTATTGAAAATTTACGCGCCCGTAAATAATCCGGTTGCATAGCTACTTTTATAATTCCTTTGTATTCATGACCCACATATAAATTATTCTTTCGGTCAATTTCAAAATACCGCGAGGAAATATCAAATCCGGCAACTTTATTTCGATACACCCACTGATTGCCGACTTTTTGCAATACAGAAAGTCCGTTGTAATTTCCCTGAATCAACCAATCCGGATGACCATTCACCCGATTGAACATCCATGTTCCAGTCTGTCGGGCAATATGTTCTACCGATCCACCAGTTACAATAAACGTTCCTTGATCGTGGCCGCAAAACAATTTTCCATCATAGGCATACAACGACCATACCTGTCCTTTTGTTCCCGGAACTAACTGGAAATTTCCTCCCGTAGCCTGGTTGCGATAGAATAATCCTTGGTTGGTTCCCAAATAAATATAATCTCCAAACCGTATCGATGCATATACCGTTCCCAAATAACCGCCGTCATCTTTGTAACTGCGTATCGGCGATTGCAAATTGATGCAGTCAATTCCATTGTCCAAACCCAACCATAAATTGTTGTCCGTATCTTCATTTAATGACAAAACGGTATTGTTGCTCAATCCCAGATTCTGAATAATATGGTAGCGAATTTTACCATTGCGGTCCAAAATATAAATCCCATTGGAAATCGTTCCTAACGCATAGCCACCATCAGAAAGTTTTTTTGCTGAAAAAATCGAATTGACACCCAACTCAGCCTCCGATTCAAAATGATAGTCTTCTAACAGGTGATCTTTTAATTTAAAAACACCCGCACGTTCCGTTTGCAACAAAAGCCCATCCTCTCCTGGATAAATTTCGACAATACGGTTGTTTTGTATCCGAGGATCATTGCTCACCAAAACACTTTTCCCATTGACAATTTCAAACAATCCTTCGCCTACACCTTGAAAATAAATAGAATTATTGGTTTTGTAACAGCGAAATATATAGGGATGCTTATCGATAAATTGAAAAGTACCCGAACGGGTATCATACACATAAATGCGGTTGAACGATTGAAATAAAACCCATTTGTCCAAATGAATGATGTTCCAAAAATGCTCGTCTTCAATCAACTTATTCTTGATTTTAGCCGAAAGCGAAGTGTACTTTAACCGACCGTTGGCTTGGCGATCCCAATACCCAAACTCCATATAACAACCCGTAAAAATGCGGTTGCCCACCACTTTTACCGATCGAACAATCGTTTCATTGGGTGACGGATATAAGGTCCACTCGGCGCCATTAAATTCCAGCAGCCCTTCATTATTCGCAAAATAAATGAATTCATTCTGGCCCTGTGCCACCATCCAGTTCTGATTCCCAGCGTGGTAATTGGTCGATGGATACTTAATAATCGGAGGAAGTTCTTGCGCATACAAAGACGTTGTCAGTAAGCCAATCCAAAAAGTGCACAAAGCGACCAAGCGAAGTTTCATAAAATCTGTGGTGTTTAGGTAGTATCAAAGATAAAATTTCCCGCGAAATCCTACTATTTTTTTGGGCACCCGGGCGCGCTATCCGCTATTCCTGCCTGCCGGCAAAGGCAGGTCCCTCCACTCCGTTACGGGGATGCCGCTCCTATCGCTGGTGCGAATCGCTGCTTTATTCAAGTGTGGTTTATTTCATCCCACGCTTTTAATCACATAAGTCACAATGCCCCAAATGATCAATTCGTTTTCTTCGGTAATTTTTATGGGAGGAAAAACCGGGTTTTCGGGCATTAAGTACACCGCGTCTTTTTCCTTATGGATTCGTTTTACCGTAAACTCACCGTCGATAAAACAAACGGCAATTTTATTATTCGTCGGTTCCAAACTACGGTCAATAACCATAATGTCGCCATCATCAATACCCGCGCCAATCATTGACGTCCCACTGGCTTTCGCGTAAAATGTGGCTTCACGGTTGCGTACCAATACATGGTCCAAACTGATTTTCGCTTCATCAAAGTCTGCAGCCGGAGAAGGGAATCCCGCTTTGATCCCGCCTGCAAAATAGGAAACGCCTTCACTGGCAGTAAAGTCCGGAATAAAAAACGTCAGTTTTGTAGGTTCTAGCGACATTGTACGGTAATGATATCGTTAATATTGGTTGTAAATTTAGGTGATAAATAGTTCTGTTTCATCTTCCAGGTCCGATTCAAGTCGTGCATCCCCAACCGAATTTTTCGTTCGCCCGTTTTTTTGAAATACGTATCCATGACTTTCATCAAAGCTTCATGCTTCGGATTCTCGTCTTGGAACAAGTTGTATTGTTTCTGATTTTCTGGGGTAATCGCCGAAACAATCACGCCTGTTTTTTTATATTCTTCACCCTCACGATAGAGCTGTTCAATCATTTTTGTCGCTACTTTCCCCAAGGTTATACTGGAATTTGTCGGGAAGGACAGCGTTTCTTGTGCATAAAAGTTGTACCGTCCGTTGTCGGGATTGTGAAATTTGTCTTTGCGCAAATACACGGTCACCACTTGACAATTGGAATGTTGCTTGCGCAATTTTTCACCACAAACCGAGGCAAAGGTAGAAACGCGTTCTTTGAGTTCGTTTAGATTCGCAATGCGTCCTTCAAAGCTTCGGGTCACGGCAATGTGTTTTTTGTCTTTGGCTTCTTCCATTTCCAATACCGATTGGCCGAGAAGTTCCAATCGTAAGCGATTCCCTACAACACCCATTTCCTTTTGGATAAAGACTTCGTGCTGCGGCAGGGTAAAGTCATAGGCTGTGAGAATGTTTTTTGCCTTCATCTTTTTCGTTAGGCGAAAGCCAATTCCCCAAACGTCTTCAATTTTGGTCCACTTCAATGCTTTGATTCGTTTTTCTTCGGTATCGATAACATAGGAACCACTAGTGCGGTCTGGGTATTTTTTGGCAATTTTATTAGCGATTTTGGATAATGCTTTCGATGGGGCAAACCCAACACAAATGGGAATGCTCAACCATTTTTGAACGCGTTTACGCATTTGAATCCCATACTCCTGAAAATCGGTTATGGGCATTCCATCAAAATTGAGAAAGGCTTCGTCAATGCTGTACACTTCGACATGGGGCGTAAAACCTTCCAAGATTTTCATCACCCGACTACTCATGTCACCATAGAGCGCATAATTGGAAGAAAACACATGAATGCCGTGTTTTTTGATTAAATCCCTACATTCAAATTCGGGAGCACCCATGGGTATGCCTAAGTCTTTTGCTTCATAACTGCGCGCAATCACGCAACCGTCGTTATTCGACAAAACCACGATAGGTTTCCCGATTAACTGCGGTTGGAACACCCGTTCACACGAAGCGTAAAAGTTATTGCAATCCACTAATGCATACATGGGATAAAATTAGGAATTCGATCCCAAAAGTGAAGTTGGAACAAGCGTTAAATTTCACGATTGTTCATAAAAAAAGGCTGCCCTTTAGAGACAGCCTTGTATAGAGAGTTTTGTGTTTTATTTTAATAAATCAAACATGCAGCCTGGGTAAATTCCCATCCCGATGTTTAATGCGATAGCCAAAACAGCCACAACGGTGTACACCCATGGGAACATAGTAGTTTCTGCATCTGCGTCTTTGTTGTACATCGCCAAAATCAATTTGAAGTAGTAGCCAATACTAATGATCGAACTGATAACTCCGGCAATAACCGCTACTAAATAACCGGCTTCAATCGTTTGTGTGAACAAAGAAAACTTAGCGAAGAATCCAGCAAAGATTGGAATACCCGCCATCGATAACAACGACATGGTTAATACCGCTGCCAAAACAGGATTCGTTTTTCCTAAGCCATTAAAGTCGGATACATTTTGAGTCGCTTTATTTTTAGTCACCGAAGTAATCACGGCAAACGAAGCAATTCCGGCAAAGGCATAAGCTGCGGTATAGTAAAATAAAGTACCTGCTGCAGTTGTCAAACTTAACAATGCCAACAACATAAAGCCCGCATGTGAGATCCCTGAAAAGGCCATCATACGTTTTACGTTTTCTTGACGAAGTGCCAACAAGTTACCTACAGCCATTGTTAAGATTGCAATGGCTACAATTACAACTTGGAACAAATGCGGCATATTGGCATTCAAAGAGGTAACTAATTTATAAAGCGTAGCCACAGCAACTACCTTGGCTAAGGTACTCATCGTCGCGGTAACTAAGGTAGGCGAACCTTCATACACGTCTGGGGCCCAGAAATGGAAAGGTGCCGCTGCAATTTTAAACAACATCCCAATCAAGATCATGGCGATACCAAAGTAGAACCAAACAGGTAAACCTGCACCTTGTGATAAAGCATAAATTTCAGCTACATCAAAATAGCCGGTAGCTCCGTAAACCAAACAGATCCCGAAAAGAATAAATCCAGAGGCAAATGAACCCAATAGGAAATATTTCATCCCCGCTTCGTTACTTAAAATGCTCAAACGGTCACTTCCCGCCAAGATATATAAGGAGATAGAAAGGATTTCGATACCCAAGAAAAACATCGATAAATTTCCGAAAGAAACCATAGCTACGGCTCCTGCTAATAAGAAAATTTTAATAGCAATAAAATCTGAAAACTTTGACGGTTTATCTTTATAAAAATCACCGCTCATCGCAAGGATGAAAATCGTCAATACGATAAATAAGCTGGAAAACGCAACCGAGAAATTGTTTACAATCACCATGTTGTTGTACCACGCAGAAGGATGGTCAAACTCGGAAACCGTGATTCCAAGAATGGCGATTAGTCCCAATACTGCAACGGGAACGATGGCTTTTCTCAGATTGATGATTTCAGCAAAAAGACAGAAGATGCCTAAACCTGATATAGCAATTAATGTATTCATTCGTATGACGTAATTAAGAACGGTTTATTTGAGTTAGAATTTCCTGAATACTTGGATTCACTAAATCCAAGAGGGGTTTTGGATACAATCCAAAGAACAAAAGGAAGGCAATAAGCGCAACCATTACCACAGTTTCACCCACAGTTACATCGGCAAAAAGTTTAGCGTTGGTTTCACCTAGCATCACATTTTGGAACATTTTCAACATATAATACGCTCCTAAAATGATAGTGGTACCACCAATTACCGCATACCAAACATTGATTTGCGATAAGCTATACAAAACGGTGAATTCCCCAACGAAGTTGTAAGTTCCTGGTAAAGCAACAGAAGCCAACACCAAAATCATGAATAAGGAAGTGAATTTCGGCGTTTGTGTACGAATACCACCCATATCGGCAATTGTGCGTGTTTCATAACGACGGTAAATGATTTCAGCCGCATAGAACAAACCAACGATGACAAAACCGTGCGCAATCATTTGAGAAACGGCACCGCTTAATCCGTCATAGGTAAGTGTATAACAACCTGCGGCAATTAAACCAACGTGTGCTAATGACGAATAGGCTAATAATTTCTTCAAATCCTTTTGGCGTAAAGCCACAATAGATCCGTAGATAACACCTGCAATGCTCAAACCTAATACCAATGGCATATACGTTTTAGCCGCTTCAGGTGCAATGGGTAACTGCCAACGCATTACGCTGTACAATCCCATTTTAAGCATAATACCCGAAAGTAACATGGTACCTACAGTCGGTGCTTTTTGATACACCTCGGCCTGCCAAGTATGGAAAGGAATTACCGGAATTTTAATCGCATAGGCTAAAAAGAACGCGAAGAAAATCCAAGTTTGTTCACAAGAACTTAATTTCAATTGGTACAAATCGGTCAATAAGAAACTTCCCGCTTTGTGGTACAAATACGCAAAAGCCACCAACATGAACAATGAACCTCCTAAAGTGTAAATAAAGAATTTTAAAACCGCTTTTTTACGTTCTTCGATAGCATCATTACCCCACAATAAAGCGATGAAGTAAATCGGAATCAAAGCCAATTCCCAGAAGATATAGTATAACAATCCATCCGCAGCCAAGAAGGTTCCGGCCATAGCAAAAGCCATGAAAAGAACTAACGCATAAAAGTTTTTGGCACTTTTGAATTGATTAGCAAACGAGGATAAAATAATTAACGGCGTTAGTGCTGTGGTCAATAAGACCATGGCCAAAGATAATCCGTCTACTTTTAAAGCAAAATAGGTTTTGGGAGCGGAAATCCAAGGATACGAAACATTCAGCGAACTAAACTGTTGTACGGTGGTTAATAGGTAAACGGTCACTCCTAAAGCTGCTGCACTGAATAGTAAAGCGACTTTGGAAGCCAATTTATCTCCCGCAATAAAAGTAATTACGGCACCTACGAAAAGTAATAATAATAGTGTAGTAACGTCCATCAGTTAATTATTTATTAGCTAAAAACAAATAGATGAAAATCGCGCTGAATCCAATCACAAAAGCAAAAAGATACAAACCGATACTTCCATTTTGTACTCGACTTCCCAAACTTCCTAAGCCATTGGCTAAAGATCCTAAACCATAAACCAAACGGGATAAAGCAGGTTCTAAGGTTTCACGGAAGAAGTTGGACAAGCCATTAATAGGTTTCACGATTAAAGCCATATACGCTTCATCGACATAATATTTATTGTATACCGTTTTGGCAAAACCATCGATATCTTTATCTTCTTTAGGTACATAACCTCCTTTAAGGTATTTGTTGTATGCTAAGCCAATACCAATCAATCCACCCGCAACAGCTATGGCCATCAAAGTATATTCTGTAGTGCCTAAATGATGTTCGGCATGATGCGCTTCACTGAATAAAGGAGCGAGGTAATGGTTCAACCAACTGTTTCCAAACGGTAAGCTAATTAGTCCACCCACTAATGATAGAATAGCTAAAACAATCAATGGAAACGTGATTAAGCCCGGACTCTCGTGTAAATGATGTTTCTTTTCTTCGGTACCGCGGAAATCTTTGTAAAAAGTTAGGTACATCAAACGGAACATATAGAAAGCCGTCATGATAGAAGCTAACGAAGCAATCACCCACAAAGGAATGTTGGCGTGGAAAGCCGTCATCAAAATTTCATCTTTAGAGAAGAAACCAGAAAACGGTGGAATTCCTGAAATAGCCAAGGTAGCAATCAACATGGTCATAAAGGTAATCGGCATAATTTTACGCAATCCACCCATTCTACGCATATCTTGTTCGTGATGCATAGCGTGAATCACCGAACCTGAACCCAAGAACAAACACGCTTTGAAGAAGGCATGTGTAATTACGTGGAATACCGCTACGTTGTACGCTCCTAAACCTAAGGCTAAGAACATTAAACCTAATTGTGAAACGGTTGAATACGCCAATACTTTTTTAATGTCATTTTGTAAAAGTCCGATCGAAGCAGCTACTAAAGCCGTTACTGCACCAACAATTGCAATGATATTTTGAACAAAAGGTGTAAGATCAAATAAGAAATTCAAGCGTGTAATCATAAAGATACCTGCTGTTACCATCGTAGCTGCGTGAATCAACGCCGAAACAGGAGTTGGTCCTGCCATCGCATCCGGTAACCACGTATATAAAGGTAATTGTGCCGATTTTCCTGTAGCCCCAATGAATAAACACAAAGCGGCAACGGTTAATTTAGCGGTATCCGCATTACCTGCAGTGATGGCTGCTTTTAATTGGCCATAATCCAATGTAGAGAACATCGATCCTAAAATGAAAATCCCAATGAGAAACCCTAAATCCCCAATACGGTTCATGATAAAGGCTTTTTTCGCCGCATCGTTGTAATCTTGGTTTTTATACCAGAATCCGATTAAAAGGTAAGAACAAAGTCCTACACCTTCCCAACCAATAAACATGATTAAGATGTTGCTACCCACAACCAAAGTGATCATGAAAAATACGAACAAATTCAAGTACGAAAAGAACTTGTGCATGTTTTCATCATCGTGCATGTAGCTGATGGAGTAGAGGTGAATCAACGAACCAATTCCGGTAACAAACAAAAGCCACAAAAGCGACAATTGGTCCAATAGAATACCAAAATCCAATTTGAAATTACTCACGGATATCCAATCAAACAATTTCACCGCAATCGGTTTTGCTGTCTGATTTACTTGTAAAAAGAAGTAAACACTCAGTACAAAAGACAAGGCAACAGCAACAGTACCCAAAGCACCGGCCATTCCTTTTCCTGCTTTTTTACCGAAAAAAACATTTACTAAGAACCCAACAAATGGGGCAAGCAATAATACTAATACTAAATTCTTCTCCATTAGGGCTTATCCTTTTAAGTTCTTCAAATTAGCGATATCAATCGAACCGATATTTCTGAAAATAGCAACCAAAATTGCTAATCCAACGGCAACTTCTGCAGCGGCCACGGCCATTGAGAAGAATACAAATACTTGTCCTTCGGCATCTTGGTGATACGTGGAGAAGGCAACAAATAATAGGTTAACTGCATTCAACATGATTTCAATCGACATGAAAACGATGATGGCATTACGACGGTACAACACTCCGAATACGCCGATACAAAATAGAATCACCGATAGGAAGATGTAGTTTTCGATACCAATATGATTTAAAATATTCTCCATGATTAGTTCGCGTCTTTTTCTTT
>CAYNDK010000057.1:11740-15254 GCA_964395965.1 uncultured Flavobacterium sp.
ATACTAATACAACTCCCAACATGGCTGCTAATAATAAGATAGAAGCGAATTCGAAAGGAACCATATATTCGTTCAACAATACTTTACCCAATGTTTTTATGGATTGGAAGTCTTCACCTGTATAATCGTATTCACCCATAATTGGTTTGGTATCGGTAAATACATAAACCAATACAGCACTCAATACAATAAACACGATAATGGCTGCATAGCGGGTCATACGTGGTTTGTGCACTTCATCCTCTTTATTCAAATTCATCAACATGAGCGTGAAGAGGAAGAGTACCATAATAGCTCCCGCATAGACTATGAGTTGGACCAAAGCCAAAAATTGGGCATTGAATAACAAATAATGACCCATAATCGAAACCATACAAATTACTAAGTAGATGGCACTGTGGATTGGGTTTTTGGTGTAAATGGTCAAGAAAGCTGTGGCTAACGTTACTGCCGACAGAATGTAGAAAATAAGTAATACTGTTGACATGATTAATTTAATTTTTGAGTGTTAGCCATCGCCACTTCAAGCGGCATTACCAATTTATCTTTACCATAGATAAAGTCTTCACGATCGTACTGTGCGGGAACGAGTTCTTTGGAAATCGTCAAATAAATTGCGTCTTTTGGACACGCTTCTTCGCACAAACCACAGAAAATGCAACGCAACATGTTGATTTCATAGATTTCTGCATACTTTTCTTCACGGTACAAATGTTCTTCACCTTTTTTGCGTTCTGCTGCTTTCATAGTAATGGCTTCAGCAGGGCAGGTTAGGGCACATAAACCACAAGCCGTACAATTTTCACGACCCTGTTCGTCACGCTTTAAGGTATGTTTTCCACGGTAAACCGGACTGAATTCGCGAACTTGCTCCGGATAGTGAATTGTTGCTTTTTTACGGAAAAAGTGTTTAATCGTGATCAACAATCCTTTGATGATTGCAACCAGATACAAGCGCTCCCAAAAGGTCATTTCCTTATTGGAAACTTGCTTTTTCTTTCCAGAAAGCGATATGTTTTGAATGGATGTAGCCATATTTTGTTTCTTATTTAAAAGCCAGAATACAAACTCCTGTAATCATGATGTTAATAATCGAAAGCGGGATTAAAATCTTCCAACCCAAATTCATCAATTGGTCATAACGGAAACGCGGTATTGTCCAACGTACCCACATATAGAAGAAAATGAAGAAACAGATTTTAGCGAAAAGCGCCCCAATTCCTACTAATGTAGCGGCATTAGTTCCCCAATTCGCACCTACCCAATCCATGCCTGGGTAGTTGTAACCTCCAAAGTATAAAACTGAAATTAAGGTAGAAGAGATGAACATGTTAGCATATTCTGCAAACAAATAGAATCCCATTTTCATCGAAGAATATTCCGTGTGGTATCCACCAATAAGCTCACTTTCACATTCTGCTAAGTCAAAAGGTGTACGGTTTGTTTCCGCAAAGGCACAAATTAAGAAAATCAAGAAACCAACAGGTTGGTACCAAATATTCCAATTCATTCCGTGTTGTTGTACTGTAATATCGTGTAAGCTTAACGAACCACTCATCATCAACAAAGCAATGATGGATAGTCCCATCGCTACTTCGTAAGATACCATTTGAGAGGCCGCACGAACAGCTCCCATTAAGGAGAACTTATTATTTGAAGCCCAACCCCCAATCATGATTCCGTAAACTCCTACAGAAACAACACCAAAAACATACAAAATCGAAACATCGATATCTGTAGCTTGTAGTTGGATAGTGCGTCCAAACAATTCTAATTTGTCTCCCCAAGGAATTACAGCACTCGTAATTAAAGCTGTCGCCATCGCGATTCCAGGTCCGACAAAGAATAAAAATTTGTTGGGTGTATTGGGTTCGAATTCTTCTTTAGCAAATAACTTCAAACCATCGGCAAGCGGTTGTAATAATCCACCCCATCCTGCACGGTTGGGTCCGACACGGTCTTGTAAAAAGGCCGCTACCTTACGCTCTGCCCAAGTAGAATACATAGCCATCAACATGGTAACCGCAAAAACGACTACGATGAAAATACTTTTTTCAATAATTAATGCACTGTCCATGTTATTTCTTTACTTGAGTTCCGTCAATCTTTTCATTATAATCAATGTCGGCCATACTGATTTTTTTACGGTCTTCATCGCGACCCATCAAAATACCTTTTTCCGTATTAATCACAACTTTATCCATTTTACGGGTATAGTTGTTGACATTGATTACCGAATCTTTTTCGAATTTACGTGGTCCTTCAATGGTCCAATCCGAAACTTCTTTTTTGTCATAACGACAGGTGTTACAAATGAAATCTTCCACTTCATGGAATTCATCTTTACGTGCCGTTACCCGTTGAATTTCGTTACCAAACATCCAAACCGTTACTTTACCACAACAACCTGGAGTGGTACATTCACGGTGTGCATTGAACGGTTTGTTAAACCAAACACGCGATTTGAAACGGAATGTTTTATCCGTTAAAGCACCCACCGGACAAACGTCAATCATATTTCCTGAGAATTCATTGTCGATTGCTGCAGAAACCATGGTCGAAATTTGAGCGTGATCACCACGATTCAAAACTCCATGAACGCGATAGTCGGTCAATTGTTCAGCCACTTGAACACAACGTTGACATAAAATACAACGGTTCATGTGCAACTGAATTTTATCACCTATGTTTTCAGGTTCGAAGGTGCGCTTTTCTTCAATGAATCGCGTTTGTGCTTTTCCGTGTTCGAAACTCAAATTTTGCAAATCACATTCCCCTGCTTGGTCACAAACGGGACAATCAAGTGGGTGATTGATTAATAAAAATTCAGTTACGGCTTTGCGTGCTTCGGTAACACGTTCAGAAGATTTACTATTTACTTCCATGCCGTCCATACAACCCGTCACACAAGAAGCGACTAGTTTTGGCATTGGAGTAGGATTAGCGTCACTACCTTTGGTTACTTCCACTAAACAACAACGGCATTTACCGCCAGTGCCTTTTAGTTTGGAATAGTAACACATGGCTGGAGGAACGACATCGCCTCCAATCATTCGGGCAGCCTGAAGAATGGTGGTCCCAGCTTCTACCTCGATTTCGTGTCCGTCTATTGTTACTTTCATCTTTTGTAGGTTGTCTATTGGAATCCGATAAACTCGTTTTCCATTTTATACAATACTAATTATACGTTTTGTGGAGCCACTAAATGACGCACCTTATCAAAGGGTTCGTGAGTAAAGTGATCTCTGTTTTTGATTTTTTCAGGGAAACGAACATGGTATTCAAATTCTTCTCTGAAGTGACGAATCGCAGCAGCTACGGGCCATGAGGCAGCGTCTCCTAAAGGACAAATGGTATTTCCTTCAATTTTGGATTGAATGCTCCACAATAACTCAATATCTTCTTCACGACCTTGGCCGTTTTCGATACGCCATAATACTTTTTCTAACCAACCGGTTCCTTCGCGGCAAGGCGTACATTGACCACAACTTTCATGGTGGTAGAAACGTGCAAA
>CAYNDK010000058.1:0-15126 GCA_964395965.1 uncultured Flavobacterium sp.
CCCGACCTTCGGAACCACAATCCGACGCTCTAACCAACTGAGCTACAATCACCGTTTGTAGTTGCATCAGAGGAACCCTCTTTTGCGGTGGCAAATATATTGCAAACTTTTTCTTTTACAAAGCTTTTTTAAAGAAAATTATATCAAATCACCTAAGCTATTGACGGCCAAATACCTTTCTACGGTATAGGCCTCTGCAAATTCAACGCCAACAATACGCCCGAGGTCTTGTGCACGGTATTTTACACTATCCAAAAAGTTTTTTGTTGCAATAGGCGTTGTGGGTTCTTCAGAATTTGGATTATAAAATTGGGATCCATAGGCAAGAATCGATTCCATTTTCACGTCCATTAAACCTGAGATATCCACTACGAAATCGGGTTCGATATTTTTCCATTGAATGTAATGGTATACTGCTTTGGGGCGCCACGCATCTTGCAAACTTCCCTCCCATTCCGTTTCAATTTTTCGCAATCCCGATAAAAAACAAGCATCTGATACCAACTTACTCCCTTTTCCATGGTCAATATGTCGGTCATCAATGGCATTACAAATCACGATATCGGGCTGGTATTTGCGAAGAACTTGTATAATTTTTAATTGATGGGCTTCATCATTTACAAAAAAACCATCACGCATATCAAGATTTTCTCGCACGTGAATACCCAGGATTTCAGAGGCTTTAGCCGATTCGCTGTTGCGAATTTCTACTGAACCGCGCGTCCCCAATTCACCTCTTGTTAAATCAATGATACCTACTTTTTTTCCCAAATGCACTTCTTTGGCCAGAGTACCACTACACCCCAATTCTACATCATCAGGATGTGCACCAAAAGCGAGTATATCTAATTTCATGTTTATTTTTTTTTCAAAAGTAACGAATATTTATAACGAACGTTTTACAGTAGTAGCTTTATGTACTGTTTCCATAAATTCTTTTTCAGGATCACTTTCTGCATTGATTCCACAGCCAACATAAATCGAAACTTCATTGTTAATCCATTGCATACAGCGTAAATTGACATACAAATCAGAGTCACCAGTTTTGAAAGTAACAAAGTTTTTATTCCATTCACCTAAATAACCAGCATAGAAGCTACGATCATATCCTTCATTTTCTAAAATAAATTGAATGGCTTCTTTTTTGGGAAATCCACCTACAGCTGGCGTGGGGTGTAATACCTGTACAACCTCCTCCCAATTTGTTGCTACTTTTGCTTCTATATCTGTTTTGATATGCAGCAACGAACCCGCCTGATAGGTATACGGTTTTGATGTTGAAATCGTTTCTGAAAAAGGTTGTAAATTGGATACTATATAATCTGTAACAACTTGTTGCTCTTTAATTTCTTTTGCTCCCCAATGTATATCATTGACAACCGACCCAACTTGAGTACCCGCTAAGGCCACAGTTTTTAGTGTTGTATCCACTTTTTTAAGTAACTGTTCTGGTGTGGCACCCATCCAAATTCCGGATTGTGGATGAAACCAAACATACCGAAAGGCTGAAGGGTATAACGCTAGTAATTTTTCAAAAGTTGAAAACAATTGACTCCAATCGCAGGAAAGTGTCTCTTTTCTGGACAAAACAACTTTTTGAAATTGTCCTTCTTGAATTGCTTCAACAGCTTTAGCAACTAGGGATTCAAAATGTGCTTTTGACGTGGATTCAATTTGCGAAGTAACTTCTGGCCAGATGAAGTCTTTAAATGATACCGTTTCAAAATAAAAGTCAGACTCTTTTTCTGGTATAAAAAGTTGGGTGCTTCCATCAAACGAAACCATACAAAATCCTGATTCTTCTGATGAAAAGGTGTAATTCAAAGATGATCGTTGAAAAAGTCCGACCACCTGATTGCTACCTGGTTTTGCATAACATACAAAAGGGCGGTTAAGTGTTAAACTTTCTCGAACTTTAGAAGATAAAAAGTCCATTATCGTTTGGGCAATATCATATTAGTTAACTTACATAATGACACCAGTTTATCGGCTTCGTCTACAATCCGAATTTCCCACAAATGGATACTGGCCCCTTTGTGAATTATTTTGGCTGTTGCAGTCACTCTCCCTTCACGCTTGGCTTTTAAGTGATTGGCCGAAATTTCGATGCCTCGAACTTCTTGCTTTTCAGGATTCACAAACATAATGGAAGCTGCACTACCCACACTTTCTGCTAAAGCCACCGAAGCACCGCCATGCAAAAGTCCCATGGGTTGATGTACCCTTGAATTCACAGGCATGGTCGCTACTAAAAAGTCTTCCCCCGCATCAACATACTCAATTTCAAGGGTTTCCATCAAGGTATTTTTACTCCATTCGTTACACAAACGAAGCATTTTCTCTTTATCGAATTGCATTTTTTTAAATTTGGGTAAAATTAGCCCATTTTAAAGAAAACTCCAATTGGATTAACATAGAATAAACTTTAAAAAAATGCGTTATACATTTGTTGTTTCTGAAAAAAAACAATCTAAATCGTTATTTTTACCAAAATTCTCAGAAGTATATAATGCGCAAACTCTTACTTATTCTAACTGTATTATCCGGAATATTATTGACTTCATGCCGTGATGATTTTGAATTTGAACCCAGTACGGTACAACTCCGTTTTTCAAAAGACACAGTCTATTTAGACACCGTTTTTACCAATATTGGCTCGAGTACCTACCGTTTGAAAGTCTATAATGATTCAGATAAAGACATTTCAATTCCAACTGTTCAGTTGGGTAAAGGAACCAATTCCAATTACCGCATTATGGTGGATGGAATGACGGGAGAAGATGCGGACAATAGTGGAACAGGGGATGGAAAAATCTTCCGAAATGTAGAATTATTGGCAAAAGACAGTATGTTTATTTTCATTGAAGTAACTTCCGATGTAGCCGATGCCAATCCAACCGATTATTTGTATACCGATAAAATTGAATTTCACCATGCCAATAATGTAGTTCAAGATGTTGATTTAGTGACCTTGATACAAGATGCTATTTTTATTTATCCACAGCGAGATAATCAAAATGTTTATGAAACGATTTCTCTCGGCATAGACAATGAGGGTAACCCTATGGAATATGTGGGTAGTAATTTAAGTGAAAATGATCCTGTAAACGGTGACGAACTGCATTGGACCAACCAAAAACCCTATGTAATTTATGGAACAGCTATGGTGCCCAATGGTAAAAATTTAGTGGTTGATGCGGGAGCCCGCGTCCATTTTCATGCAAATTCAAATTTGTTGGTGAGTCAAAATGCAAGCATTCAAATCAATGGAGGCAATCCTCCTGGAAACGATCCAACCAACTTAACCAATGAAGTGGTATTTGAAGGCGATCGTCTCGAACCTTTGTATAGTGACGTTCCAGGTCAGTGGGGTGCAATTATAATGTTGTCAGAATTGAATACTAATTCCATCAATCATTTAACTATTAAAAATGCAACGGTGGGCTTGTTGGTACAAAAACGATTACCACTAGATGAAAACGACACCCATCAACCCAAATTAAATCTTACCAATGTCCAAATTTACAATTGTGCCAATGTAGGTGTTTTAGGAAGAGATGCTCAAATTACGGGTTCAAACATCGCAATAAACTATTGTGGACAAGCTGCCTTAGCTGCAACCCTTGGTGGAGTGTATAATTTCACTCATTGTACGTTTAATAACAATTGGAACAGTTCAAAACAATTTGCGGTAGTGGTTGGTAATTATTTAGAAGTTGACAATACAGCATACATTAGTGACCTAACTCAAGCTAATTTCACCAATTGCATTATTTATGGAAGTAATCAAAACACTTTAAAACTCGATAAATTCACCCCTCCCAATTCAAGTGCACCAGATGCAACATTCAATTATCAGTTTACCAATTGCCTTATTAAATTAAATAATACAACAGCAAACCCGTTGTATTTACCAACCAATACGACCAATTTCACCAATTGTTATTATGCCAATAGTTCTCTAACATTTAATCCGAAATTGAAAAAAATTACGGAAAACAAATTGTGGCCAACACAAGACCTATCGCTGACAATGCCTGCGATAAATACAGCTATCGCAACTGATATTTTAAACAAACCCCGGACGACTAGTCCGACAATCGGAGCCTATCAGTTCATTACCGATTAATCAAAACCTCCCTCGGGAGGTTTTTTTATTGTCAAAAACGTGTGAAAAACTATTGCTTTTCGGTTTGCTTCCCTTTTGAGATTCCCTTACCTTTGTACCACAACTTACAACAACACAACAATGATTCATTTTTTCGGTAACGAAACCGGAACTGTTTATGCAGTTCAGTCTATTTCTCCATTTTCTGAAGAAACTTTACTTAAACTTAATTGGTTATTTGGAAATACCCAAAAAATCGATCAACTCGAAATTATCGGTGCATTTATTGGACCTCGGGCTACTATGGTGACACCTTGGAGCACCAATGCGGTTGAAATCACACAAAACATGGGGATTTCTGGTATCGTTCGCATCGAAGAATTTCATGCGGTAAAAGAGGCTGCAACCGACTTTGACCCCATGCTTTCGCAACAATTTGAGCGCTTGCATCAAGACCTTTTTACTATTCAGCTCCAACCCGAACCGATTTTAGAGATTGAAGATGTTGCCGCCTACAACCAACAAGAAGGTTTGGCATTGAGCGATGAAGAAGTGGCCTACTTGAATCAATTAGCCGAAAAACTAGGACGAAAGTTAACTGACTCTGAAGTTTTCGGTTTTTCCCAAGTCAATTCAGAGCACTGCCGCCACAAAATTTTCAACGGCACATTTGTGATTGACGGTGTTGAAAAAGAAACGTCCTTATTCAAATTAATTAAAAAAACCTCCGCCGAACATCCCAACGATATCGTTTCGGCTTATAAAGATAATGTCGCTTTTATTAAAGGTCCGGTTGTAGAGCAATTTGCACCGCAACGCGCTGATGTGGCCGACTTTTATACCAAGAAACCCTTTGAATCCGTGCTTTCACTAAAAGCCGAAACACATAATTTCCCAACTACGGTCGAACCTTTCAACGGTGCTGCAACGGGTTCGGGTGGTGAAATTCGCGACCGTTTAGCCGGAGGTCAGGGTTCGCTTCCACTTGCTGGAACGGCCGTTTACATGACGGCCTATTCGCGATTAACTCAAGATCGTCCCTGGGAAAAAGGGGTAGAAGAACGTCCATGGTTGTACCAAACTCCAATGGACATTTTAATCAAGGCATCCAATGGAGCCTCCGATTTCGGGAATAAGTTTGGCCAACCATTAATTACGGGTTCGGTGCTTACGTTCGAACACGAAGAAAATAATCGTAAGCTGGGCTATGATAAAGTGATCATGCAAGCCGGCGGAATTGGTTATGGCAAAGCTGAACAAGCCCAAAAACACGAACCGCAATTGGGTGACCAAATTGTGATTTTAGGAGGTGAAAATTACCGTATTGGAATGGGTGGAGCCGCTGTTTCATCAGCAGATACGGGGGCTTTTGGTTCGGGAATCGAATTAAATGCTATCCAACGTTCCAATCCTGAAATGCAAAAACGTGCGGCCAATGCCATTCGTGGTTTGGTAGAAAGCGACCATAATCCAATTGTTTCCATTCACGATCATGGCGCAGGTGGCCATTTAAACTGTCTTTCTGAATTGGTTGAAGCTACCGGAGGTGCCATTGACCTAGACAAACTTCCAGTGGGAGACCCTACCCTTTCAGCCAAAGA
This sequence comes from uncultured Flavobacterium sp., assembly GCA_964395965.1. Taxonomy (GTDB): domain Bacteria; phylum Bacteroidota; class Bacteroidia; order Flavobacteriales; family Flavobacteriaceae; genus Flavobacterium. Next base: position 5,710 of record CAYNDK010000058.1, read on the forward strand.
AATCATTGGCAACGAATCCCAAGAACGCATGGGATTGGTCATTGGATCCAAAGATTTGGAAACACTAGAACGCATTGCTGAACGTGAGCGTTCTCCCATGTATACAGTGGGTGCTATCACCAACGATCATAAATTCACCATTGCAGGTTCGAAGTCGGGTGCCAAACCCATGGATCTCGCCTTGAATGACATGTTTGGGAGTTCGCCAAAAACCATCATGAATGATGCTACAATCGAACGAAAATATGATTCGATAACCTATACTATAGATCAACTACACACCTATTTAAATCAAGTTTTACGCTTAGAAGCTGTGGCTTGTAAAGATTGGCTAACCAATAAAGTAGACCGTTGTGTAGGTGGTCGCGTTGCCAAACAACAGTGCGCGGGTCCGCTGCAATTGCCCTTAAACAATGTTGGGGTTATGGCTTTGGACTTTAATGGAAAAGAAGGTGTAGCGACGAGTATTGGTCATGCACCAATTGCTGCCTTAATTGACCCTAAAGCGGGAAGTCGAAATGCCATTGGCGAAGCCTTATCCAACCTGGTTTTTGCTCCCTTAAAAGACGGATTACAAAGCGTTTCTTTGTCGGCGAACTGGATGTGGGCGTGTAAAAATGAAGGCGAAGATGCCCGATTATATGCCGCTGTGGAAGCCTGTTCTGATTTTGCTATCGAATTGGGAATCAACATTCCAACAGGAAAAGATTCGCTTTCCATGAAACAAAAATATCCGAATGGCGATGTGATTGCACCGGGAACGGTTATTATTTCAGCTATTGGAAATTGCTCGAATATCACTAAGGTGGTCGAACCCGTTGCCCAACGCAATGCTGGTTCGTTGTATTACATTCCGCTTTCACAAGACGGATTCAAATTGGGAGGAAGTTCGCTAGCCCAAGTACTCAACAAAATTGGAAACGAAACACCTACTATTCAGGATGCTGCCTATTTCAAAAGAGCTTTTAACACCATCCAAAACCTGATTAAAAACCGTCAAATTGCGGCAGGTCACGATGTAGGAAGTGGCGGCTTGATTACGACACTATTGGAAATGTGTTTTGCAGAAGTAGGACTGGGTGCCCAATTAAGTTTGGCAGGATTTAGTGAAAAAGATGCTGTAAAGATTCTTTTTGCAGAAAATATTGGCATCGTACTTCAAGCGCAAAACGACGCCGATTTTGAAGCCGCTTTCGCGAAAGAAAATGTAGAAATAATTGCTTTAGGAACGATTTGCGAAGGCAATACACTAAACATTGATTCATTTGAATTTGATATTCCAGAATTGCGTAAAGTTTGGTTTGAAACTTCGTATTTATTAGACCAAAAACAAACTCAGAATAACAAAGCGCACGAGCGTTTTACCCATATTTTTGAACAACCGCTTACCTATACTTTCCCAGCCCATTTTACAGGAAAAATTGAGTCTACGTCGACCAACCGACCCAAAGCTGCGATTATTCGTGAAAAGGGAAGTAATTCAGAACGGGAAATGGCTCATGCGATGTATTTGGCCGGATTTGACGTTAAGGATATTCACATGACCGATTTAATTAGCGGTCGTGAAAATTTAGAAGATGTCCAATTCATTGGTGCTGTGGGAGGTTTCTCCAACTCCGATGTTCTAGGAAGTGCCAAAGGATGGGCCGGAGCCTTTTTATACAATGAAAAAGCCAATACGGCTTTAAAGAATTTCTTTGCACGTCAAGACACCTTATCAGTTGGTATTTGTAACGGATGTCAGTTGTTTATGGAATTGGATCTCATTCATCCCGAACATGCTGTTCATGGAAAAATGCACCATAACGACAGTCAGAAACATGAAAGTATTTTTACTTCCGTAACGGTTCAAAAAAACAATTCGGTAATGCTATCCACACTGGAAGGCAGTAAACTGGGTGTTTGGGTTTCACACGGTGAAGGAAAATTCCATTTGCCAGAAGCTGAAAATCAATATCAAATAGTCGCAAAATATGCCTATGAAGGCTATCCTTCCAATCCCAATGGATCCGATTATAACACGGCTATGTTATGTGATGTAACGGGGCGTCACTTGGTTATGATGCCACATATTGAACGTTCTATCTTTCCATGGAATTGGGCCTATTATCCAAACCGTGGAGTAAAAGATGAAGTGAGTCCTTGGCTAGAAGCCTTTGTCAATGCGCGCAAATGGATCGATAAAACAAAATAATTTGTTATAAAAAACCTAACCTATTTCAAAATAGCGTTAGGTTTCTTTTTTTATTTTTATATTGTACTTTAAATTCGAATTTATGTATTTACGCACCCTTTCCTTATTATTTTTTATGGTATTTACCTCGTTTTCTTTTGGACAAAAAGTAACGGAAATCGAAACTGAAGATGGTAAACATTTTCTAACTACAAGTTGTGAATATCCAATTTTTGGAACGTATCAATTTAAAGGAACCGAACCTATTATTGAACTAAATACCGGAGGAACAGGTCAATACCAGCAACATGATACCGCAAAACGCCCTATGATTTGGGGATTGGAGTGCTCGGAAAGTGGGGAGTTGAAAGCAACCAAAGGTTTTGATAATGTCAAGTATATTTTATACTATAAATTCACAACTCCAATTGCAGGAGAACCCGAAGAATCATGGATTCGCATTGAAATGACTGTGCATTTGAATTCGGGTAAAATTTTCATTAACGGGGAACGCATGAAACTATTTACAGCAAAAGAAGAGAAAAAGAAATAGTAAAAGTGACTGTTATTAGTTTACAATCGCAGTCAAAGTTTTCAGTGTCGGTTAGGAAAAAGGAATAGTATATTCATTGAGTGAAAAAATATTCGAGAATTTGAACAAATAATTTTCAAATTCTCAAATCTTTAAATTGCCTCATTGGCACACCTGCCTGCCGGCAAGCTGGTTGCCCCATTACTTCTCCCCTTTTTGCTTACGGGTTTTGTAGTTTTTCAGGAATTCTCCTTTGGGTTTACCATCATCAAATGAACTGAACATCACTGGAAATGCAGCATTTTGTCTTGCGTCTTCATTAGACCATCCTTCATATTCCATACGGTAAACTGCCGAATACAATTGCGCTCTTCCAATTCCATGATAACAATGGATGAGTACTGGATAATTTTTGGGATCATCCATTATTTTATAGAAGTAATCCAAATTTTTCTGATTTGGAACTTGGTCAGAACCATTATTGAAATAATTGACACCTTGAATTTTTGCAACAGCTTCTTTCTCCGCTTTTAATTCAGCTGGAACTTCAGGATTGTTGACATCATCACCTGTCCCAGGAAAACGTAAATCAACAATAGATTTGATGTGGTACTTTTTTACATAATCCTCAATTTCATCCGGAGGAATTACACCACTTTTATACACTTTCCCATCGGTAATAGTCATGAAGTTATGATTGATGTGACGATCGTAAACATACTTACCACCAACACCAAAAGCAACAATTAACAATGCTATAATTATTTTCTTTTTCATAAACTAGTAAGGTTTTGAAGTTAATTTTTTATCGATGATTCGCTCCATGTAATCTTGTAAAAAGGCCTTACAGCGTTGTTCTAAAAGATTCATTTCTGCATTGCGTTTTTTGATCAAATTATGTTTGAGATCTTTGTCCTCTTTCGCATAAAATCCTACTGCCTTTTCACCATCAAAAGTACAAATATAATTTCCACTCATCATTTGATAATGATCCGAAGAATAACGCATCACAAAAGGGGGAATTTTTTTCTCACTTATCAAACTTCTACCCCAGCTACGAAACGGCTTTTGATAGCCCATCATATCCAGTAAAGTGGGATAAATATCGATTTGTTGAGCCCAATCCTGATTCACACCTTTAAACTGCTCTTTGGGGCTATAAAACAAAATCGGAACGGTATGTTGCATTTGATCTTTTCCATACTCATCATAGTAAATCAAATTATCATGATCAGCGACAAGTACAAAAATCGTATTTGAAAACCAGGGTTCTTTTTGGGCTGCTTTAAAAAACTGTTTTAAGGCAAAATCGGTATATCCAATACATTGGTGAATTGGATTAGTCCCTTTTGGAAATTTCCCTTTATACTGATCGGGAACAATGTAGGGTTCATGAGAGGAAACTGAAAATAATGTTGCCATAAAAGGTTGCTTCTTAGCAGTAATCGTTTTGTTAAAGTATTGAAAAAAAGGTTCGTCCCAAATCCCCCACACTCCATCAAAATCTTGATCATTATTATACTCATTCTTACCATAATAATGGTCGTAACCTAAAATATTACTAAAACCTAAAAAACCCATTGAACCATTGGGTGCGCCATGAAAAAACGAAGTGTCGTACCCTTCACTTTTCAGTACCGACACCAAGGACTCTATCTTTTGTTTTGGATAAGGCGAAGAAGTAAATGCGTCTTTAAAAGATGGAATACCTGATACTACAGAAGACATTCCGTGTATGGATTTGTAGCCATTTGCATAAGCATTAGTATAAATTAAACTATGTTGAGCCAATGAATCTACAAATGGAGCATATCCGCGGTAATTCTTGATTTTAGTATTTGGATTAAACGCACTAACATATTCACGTGCAAAACTTTCCAAAATAAAAATCACGACATTGGGCTTAGATTTAGGAAAGTTTTTATACTGTTTGACCGGCATAATTAGTGAATCCACAACCGCTTTATTCACCAATTGTACCTTTTGAAACGTATTCGTATTCCATGTTCGGATAACCGCAAAAGGGGTGTTTAACACAAAATCAGATTGAGAGGCATCGGTGACAAAACGACTCGCATCAACCATATTGATAGGTCGCGTACTTTTACGGAAATCACCTCGAATTCCTCCAATACAAACAATCGAAATAAGCAATAATGCAACAATTGAAGTAAAAAAATACTTCAGATTATAATTTAATTTAACCGGCTTAATCTTTTGTTTTTCATAAAGATAATACCAAAGTATAGATAAACCTATAAACAAAACAAACACATGCCAATAATTAATTAAGAAATTGGCAAACAGCGCCCCCTTATTGGTTTCATGTTCGACAATATCCATGGATGCACGGGTACTACGATTAAAGGAATAACGGTAATAGATAAAATCAATAAAATTGAGGGAAAAAGCAAATAAGTTGGTTGTGAAATAAAGTAGCTTCAAGAAAAATTGATATCCTTTTTTTGTATTGATTGTCAATGGAAGTACCGACAATACAATAAACAAAGCATTTACATACAGAATGGCTGTGGTATCAAAAGCTAAACCATGATAAGCTAACGGAAATAAATCCGTCCATGAATCAATTTTAATTAAATTTGTATTGTAAAAAAAGAACAAAAAACGGGCTACAGTATAAAAAGCGAAGACTAAAAAAATCCTGTAAGCTACTGTTTTATATTCATTCAATCTTGGAAAACCCTGCATTTTTATAACATTCAAATTCGTCGCAAAACTACAAATTACGATTTTAATGGGGCTAAATTTTAAATTAATATTGTGAAAGCCCGCTGATTTCGTTAATTTGGCAAAAAAATATTGACTATGCAATCCCCAACTAGGCTTTTTGATTTTCCCTATTACCAATTATCCAAAAACAACAAAGTGGATTGTTTGGTAACCAAATATGAAAATGAGTGGGTAAAAACTTCGACGCAAGAATACATTGATCAAGCCAATGCTATTTCGCGTGCTTTACTTCGCTTGGGCGTTCAGAAAAATGACAAAATAGCGATTATTTCCAGCACCAACCGAACGGAATGGAACATCTGTGATATTGGAATACTACAAACGGGTGCTCAAACGGTGCCGATTTATCCCACTATTGCTGCCGAAGATTACGAGTATATTCTAAACCATTCGGAATCATCTTATTGTATTGTTTCGGATGCAGAAGTTTATGAAAAGTTAAAATCCGTTCGCCACAAGGTTCCCGCATTGAAGGAAGTCTATTGTTTTAACTCGCTTTCCGATTGCACCAATTGGAAAACGCTATTAGAATTGGGTGCCGACCCCTCCAATCAACAAGAGGTAGAAACGCGAAAAGAAGCGGTGTTGGCAACTGATCTTGCAACCATTATTTATACTTCGGGAACAACTGGAAAACCAAAAGGTGTTATGTTATCGCACCACAATATTGTTTCCAATGTTTTGGACAGTGCGCCACGCATTCCTTTTGAAGAAGGCAAATCCAAAGCGTTGAGTTTCCTTCCTGTTTGCCACATCTTTGAACGAATGATATTATATATCTATCAGTATTATTCGGTTTCTATATATTTTGCAGAAAGCATTGATAAATTATCCGACAACATCAAAGAAATACATCCCAATGTTTTTTCTGTCGTTCCACGATTATTGGAAAAAGTATACGACAAAATCTATCAAAAAGGTGCCGAACTCACAGGATTGAAACGTAAAATTTTCTTTTGGGCATTGGAACTTGGTTTAAAATACGAACCCTATGGCGCCAACGGTTGGTGGTATGAATTCCAATTAAAAATTGCTCGTAAACTAATCTTTAGCAAATGGCAAGAAGCATTAGGAGGCGAGTTAACCGTTATGGTTTCAGGTAGTGCTGCTTTACAACATCGCCTCATCCGTGTATTTGCTGCAGCAGGTATGCCTGTAATGGAAGGATATGGACTTACCGAAACTTCACCGGTAATTGCAGTGAATGATCAAAAAAATGGCGGTTTTAAAGTAGGTACTGTGGGACGTGTAATTGAAAACGTCGAGCTCAAAATTGCAGAGGATGGCGAAATCTTGTGCAAGGGACCGAACGTCATGATGGGCTACTACAAAGATGAAACCTTGACCAATGAAGCCATAAAAGACGGCTACTTTCATACTGGTGATATTGGCGAAGTTGATGCCAATGGTTTCTTGAAAATTACCGATCGTAAGAAAGAAATGTTCAAAACATCGGGAGGCAAATACATTGCACCACAAATGATTGAAAATGCAATGAAACAATCCTTTTTCATTGAGCAAATTATGGTGATTGGTGACGGTGAAAAAATGCCAGCAGCCTTTATACAACCAAGTTTCGATTTTATACGAGAATGGGCTAAAAGACACCACGATTCAATTGGAACATCCAATGAAGAAATTGCCAGCAATGCCCATGTAATTGCCCGAATACAAGAAGAAGTTGACAAAATTAATGAACGTTTTGGAAACTGGCACTTTGCTGCCCGCGGGGTCGATGTCGCGGGCTATCTGCCAAATGGTCAGAGAGCGTTGTTCAGCGGCACGTCTTTTGCTGCTCCCTTTGTCGCTGCGGTCTTGTCGCAATGCGTCCAGCGGGTCGGTCGAAACAGTGGCGGCGCCTGCACGGCGGCTCTTGAACGGCAAGCCCGAGACCTCGGCGCTCCAGGACGCGACAATGTTTATGGCTTTGGGCTGGTAGGCTAAGGCCTCTTGCGCAAAAGGGCCTTCGGTCCGTGCGCCGTCGACCAGACAGCATGCTGGGGCGGTAACCGCTGTCTGAGAATATCCACGCGGGGTGGCGCGTCGGGTAGGTGGAAGGCTGGCCCTGGACTGGGCCACACCAATTGCCTGCAGCCCTGCCGCAAGGCCTATGTGCTCACTTCGCGCCGGCTCAAACGGTGGATTCCCAGGCGAAGGTAAAGGCGCCGGCGGTTGGATCGATCCCGGCCAGCATCATCCCTTGTCCGCGCGAACTATGCCGGTCGCTCAGCGGCAGGTCGGCGGGGTCGCGCAACTGTATGAGCAAGGTCGTGCGGGGTTCGCTCGACACATTGACGCCTGATCCGTGCACCAGCAGATAGTGAAAGAAGATCGCATCGCCTGCTTCGGCCTCGATCACTGTCGCGCCCTCTATCGGGAATTCATCCGTCGAAACATGATGATCGCTGCCAAAGGAAGGCAGCGGGCCGCGCTTGTGGCTGCCGGGATAGACGCACAGGCACCCCTTTTCCCGCGGCGCGTCATCGAAATGGAGGATCACGGCGATCATGCTGTGGTCGCGGTGCGGGAAATAGGGATAATCCTGGTGCATCGGAAAGGGCGAGCCCTTTTCCGGCGGCTTGATGAACATCTTGTTGTGATGCAGTTGGACATTGGGCCCGATGATATCGACCGCTATGCCGATCAACCGGGGATCGGTCAGCAGCCGGGTGAAGGCGGCGCTGCGAAAATGGACGTCGTGGCAGTGGGCGATGGACGTTCCCCCATCCTTCACACTGTCCCAGGTCGCATTGGTCTGCCCCTGTTGAGCATCCAGCGCATGGATCTCTGCGCGATAGGCAGCGGCCTCTTCCGGCGTCAGCAAATTTTTGATCAGAATATAGCCTTGGTCGGCGTACCGTGCTTTTTGCTCGGGTGTCAGGCGGAGCATGCCGCGTCCCCCCACGCGAGCCAGATCGCCGCAGTCCATGAAAAGTCATCGCCGCCGCTGCCGGTGCCGTCCACGGGACTGAACGCTTCGTAGAAGCCGTTGCGTTCTATGAGGTTCAAAGTGTCGCGACGTACGCGCGCGCCCTCGACTTCGTAACCGCATTCCATCAGACCGGTCCCGATCATGAAATTGACCACCGCCCAGGCGGGGCCACGCCAATAGCGGATCATCTGAAAGCCCGGGTCATCAGGGTCGAGGCTGGGCATCAGATAGGGGACACGATCGCCGATGCGCGCAAGATGGGCGAGCATGGCGCTATCGCAGGCCGGATCGGCGAGGCCGGCATAAAAGCTTAGAAAGGACGCGCTGGTGATGTGACCCGAAAAGCGGCCGGTGAGCACATCGCGCGATGCCCAACATTGTTTCGCATCGTCCCACAGCCAGCCGATGCCGGCCTCCGATCGGTGGACCATGCCCTCGATTTCGGCCGCCTCCATTGGCCGCCCCAGAGCATTGGCAAGCGCGTGGAGATCGCGGTTGGCCCGCAACAGCATCATCGACATGCCGACATCGGCAACGCGAAACGGATTGGTCGCGGCGATTTTCCTATGGTCCCAACCGAGCGCGCGGCCGAATTGGACCAGAGCGACATAGCGGTCATATTCCAGCTTGGTCGGCCGCATTTTGGCATCAAGATGGCCAGTGTCGCGGCGAGTATAGTCGCCGACTCCGCTGATATCGATGGGTTCGCCCGGCAGGTCCCATTCCGGACTGTTGTCGCGGCCGGTTTCCCAGGGATGCATGGTGACGACGATCCCACGGCCCTCATGGTCGCGGACATCTCTGAACCAGCGATGATAGGCGAGCAGTCGCTCGAACAGCGCGGCCAGGCGAGGTCGATAGACATCTGCTTCGTCGGCGGTGACGGCATTGTCCCACAGCCGCCGGACCATCGACGCGGCCACAGGGGGCTGGGTAATGCCAGAGGTTCGTGGATTGGTGCCCGATCTCCAGACGTCGGGGCCAGGGAAATAGCCTTCGTCATCCTGCCAGAACACGATATGCGGCACG
>CAYNDK010000059.1:0-8720 GCA_964395965.1 uncultured Flavobacterium sp.
CAAGGGATGATTTTGGGAATGAGTGCGTTTGTGTATCGTTCAGAAGATTCAAAAACATTATATTCCAAAGGACTAATTGCTGGATTAAATGTTCATCCCATACACGTCGATTTGTCGGTAATCAATGATATTACCAACGAATTGGACATTGAAAAATTCAAAGCACATCCATTATATTCTGATTATGTGAATGCGGAATTTATCTTAGAAGACGGCAAATACATCGTAGGGCGCGAAGTCGAAAAAATGTCCAAATCCAAATACAATGTGGTGAATCCCGACGACATTTGTAACGAATACGGTGCTGATACCTTGCGTTTGTATGAGATGTTCTTGGGGCCGCTGGAACAAGCCAAGCCTTGGAATACAGCTGGAATTACGGGTGTGTACGGTTTCTTGAAAAAATTATGGCGTTTGTATTTTGACGACAACGGTTTGGTTGTGGTGAACGACGAGCCTACAGCTGACATGTACAAAACCTTACATAAAACGATTAAGAAAGTAACAGAAGATATCGAGAACTTCTCTTTCAATACTTCGGTGTCGCAGTTTATGATTTGTGTGAATGAATTGGCGCAACAAAAATGCCGTCACCGTGCGATTCTCGAACCTTTAGCGGTGTTGATTTCGCCCTACGCACCACACATCGCCGAAGAATTATGGAATCAATTGGGTCATGAGGGTTCGATAGCCACCGTTGCTTTCCCACAATTTGAAGCCAAATATTTGGTGGAAAGTGAAAAAGAATATCCGGTTTCGTTCAATGGAAAAATGCGTTTTACCATCAAATTGCCGTTGGATTTATCCGTGGCCGAAATCGAAGCGATAGTAATGGCCGACGAACGTACGCAACAGCAATTGCAAGGGCGTACGCCAAATAAAGTGATTATTGTCCCCGGAAAAATTATCAACTTGGTGGGTTAATTAATGAGCCAATGTGGCAATGAGGCAATGTGTCGATGTGGCAACCTGCCTGCCGATAGGTAGGTGAGTCGATTAATGAATAAATTAGGAATCCGTGGAGTTGCGACTTCACGGATTTTTTTCTGCCAACTTGTCACCGTTTTATGTACGGCATATATTTTGACGAAGTTTTAAAAAATTAATTAAAAAAATGGGATCAGGTTATATGTTATTGGCCCTATTGATAATGGGTGCCAGTTGGTTAGTGAGTAGTACGCTGAAAAGCAAATTTGAACATTACTCCAAATTGTATCTGCAAAACGGCATGAGCGGAAAAGAAATTGCCGAACAGATGTTGCACGACAACGGAATTTACGATGTAAAAGTAATTTCGACGCCCGGAATGCTCACGGACCATTACAATCCGGCGGATAAAACGGTGAATTTAAGTGAAGGTGTTTACAACCAGCGAAATGCAGCAGCGGCAGCAGTTGCAGCACACGAATGTGGACATGCCGTACAACACGCCAAAGGCTACCAATGGTTAACCATGCGATCGCAGTTAGTTCCCGTGGTTTCCTTTGCTTCCAATATTGTGCAATGGGTCTTGTTAGGAGGCATTTTATTGATAAAAGTCTTTCCTTCCTTATTGTTTATCGGGATTCTATTATTTGCTGCCACAACCTTATTTTCGATCATTACATTACCAGTAGAATACGATGCGAGTAATCGTGCGTTAGCATGGTTAAAAGACAAACGAATGGTGAATCAAGCGGAATATGCGGGAGCAGAAGACGCTCTGAAATGGGCTGCGAGAACGTATTTAGTAGCAGCCATTGGATCGATTGCAACCTTGTTGTATTATGTATCGATTTTTATGGGGAGTCGGGAGCGTGAGTAATGGGTAAATGAGCCTATGTGTCAATGAGCCTATGTGTCAATGAGCCGATTTGAAATAAACGAATGAAATCCGTGGGGTGAATGCTTCACGGATTTATTTTTTTGCCGAAGAGAAAGCAAATAAAAGTACGAACAACGCCACCCAAGCAACCCCATGAATTAGGATGCATTTGGTATAATTTCCTTTGCCAAAAAGTTGTTTGATTAGGTGAATTACAAAATAGATCAAACTGATGGGAATGAATAGATACATTAAAGCAATGCCTGCGTTTGGATCTTTTTCATTACCTGGAAAAAGTTCGAAACAAATTCCGGCGATTAAAAAATAGAGGATATAAAAGCCAAGTGCAATGTTTTCTTTGGTGAGTTTTGTTTGCATTAGAGTTGAATTTGTCGTTCGATTTGTTGTTCTAAAGAAATAAAGGTTTCGGTTCGGGAAACACCTTCGATGGGTTGGATTTTTTTATTGAGGAGTTGCATCAAATGTTCATTGTCTTTACAGATGATTTTCACCAAAATACTCCAATTTCCTGTCGTATAGTGGCATTCCAACACTTCGGGGATTTTCCGAAGTTCACGTACCGCTTCAGAATTGCTGGATGCTTTGTCCAAATAGATACCAACAAACGCCATGGTTCGGTAGCCCAAGACTTTGGTGTTGATAATGAATTTAGAACCCGAAATTACCTGGGCTTCCTCCAGTTTTTTTAGACGTTGGTGGATGGCTGCACCCGAAATTCCGATACTGTGTGCGATTTGCAAAATCGGTTTGCGTGCATCTTCCATCAATTGACGTAGTATTTCTTTGTCAATCCCGTCAATTTCAATTTGTAGCTGATTTATTTTCATTTTGAAAATAGTTTAAGCAAAAATACAGATTCTGCTTAGTTTTTTTATGATTATATCTTGAAAATAAAGCATTTATTTTTGAAAGAAAAATCTTCTAAATAATAAAAAATAGTGCGATTGCCATCAGTAGCCGTAAAGGAATTCATATTTTTTAATTCCATTAAATTAACATAAAAAAATACGAATTTTTAAAAATCCGACGCGTATAAATTGCAACTTATATTTTAATAGGTTGGTTCTTTTTGTTCAACCAATTTTTCATGAATTGTAGGGCTAATTTCAACTGTTAAATCTTTACAAACAAAATCTTAAAATAGACAGTAAGGGTGATGGGATAGTTATTTTTGGGCAAATTTAAAATACAATTATGAATAAAAAATTACTCGTTTTAGCTCTTTTTGGTTTGGCATTTTCTGGTAATGCTCAAGTTTTCTCAGAAGACTTTGAATCAGGTGAAATTCCAGCAAACTGGACACAAACAACAATTTCGGGAACACCACAATGGGGTGTAAATTCAGAATTATGGCAAGCCCTTTTTACAACCAATTATGCATTAACATTTGACGATGATGCTAATGGCGATGGGAGTGTAGACGCTGCAACTATTGAAACAACGACAATTAACTTGGCCGGGTATTCAACAGCATCATTAAGTTTTGATAGTTTTAATGTGCAATATGAAAATCCTTCTACTGTAACAGTTGAAGTTTTTGACGGAGCAAACTGGCAGGAAGTTTTTTTCAATGATTCCGATGAATATGATGTTGATGCAAATGAAAATTTGGTTCCGATTAGTCACACAATTGATGTTACCAATTTTATAAATGCCAACTTTAAGATTCGTTTTAAATACGATGATGCAGCAGATTGGTCCTATGGTTGCGGCTTTGATAATATTGTGGTGACAGGAACTTTGAGTGTAAATGATTTTAATTTGTTAGCCAAGGTTCAAGTGTATCCTAATCCTACTGTAACTTCATTTCAATTAACATCACCTCAAGGCTTGGTTTTGGAAGATGCGAAGGTTATCGTTCTGGATTTAACAGGAAAGCCTGTAAAGAATTATTCGGCTGTTCAAAATGCTGTTTATGATGTGTCTGATTTAAGTTCAGGGAATTATGTTGTGCAGTTAAAAGCAGCAAACACGACACAAGTTTTTAAATTGATAAAAATATAGGTGAATCTTTTTTGGTTTAGTAGAAGGGCACAGTATATGTGCCCTTTTTTTTGAATTAAGTTTTTATTAAGTCCGACTTAAGTCCGTTTAAAGATGATGTAGCCAACTTTGTTATGTCGAAAGGCACTAAAAGTTATTAATTCAAAAAAATAGAAATCATGAAAAAAGTAGTAATGATGGTTGCTTTGGCAACTTTCGCAATCACCGGAACCGTTTCAGCTCAACAAGCAAAAGCTACAGCAGAAAAACCTAAAAAAGAGGTTAAAGAAGCGAAAAAAGAAGCAAAAAAAGAAGCGAAAGCGGCAACTCCTAAAAAAGAGAAAAAATAATTAAATCCCTGTTTGTTTTTTAAGCGCCTGATTTTTTTGGTTTTCAATCAGGCGCTTTTCTTTTTATACTATTTGAGTAATTTTGTCAGGGTTGTAGCCTATATAGGGAAGCGTTGTTTCTTTAAAGATTACACCATATTCTTCCAATTCAGCTAATATCGGTTCGTAAACTTCTTTGCGTATTGGTAATTGAACACCAGGCGTAGAAATCTTTCCATTTAAAATTTGTAAAGTTGCCATAGCTACAGGTAAGCCGACTGTTTTTGCCATAGCAGTATAGGTTTGATCCTCACCAATACATACCATTTTGGAATCGATTTGTTCTTCTATCCCATTGAGGGTATATCCAAATTTATGGTACATCACAATCATGTCTTTGTCATTTGGAGCCAAAGCCCATTTCTGATTAAGAATGTGTTCCAGAATTTGTGCGGGTGTCGCATTTTTAAGACCGATTTTTTTAGTTCCGTCAAATAAATCCAACTCAATTAGTTTGTCCCACATCACATCATCTTGCTCGATTCCCAGTTGTAAACGCATTTTTATTTCTACAGAATCAGTGGGATGATAGGGCAGGAAGGAGTTTACAAAATCGCGGTAACTCATGTGTTCTGAGTTCTCAATGGTGTACGTGTCATCGGTCATTCCCAACTGCACAAACATATTCCATGCACGGGAATAACCCACTCGACGTATTGTTCCGCGGTATAATGTCAAAACATCATCCAAGCCATAAACACTGCGGTATTTCAAAGAATCGCGATTGGCATAGGCTTCAAATTTCCCATATCCTTCAACATGTAAAAACTCGGTACGACGGAACAGTCGGTTGTAGGGAATGTATTTGTATTTTCCTTCTTGAATAAATTTAGCGGCACCGCCTTGACCTGCTAGAACAACGTTGCGAGGGGCCCAAGTAAATTTATAATTCCATAAATTGTTATCCGATTCGGGGGCTACTAAACCACCACAGAACGATTCGAAAAGCAGCATTTTTCCGCCTTTTTCGCGAATTTCATCAATGACTTTCATGGCGCTCATGTGATCGATTCCTGGATCAAGTCCAATTTCATTCATGAAAATCAAGTTATTGGCTTTTGCTTCAGCATCAAGGGATTGCATAGCATCCGAAATGTATGAGGCGGTTACCATATGTTTTTTGAAGAGGATGCAATCCTTGGCGACTTCTATATGCATGTGGGCAGGTAACATAGAAATCACAATATCCGCTTTAGCAACTTCAGCTTGGCGTTGGGTTGTGTTTTGAATATCTAATTGAATAGCCGTTGCATTGGGATGATTATTAGTCTTTTTTTGAGCTAATTCTAAAGATAAATCGCCAATGGTTAAATGTAATTGTTGACTTGTTGATTTGTCCAACAAGTATTTGATTAATGAAGAGGCTGAACGACCTGCTCCTATGATTAAAACATTTCTCATTTAGTTTGTTTGTTGTGCGACAAATGTATAAAAAGCCCAACGTTAATAACAAGAAAGTGGGAGCAAAAACTGTCGTTTAGTTATTCCAAGTCCTTTTCTAATTGTTCCAATTCTTGTTTGGCTTCTTGTTTAGCTTCCACCTTTTGTTGCTCAAAAGTTGCGTCTTTTGCAATTTCATCTTCAACCAGAAATGTTTTTCCTAAAACACCTAATGCACAAATGTAGGTAACGATAAATAATCGTTTTGGCCATTTTCGTTGGTTAGGATCCGATTTTAAAAAAGTGAGTGCAATAAAAATTAATGCGGGAAGTATCATGACAAACGCAAGCGTGTCTAAAGGCAGAATCGAAAAAACGATGCTTAATGCAGTGAAAATGTATGACACAATTAAAAACGACTTTCTCATCTTATAAACCTGTTGCAGAAGTGAGTTTTAATTCGCCTGTTCCAACAGGGATGCTAAATTTCATGAGTGCAGGAACTTTGTGATTATCGGCAGTTAGCCAAATTAAGTTTTTATCTTTACCGCGAAGCGCGTCTGTTTTAGCGCCAATGGATAATTTATAGCAAGTTTTCGAACCTAAATTACCAGCGGCAACAGTTTCAGTCCCCATGTATTTTAAAGTGACTGGAATTTGTTTTTCGTCAAAAACAATGGTAAACGATTTTGTTTGCCCTGTTTTCATTTTCGAAAAATCCAACGTACGTACTTTATACAACAAAGTGATTGCATCAACAGTATTGGCTCCAATAGTGAACGTACGAGTAGTTTCGGGCTTGTTGCGTTTTTTGGCCGTACTTGTCACCGAAGTTCCTTTAAAAACATATTTTTCTTTTTTAGTATATCCTCCTTCATCAATGCTTCTTTTGTAAAGATTTGGTTTTAAAGAACCTGGGGTAACATAGGTTTCATAAAGATCGCGAATTTTAAAAAATTTATCCCATTTACTAAACGTTGAAAGCTCACAACTTAAATGCAAATATTGATTTTTAGAGGTGTTTACATTTTCGGTACTCATGGTAACTTGAGCGAGATGAGTCATCAATCCACTCATATTGTATGAGCCTGCATACACTAACTTTTCACCAGCTTGAATTTCGCTGGTTTCATCGGCTTTAAAAGAACTCAGTAGTAGGGCTATGCCAAGAAAAATAAAAATCTTTTTCATGATTAAAATTTGATTGCAAATATAAAACTTTAAAATCCGTTTTTTATGAAAGAAAAGTCAAAATGACTTGGAAAATCAGCTTAATAACCGGTAATTTTGTAGAATATTGTATTGAATATGGATAAAAAAATACTTTCAGCTGCTGGATTTCTAGGAATGATGGCAATTGTGTTGGGTGCTTTTGGAGCACATGCCTTGAAAAAAGTTTTGGATGCGGAGGCGTTACTTACATTTGAAACAGGTGTAAAATACCAAATGTATCACGCACTGTTTTTGTTGTTTGTGGGGACAACCACAGCTTTGACAACCAAAGTAAAAACGCTAATTTATCGTCTGACATTGGTTGGAGTGATTTTGTTTTCGGGTTCAATTTATCTTTTAGCGACTAAGAGTTTGAGTGGTCTTGAATTAAAATTTGTTGGCCCCCTAACACCCCTGGGAGGAGTATGTTTGATTGGGGCTTGGGGCTTATTGATGATTCATTTTTTAAAGAAAAAATCATAAAATTTAAACCAACTACAACGTTGTAATAATTAATTTTTACCTTTGTGCAAAATTTTGATTAACACAACAAACGAATTATCTATGGATAACTACACCCAATTTACGAAAACGATTTCGTTAGAAAAGTACGGAATTCACAATGTACAAGAGATCGTTTATAATCCTTCTTATGAGCAGTTGTACAATGAAGAGTTAAGTGCCGAACTTACGGGCTATGAAAAAGGACAATTGTCAGAGTTGGGTGCAGTCAATGTAATGACTGGAGAGTTTACGGGACGTTCCCCTAAGGACAAATACATTGTAAAAGACGATGTGACTGAAAATACCATTTGGTGGAATTCAGAAAAAGCAGTTAACGATAACAAACCGATTTCTACTACAACTTGGAATGCTTTAAAAGAGACTACTGTAAACCAATTGTCTGGAAAGCGTTTGTTTGTAGTAGATGCTTTTTGCGGGGCCAATGAAAACACCCGATTGAAAGTTCGATTCATTATGGAAGTGGCATGGCAAGCACATTTTGTAAAAAATATGTTTATTCGTCCTACAGAAGAAGAATTGGAAAACTTTGGCGAGCCTGATTTTATTGTGATGAATGGTTCAAAAACTTCTTTCAAGGATTATGCAGCTCATGGATTAAATTCAGAAGTGTATATTGCTTTCAATTTAACTGAAAAAATGCAGTTGATTGGCGGTACCTGGTATGGTGGTGAAATGAAGAAAGGAATGTTTGCCATGATGAATTATTATTTACCACTTCAAGGAATAGCTTCAATGCATTGTTCTGCTAATAAAGGTAAGGATGGAGATGTAGCGGTATTTTTTGGATTGTCAGGCACAGGAAAAACAACGTTGTCTACTGATCCTAAACGTGAATTAATTGGTGATGACGAGCACGGATGGGACAATGAAGGAGTTTTTAATTTTGAAGGAGGTTGTTATGCCAAAACCATTGATTTGAGTAAAGAAAATGAACCGGATATTTTTGGTGCTATTCAACGTGATGCTTTATTAGAGAATGTAACGCTTGATAGCGAAGGTGTAATTGATTTTACTGATGGTTCTGTAACACAAAATACTCGTGTTTCCTATCCAATTTATCATATTCAGAATATTGTTAAGCCGGTATCAAAAGCGGGTCATGCAACAAAAGTAATCTTCTTAACGGCTGATGCTTTTGGAGTAATGCCTCCCGTATCAAAGTTGACACCGGAGCAAACTAAGTATTACTTTTTGTCTGGATTTACGGCCAAATTAGCTGGTACAGAACGCGGAGTAACACAACCTGAACCAACATTCTCCGCTTGTTTTGGAAAAGCTTTTTTAACCCTTCATCCTACCAAATATGGGGAAGAATTAGTTAAAAAAATGGAAGCCCATAATGCTACTGCCTATATGGTGAATACAGGATGGAATGGGACAGGTAAGCGAATTTCAATTAAAGATAC
>CAYNDK010000059.1:8730-14534 GCA_964395965.1 uncultured Flavobacterium sp.
TGCTATTCTAGACGGTTCTATTGAGCATGCGGATACAAAAACAATTCCTGTTTTTAATTTCGTTGTGCCCACTGAATTACCAAATGTAAATTCGGCGATACTTGATCCAAGAGATACCTATGAGAAT
This sequence comes from uncultured Flavobacterium sp., assembly GCA_964395965.1. GTDB lineage: Bacteria > Bacteroidota > Bacteroidia > Flavobacteriales > Flavobacteriaceae > Flavobacterium. Next base: position 8,858 of record CAYNDK010000059.1, read on the forward strand.
GCAGCAGATTGGGAAACGAAAGCAGCTGATTTAGCAGGTCGTTTCATTAAGAATTTTGCTCAATATACAGATAATGAAGAAGGGCAGCGTTTGATTCAAGCGGGGCCACAATTATAAAATAAAACAAGCCAAATATAAGTTATAACTAACTAAACCAAGAAGTCCGGCAGTTACATGTCGGACTTTTTTTATACTATAAAAAAACCCGAACTGTATTGAGTTCGGGCGATTATTTTTGAAGTGGATTTTCTTATTTGCCTTTATTGACTTCAGCAACGTATTTTTCAAGTGCCATAGTCATCGAAGGAGTGTCTGGTGTAGGCGCAAGAATATCGATTCGTAAACCATGTTCAAGCGCTTCTTTTTGAGTTGTGCTTCCAAAAACAGCAATACGTGTATTGTTCTGTTTGAAGTCAGGGAAGTTTTTGAATAGTGATTTGATCCCCGTTGGGCTAAAAAATGCTAGAATATCATAATATACATCGGCTAAATCGGATAAATCGCTCATAACCGTTTTGTAAAAAGTACCCGCAGTCCAATCTAATTTTAGATTGTTTAAGGTTTGTGGTATGTCTGCATTTAATTGATCTGAAGAAGGAAGTAAGAACTTCTCATCTTTGTATTTTTTAAATAAGGAAGACATGTCGGCAAAATCTTTTTGACCCACATAAATTTTTCTCTTGCGGTATACCACATATTTTTGAAGGTAATAAGCAATAGCTTCCGATTGGCAGAAATAACGTAAATCTTCCGGAACTTTGTAACGCATTTCTTCAGCCACTCTAAAAAAGTGGTCAACGGCATTTTTACTCGTTAAGATAATGGCGGTAAAGTTGTTTAGGTCGATTTTTTGAGCTCTGACATCTTTTGCACTTACCCCTTCAACATGAATAAAAGAGCGAAAATCTACCTTAACTTTATGCTTTTGCATCAAATCGTGGTAAGGTGAATTTTCAACTTTTGGTTCGGGTTGGGATACCAAAATGGTTCTCACTTTTAGACTAGACATCGTATGCTCTAATTTTTTGTAATCAAATAATATATGAAATAATAGGGTGCTATTTCAAGTGCGCAAAGATACAAAATAAAATAAAACAACTTGTTGATTATTAAATTTTGATGATTTTTTAAAGAAAAGAAATAAGTTAGCAGGTTTATTACCAATAAAATAGAAATAACGATAATAATCAAAGAATTTGTTGCATAATTGCTATAAAACATAATGGCCGAAACAGGAAATAGCAGTAAGCCAATGTATGTTCTAAAGTTAACTTTTTGTAAATTAAATTCGTCAATTAGTTCTTCGATATCAAAAGTTACCGCTATAATCTTCTCTATCAAGAATTTAGACAAAATAAATACAGTTAGGCCAGTAAATACCCGTGCGAATAATAACCAGTCATTTTTGGACCCCAAATGGAAATGTACTAATACCATTTGGATAAAAAAGGAGAGTGCTACAAGATTAACAGTAAATAGAAGTATGTTGAAACCGCTCCAAAGGTGAGAACTCTCGCGGTAAATTTTGGTGTATTTGTCAGAAACTAGTAATCGAATATAGTCGCTAAATCGGGATTCAAAAACATTCCGTGCGATAACAATTAGAGAAAGTGCCACTATAAAAATAAGGGTGGCCCAATCTTTATTTTCTATAATTCTAGGGTGTAGTTCCAATGCTATCATTGTCTGCAAAAGTACTAATTTTTATTTCCTTCTGTATTATGAAATTATTAGCAGGTCTGCATATAATTTTGATTATTTTTGCAAAAATTTGTTTACTACATGAATTGCGGTATAGTAATTATTCCTACCTACAACGAAATAGAGAATATCGAAAGTATTATTCGTGCCGTATTTTCATTAGATAAACTATTTCATATTCTTATTGTTGATGATAATTCTCCTGATAAAACCGCTGATAAAGTAAGAGAATTACAGCATGAATTTCCAAATCAACTTTTTTTGGAAGTACGCACAAAAAAGTCAGGATTGGGAACAGCCTATGTGCATGGTTTTAAATGGGCGTTACAACATCAATACGATTATATCTATGAGATGGATGCTGATTTTTCGCACAATCCAAAAGATTTGTCTCGTTTACATGAGGCTATTTTGCAAGGAGCAGATTTGTCAATAGGATCGCGGTATGTTACAGGTGTAAACGTTGTAAATTGGCCTTTAAGTCGTGTGTTATTGTCCTATTTTGCTTCAGTCTATGTTCGCATGATTACTGGGATGAAAATTATGGATACTACTGCGGGATTTGTTTGCTATCGACGTGCTGTTTTAGAGACCATCAATCTTGATAAAATTAAGTTTGTTGGTTACGCTTTTCAAATTGAAATGAAATACCGAGCTTGGGCACGACACTTTAAAATGGAGGAGGTTCCTGTGATTTTCACAGATCGCACTAAGGGTCAGTCCAAAATGAGTGGCTCAATTATTAAAGAAGCTGTTTTTGGTGTACTTTCGTTACGTATAAAAAAACTACTCAACCGACTATAACATGAATTCTTATCTGATTAAAAATGCCAAAATCGTCAATGAAGGGGTAATAACCGAAGGTGATGTTTTGGTTAAGCATGGTTATATTGTTCAAATAGGAACTCATTTGAACAATGATGATGCACTAATCATCGATGCAAATGGGAAATATTTGCTGCCCGGAATCATTGATGATCAAGTACACTTTCGTGATCCAGGTCTAACGCATAAAGGCGATATTGAGTCGGAGAGTCGGGCCGCTGTTGCAGGAGGTGTAACTTCATATATAGATCAACCGAATACAGTGCCCAATGCAATTACACAAGAACTTTTAGAGCAGAAATATCAAAATGCTGCTGGTCGGTCGTATGCGAATTATTCCTTCATGATGGGAGGGACAAACGATAATTTAGCAGAAATTCTAAAAACCAATCCCCGAAATGTTGCGGGCCTTAAATTGTTTTTAGGTTCTTCAACTGGCGATATGTTGGTTGATAGTTCGGCGGCAATTGAATCCATTTTTTCGAGTACACCTTTATTGATTGCTGTTCATTGCGAAGATGAAACTACAGTAAAAAATAATTTAGCACATTACAAAGAACGCTTTGGAGATGACATTCCGGTATCTTATCATCCGGTTATTCGCAGTGAGGAAGCGTGTTATTTGTCCTCTTCCAAGACAGTTGAGTTGGCAAAAAAAACAGGTGCTCGTTTACATGTTTTTCATATTTCTACTGCTAAAGAATTGGCGCTATTTGACAATTCGATTCCTTTGGAAGAAAAGAAAATTACAGCTGAAGTTTGTATTCATCACTTGTGGTTTTCGGATGCGGATTATGTAACCAAAGGAAATTTTATTAAATGGAATCCGGCGGTAAAGACTAGTACAGACCGTGAAGCTCTTTGGAGGGCTGTTTTAGATGACACTATTGATGTAATTGCAACAGATCATGCACCTCATACATTGGAAGAGAAGGCGCAGATGTATACCAAAGCACCTTCGGGAGGGCCACTTGTTCAGCATTCCTTAGTTGCTATGCTAGAGGCGGTACATGAAGGTAAAATTACTATAGAGAAAGTTGTACAGAAGATGGCACATAATCCTGCAATTTTATTTCAAATAGAGAAACGTGGATTTATACGAGAAGGATATCATGCCGATTTAGTTTTGGTTGATTGTGAGGCTTCATGGGTAGTTGATAAATCAAATTTATTATACAAATGTGGATGGTCACCTTTAGAGGGAACGCAATTTCATTCTCAAGTTACTCATACCTTTGTCAATGGGAATATTGTTTATGAAAATGGTAAGGTTAATGAATTAAAAGTGGGTCAACGTTTATTGTTTGAACGAAAATAAGAAAGATGAAAAAGAATCTAATTTTACTTGTTGTTCTACTACTTTCAATAAGTTGTAAGAATGAGGTTTTGGAAAAACCTAAACATGCAATTGATAAAGAAACTATGGTTAATATTTTATACGATTTAGCTGTTTTAGAAGCGGCAAGAAGTCAGGCCTATGCTTCACAAGTAAATTATCCTACGGCTGTTGAATATGTGCAAAATCGATATAAGATTGATAGTTTGACATTGGCAGAAAACACTAAATATTACGCTTCAGATATTAAAGGCTTTAAAAAAATGTATGATGAGGTTAAGTCTCGTCTAGCTAAAAACAGGGAGTCAATGGGAGAGTCCCTCAATAGTTCTGGATATTCCAACATGTCCAATGAAGGAGTTGTTAAATAATTTAAAATGTTGCTATTATTTGACGTATATATGAATTAATAGGTTCAAATGTGTAGTTGAGTTCTTTGATTATTTTTGAATTGTCCACTAGATTTTTGTTACACAAAGACTGTATACCCACGTTTGTAATTTTTCGATTGCTTTTAAAAAGAAAAGCGCTGAGTTGATCCCATCTCCAATATAGAATTAGCATCCATTTTTTTGCTTCAAATTTTGGAGGTTTTATTTTGAATGCTTCGGCTATAGTATAGATAATATCTTTAAACGAACGATTTTCAGCAACAACGATATAACGTTCTCCTTGAATAGAAGAATTCATCAATTTTTCCATGATTTTCACTACATCCCAAACGCTCACAAAACCTGTGAAACCTTGTGTGTAGAATGGCATCCCCTTTTTAATTCGATTAAATAAAGCGCCACTTCCTTTTGTCTTATCCCACAGTTTTGGATAAGGGCCAAGAATGATTCCTGGATTTACTATTACTACGTTCAGTCCTTCCTGTTGTCCCCTCCAAACTTCCATTTCAGCTCCAAATTTTGAAATGGCATAATCACTATGATGAATTTCTGGATTCCACTCTGTAGATTCGTTTATAGTTGATTGAGGAATTATCAAATCTCCCAAAGCAGCTATTGAGCTAACATGACATAATTTTTGTATTTTTTTATCAATACAGAAATTGACAATATTTGCTGTTCCTTCGATGTTAACTTTACGAAGACTATTTTCATCTTTTGGATCGAAAGAGATTTGTGCAGCACAATGGTATACATGTGTAATGTTTTCAAAAGCCAATTCTAAAGAAGGGACGTCCAAAATATCCGCTTTTATCCAGTTAATAGAATTGAATAAGTCTGATTTGGAATACCAATCAAAAAGGGAAGCTACCCTTTTAATTTGACTTTCTGATCTATATATAGCTCGAAGAGGTTGTTTTGCATTTTCTAAAAGATGCAAAAGTAAATGAGAACCTACTAAACCTGTACCGCCAGTAACTAATATCATGAATCAAAGGTACATTTTTCAACTAGTATTCTAAATACTATATTTTAATTTTTGTCCATCAGGTTTTAATTGAGAAAAAATACAATGATGAATAATAAGGCAAAGAATACTGTATAAGCAATAAATATTTTTATAAAGAGTTTTCGAAACATAGGCTTATAGATTAAAAGACAACTATGAGTCGAATGAAATCCAACTCATAGTTTTTAAGTAAAACAAAGATGTTCGTTTTAATAAAGGTATAGATTATTAAACAGCATAGTGTTTATCTTTCCAATCGAATGATTTTTCCTCTATCATCCATCAATGACAAGACATTACTACCATTTTCATTAATACCATTGATGAAGTAACAGTGTTCAAATCCATCATCATCTACCTCTTTTAAGAACTTGTCATCAGGATTTGAAGAAGGTGTGCTGTTGCAAGTATTTC
>CAYNDK010000060.1:0-14348 GCA_964395965.1 uncultured Flavobacterium sp.
ACCCAACAATTGATCTTTGGATTTATCTAAATTTACTAGAAAAGGTGTATATCCGTAAACATCTTCTGTGAAGTACTTATTTTCTTTCAGATAATCTACATAATAAGACAACTTATCGACCACCAATTCGTTATGTGAACGCGATTTTAAAGTTGTAGCTATCGTTTGAACCTGATCGGATGTCCCGCCCCAATTAAAGATTAAGCTCGTATTATTGGTAAACAAAGGGTTTTCTTGTTCTTTAACCGCTAAAGTTGTTTCAAGAGCATAAATCTTTTGCTTGCGAATGTTAACTTGATACGCTACAAAAAGTGATACGCCCAACCCCAAGACAAACCATTTCCAATAACTCCCGGTTTTAATCAAAAAAGCCTTAAAATCAAAGCTATTTTGTTTTTCAAAAAAGGCAAAATCTTTAATATCTAGCATCGTAGCATCTTAATTTTTAAGTAGTAGAAAAAGTGTTGTCACCAAAGACAACGACGTAATCAACGTCGTTAAAGTCTCGCGACCTGTACCTCCAGTTCCCCACGATTTTTGTTTCAATGGTTTTACATAAATCAAATCATTGGGTTGAAGATAAAACACGGGAGAATTCATTGCTGCAGCATCAGTTAAATCAACCGAATACGTCTGAATTCCACCTGGATATTGACGTAAAACCTTAACATCTTTTCGATCGCCAACCATCGTAATATCGCCTGCATTAGACAAGGCCTCAATTATATTTACGCGATCCTGAAAGGAAACTTTTGTTCCAGGATTGTTCACTTCACCATTGACAGCATAACGAAATCCTGCCAATTTCACATTAACAAACAACTGGGATTCTTTTTTGAAATAGTCCGTTAGTAATTTATTTTCGATTTTGATCCGCGCTTCCTCAACCGTATTTCCTAAAACATTCACTTCTCCCAAAACAGGCAAACGAACATTTCCATGATCATCCACTGAATACCCATTAAAATACATATTTTCTACCGTAGGTGAAGCAGTCGATTTGGAATTGGCAAACATTTCAACCAATTTCTCATCCAATGTTTTGATGGTAATTGAAAGGATATCATTTACCTGCAAACGATAAGGTTTTACAGCAGGCAATACTTGATTTTCAGCGGTTTTGGATTTATTTTGAAGATATATCAAGTCATGTGTTGGCACACAAGAAGTTAACAACATTAACAAAATGACGGAAATCGTCAGCAGTTTGGTTTTCATCAACTTTATTTTAGCCAACAAAGATAACTTTTCAATTGTAAAATCAAAAGTGAAGCCCTAGTTTTATCTAATTATTTTTAAGAGAATTTTCAAAAGGAATTCGGTGTAAAATACTACGTCCTAAGGTTACTTCATCCGCATATTCCAACTCATCGCCTACTGCTATTCCACGCGCTATTGTTGACATTTTAAGCGCATACTCTTTGACCTGTTTGTAAATGTAAAAATTCGTTGTATCTCCCTCCATTGTCGAACTTAGTGCAAATATCAATTCCTCAACATTTCCCGACTGTACTTTTTGAACCAATGAATTGATATTCAACTGACTTGGACCAACACCATCAATGGGTGATATTTTTCCGCCCAAAACATGATAAATCCCTTTGAATTGGTTGGTGTTTTCGATAGCCATTACATCACGAACATCCTCAACGACGCATATTATTTGCTGATTCCGTGCCGAATTACTACAAATTTCACAAATAGCAACATCAGAGATGGTATGACAACTTTGACAAAACTTAATTTGATCGCGCATACCCGTGAGTGCATCTGCCAAAAAATGAGTATGTTCCGCAGGTTGTTTCAATAAATGCAGCACCAATCGTAAAGCTGTTCGCTTGCCTATCCCAGGTAATTGCGCCATCTCATTGACGGCTTTTTCCAATAATTTTGATGAAAATTCCATACTGCAAAAGTACATAAATTGAAAATCGCACCATTATTTTTGTACATTTCGACACTAAAAAATAGTACACATGAGTCCGATCCTTATCCTTTCTATCATACTTGTTTACTTTGGTATACTTATTTTCATATCTAATGTGGTAAGTAAAAAAGGAACCGACAACGACACCTTCTTCAAAGCCAATAAGAACTCCAAATGGTACTTGGTCGCTTTTGGTATGATTGGAACCGCACTTTCAGGTGTAACCTTTATCTCCGTTCCCGGTGCCGTTGGAAATCCGGAAACACAATTTTCTTACTTTCAATTTGTACTTGGAAATGCGATCGGATTTTTAATCATAGCTACGGTTCTTCTGCCACTGTATTACCGCATGAACTTAACCTCGATTTATAGTTATATCGAACAACGACTAGGTACTGTGAGTTACAAAACGGCGGCTACCATCTTTTTGATTAGTCGAACGATTGGCTCTGCGTTCCGACTTTATTTAGTGGTTTTGGTGCTGCAACGTTATGTGTTTGATGCGTTTCAAGTGCCGTTTGCAGCAACGGTTTTGATTTCGCTCGGACTCATTTTCGCCTACACTTACCGCGGCGGATTAAAAACGATAATCATCACCGACACGTTACAAACTTTTTTCCTTGTCACCTCTGTTTTTCTTACCATTTACTTCATTTGCAGTAGCCTGAATTTCAGTCCGACTCAAGCCTTTGAAGCCGTAAAAAACAGTAGTTATTCGAAAATATTTTTCTATGAAGATTTCCTCAAAGGCAATTTTGTTTGGAAACAAATTGTAGGCGGTATCTTCGTAACCATAGCAATGGTAGGCTTGGATCAAGATTTAATGCAAAAGAACTTGAGTTGTGCTAACATCAAAGAAGCACAAAAAAACATGTTTACTTTCACAGGAATATTCGTCATCATCAATTTATTTTTCCTGAGTGTGGGTGCCTTGTTGTATTTGTATGCAGGACAAAATGGTATAGAGGTTCCTACTGTAAATGATGTAGCGCGCACAGATTTATTATTCCCAGAAATTGCCTTCCATCATCTTGAAATTATTCCTGCGGTTACCTTTTTACTCGGACTCACCGCAGCAACTTTTGCCACTACCGATAGTGCCCTGACAGCTCTAACCACATCGTATTGTGTAGATTTCTTGCAAATGGACAAAGCAGAAAACACAAAAAGAACACCCGAAGAAATGGTAAAATTGCGCCACAAAGTGCATTTGGGATTTTCATTTTTACTCTTTGTTGTCATCGTCCTTTTCAATGTACTCAATGACGATTCAGTAGTTAAAATGATCTTTAAAGTCGCTAGTTATACCTATGGCCCACTTTTAGGATTGTACGGATTTGGCTTATTTATGAAAACAAAAACCGTTCGCGATCGTTGGGTGCCTTTCGTATGTATTGCAGCACCTGCGCTTTGTTGGGTGATCACCGCCAATTCAAAACAATGGTTCGGCGACTATCAATTCGATAACGAACTTATCCTCGTCAATGGATTATTGACCTTCCTAGGTTTATTGATCATCAGCAAACCTGCAGATTCAGAAACCCGATTTTAATATTGATTTGTAGCCAAAAGTACTAAAGTACACGCTACCTCAACCTGAATTTGATGTTGGATTAACTGAGCATAAAAAGCCGGATTTTCTGTTCCCGGATTGAAAATAACTCGCCGTGGCTGCAACCCAATAATGTAGTCATAATAGGCTTGTTGATGCGTCGGATTTAGGTATAAGGTTACTGTATCAACATCCTTCAATTCGGGCAAACCCGTTTGAATAGCAACCCCATGAACAACTTCTTCTTTACGCCCAAGAGCCACTACTTCATGCTGGTGTTTTTGCAAACTCAATAAGGCTCGGTAACTATAACGATCGGGATTGGAGGACGCGCCTAGAATTAAGGTTTTCATAAGTAACGGTTAATTTTTCCATACAAAAATACAACTAAAAGATCGTTCCCTTACCTTTGTCCCATGAGCGAATTCATTTTCTTACTAGCGGCCTTATTTTCGGTACTTAACCCCATCGGGACCGTTCCTATTTTTGTGGCTTTGACCCAAGATTATACCAAGGGTGAGCGTTCTACAGTATCCATGTGGACGGCCATTAATGTCTTTTTGATTTTAATCATCTCCTTTTTTGTGGGGCAATATGTGCTTACCTTCTTTGGTATTACAATTCCGGCTTTACGTATTGCGGGCGGAATTATCATTGCTAGTTCTGGATTTGGATTACTCAATGGTAAATTTAGTCGCAACAAAGGATTGGACAAAAAAGCCGAAGAAGAAGCGCAACAACGTGACAGCATTGCACTCACACCCTTGGCCATGCCGATGTTAGCAGGACCCGGTTCGATTTCATTACTCATTGCCTACTACCAAGAACACCATAGCACCAATGATATCATCTCATCGTGCCTAGCCATCTTGGCGGTCGCATTATTAATTTTCATCATCTTGCGCAGTGCGCACTATCTGGCCAAATATTTAGGGGCTTCCGGAATTGTGGCAATTTCCCGCATTGTCGGTTTTTTGACCATTGCCATCGGTATTCAATACATCATCAATGCTTTAAAGGCAATCATTGGTGATTTATTTTAAATAAAAAATCCCAACTTCATTAGAAATTGGGATTTTTTATTGTTGATTTTGTCCATTAATTCTTTGGCAAAAACACTTCTGCCATCATACAGCGAGCACTTCCACCACCACAAGCTTCAATGGTATCCAAACTTGAATGCAGAATGGTAACATGCTGTTCAATCTGTGCAATCTGCTTTTTGGTCAAAGCTTGATAGGCCGACGAACTCATTACCAAATAGCGTTTGCCATCCGTACCTTTCACTTCAAGCATATTTCCAGCAAAATTATTTACTTGTTCTTCGGTAATTAAAATGATGTCTTTCTCATCACTGCGCAACGAGTCCAAGACCATTTTACGCTCTTTTTTGTCGTCAATACAATCTGCACAAATCACAGCAAACGTATCGCCAATACACATCATTACATTGGTGTGGTAAATAAGCTTTCGTTCACCACCCACCGTTTGAAACGCTTCAAAAATCACAGGAGTGTATTCAAAATCTTCACAGAATTCAATCATTAATTCTTCATCAGCGCGCGGAGATAACGCACAATAGGCTTTGCCGTTTTGGCGATCGAGTAGTAAACTTCCGGTTCCTTCCAGAAAAATATTGTCTTCTTCCGCAGAAGTATAATCCATGATGTCGTTTACTACGAATCCTTTTTCTTCCAAGATATCCAAAATATCTTCGCGGCGTTCGGCACGACGGTTTTCGGCAAACATCGGATACAATACTACATCCCCCGTTTCATGAAAAGAAATCCAATTGTTCGGAAAAATACTGTCGGGCGTATTGGGCTCTAGGGTATCCTCAACCACAATTACATCAACCCCAGCCATCCGCAATTTTTGCACAAAAGCATCAAATTCTTCCTGCGCTTTTGCATTCACCGTTTCGGGCGATAAGCCGTCCAAAACTTTTTGGTAATAATTGTTCACCGCCGTTTGTTCGTTCATTCGAAACGCAACAGGACGAATCATTACAATGGAGTTAGTCGTTTGATTCATAGTGTATATTTTAGGGCTTCCCCGGATTTAAATTTAGAGTTTAGAGTTTAGAGTTTAGATTTTAGTCCCGAACATCAGCGCGGCAATTGGAATTTATAATATTGTAATTTAAAATTCAAAATTTCATTATGGCGTGCCCCTACGGGTCGGGCTATCCGCGGTGCACGGCACCTTGCTACTATCCCTCACGCGGTCTTCAGGTCAAAATCAATCCCGGATTAAGGGTAAGGTTGAACAACGCAACAACCCCTCTTGTTTCGCGATTTCTGCATAAGGAATTTCCTCTACAGTAAATCCTTTGCTGCGCAACCAGGTATTCAATCGGGTGAAATTGCGTTCAGACACTACAACATCTTCTGCTATAGAAAAAACATTGGAATTCATATGGTACATTTCATCACGCGTGATGTGGAATAAATTTTCCTTGCCAAACATTTTCAACAAAAAGACATAATCGGCTTCTTCGCGAAACCCACTTTTGTAAATGATGCCTTTATCTTTACCCACCGGTTGAAAACAACAATCCAAATGCAAGGCATTGTCGCGGGCTTCCAACTTTGATTTCACCAAGTCAAACGCTTTCACTTTTTTATTAGGAAACAAACTTTGAATATACTCGACACCTTGTAAGTTAGTACGGGCCGTGATATAATCTTTATAATCAGAGCCTTTGTAGGTTCCAATAAAAATATAATCGTTCCAAGGCATCACATCACCACCTTCAATATGAACTTCTTCGGGTGGTCGTTTTACTTTATTGGGGTCCATTTGATCAATGATGTATTGAATCGCATCCAATTCACGCTCGCGATCAGGTAAAATATTGGCTTTGATAAAGGTATCTTCAATCACAAAACCAATGTCTCTAGAAAAGATTTGGTTGTAATTTTCTATGATTTCAGGACGGTACACCTGCACGTCATATTTTTGAAATACGTTATGAAACGCTTCCATTTCATTGACCATATCAGCCTCAACTGGATAAGTTCCGGCTAAAATATGTTCCAACGATTTGGGATCATAGGCTTCTTCGGCAGTCGGTGTTGGTCCGTTACTTGTTGCGGTTCCCAACACCACGGCCCTCAGGCGAGATGTTTCATTTTTGACATTTAATTGTAGCATAAATTTGTTGTTGGCTTTGGACAAATATAAAAAAGCTCCGCCGAACGACGAAGCTTTGTTAGTAAGTAACGAATACGTTTAATTTTTTATTAATTTTTCTGAAATAACATCTCCATTTGTTGAACTTATGGAAATAATATATACCCCATTTACATAAGCACTTACATCCACTTTATGTCGAGCAGTGGCCGTTATGCTTTGTTGCATCACGATTTTCCCATCAATTGTTGTTATTGTAAAGGAATTAAATTCTCCTTCATCTACAGCAATCTCCACTTGACTATGCGCTGGATTAGGCACCAAGGTGAATCCGTTGCCAATTCGTTCAAGGTTAATCTCCTCAGGAATTAATTCAACTATCGACTCCTCTTCAGGTTTTGTTTCATATTGAGCTGCTTTGTATAAATAATTTCCACTACATCCTTCGGGATAGGCCGCAAAATGTGAACCTGTAACCGCTTCAAAACCGGGTAATAATTCAACAAAGTTACCTGCATGATAGACTACACCATTTCCAACACCATTGTTTCCTTGAGAAATTACATTGGAAGCCCGAATCCAATCTGAACGTTCTTTGTGTTTATTGGCTAATGGCCCATTATTAGAGGTATCGTCAGCAGGAGAAACCAAAGTCAATGTGGGCAAACAACAATTTTGAAAGGTTACATCGGGTCCTACAGCTGCTGATTCATCTGTAATCGTATAATAAAATGTACCGGCAGGGCAATTCACACTAAATGTAGCTTCAATATGAAACTCAAAATCACCTTGTGGATTGGTTCCAAAAATATTGGGTGGTAAAGTAAAACAGAAATTACCCCCTGATTGTGTTGTTGGCGCATTAACGGTCCCCACAACTGTATTTCCTTGTAGTACCTGTAAAATCAAACCACTTAAAGTAGCATTGGCAGGTGGACTGTATGTTCCGCAAACTTGAATTGGATCTGCAGGTGTACTAGTTGGACAATTCAGTTGAATTGGGTCTATATTCAAAGCACCTAATGTGGGAGCCCCACAAATAATTCCACACACATTATCAATATAAACGGTACCAAAGTGAGCCGATGGCTGGCAGTCACTCACTGACAATTCCAAAATTCCAGGCTGTCCTACTAATTCGCCAACATTTAAACGAGCACACACCCAACCTGTATACAACACTCGGCGGTTGGAACTTACATTAATACGATTAAACAAACAGTTATTAGGATTGGCGATGATACAAAATTCATCGACAATATTTCCATTCATATCTTTTACTCGAGCACGAAAATAGGGTTGAATTTCTTGTTCATGATCGGGCTTGTTATCCATAATTAATGAAAAATTGAAATCCAACGTAGCTTCATTAATCACAGGGAAATAGCGCGAAACCGTCGATAAATCGGACGAACCCATACCTCCTGTATTATTCAGTTTGATGCATCGGGTTCCTCCATTATTATTTAACGTTGGAATATTAACACCAAGACCCGCCAAAACCGGATCAAATTGCTGGTAATTGGCCGCATTACTATCAATTAATGTCGCACGTGAATTAAAATTATTTACCGTTGGCGTCAACACATTGGTTGTGGTTAAAGCTGTAGGTGTAGCACACGATTGGAAAAAAGCAGTTCCCGATTGCGGCTGCGGATGCAAGTCGGCCCAAAAGGTATAACCCGCAGTTCCGTCTTCAAAATCGCCATTTACACAAGTTTGCTCTGCACTTACGGGAAGACTACCTGCGCGGAAATAGGTTGTTTTTTCAGGGAATTTTGAAAAAAATAATTTCCGTAATTCATTGCGTTTTGCCGCTACTAATGCCTTTTCAATTTCAGCATCAGTAAAATCTTCATGAGTGCGCAATTCTTCAATTGTATGAGCTGTTGCCGTCTTTGACAACTTATATTTAGCAAAATTAGCTTCTATAAATTGGTCAACTTCACGCTCAATCGATACAGCTGTTTCAATCCGTTTATTTTCTTGGTCCAGGTATTCCTGAACTTGAGCCTGTCCAAAAAATGTATTCAGTAACAGGGCGCCAATACCAAGAAGGTAGCGTACCTTTTTCATGTTACTTCATTTTTTGGATTAGTATTTCTACTTGTGCTTTTAGCGCTTCAATCTCCGATTGTTGTTTTTGAATTGTAGTATTTTGAGTTTCTAATTTTTTATTTTGATCGATAACATATAATGTTAACTCTTCAATTTTTTCCATGTGTTTCGCTTGCATTTGAGCTAAATCCAATCCATCTTTCGCCAATTCATCTGCTGACGCAACACCTGGTAAATGTTTATTTTTAAGAATAAAAGCCTCAACCTCTTGTAGTGGCATTAATTTATAGTCATTAGCAAATACATAATCCGCCCAATTGTTTGAATTGCGTAAAGCTACTTTTACTTTTTCTGTCAAAATTCCGCCTTCAACATATAATCGGTAGTTACCTGTTGTTGTTGGGTAAGCAGTTGTATTTCCAATGTAAATTTTACCATTGATTGAACTGGTTGATGTGTTGAACCAGATGTTACGACTATTCAAATTCACTACGCGATTTGCACCAGTAGTTGTATTTTGATTTATTGTACCATTAGCTGAATATAAGCTTGTATCTGTTGCACTAACGACATAGGGCGTTGCAGCTGAACCATTTCCAGAAACTGAAATATTATTTCCAGCAGTCACTAACGTTTGCGGGATAGTAACTGTATTTCCATTGGAAATTGATAACACATTGCCATTTAAAGCTAAGGTTTGTGCATCGGTATCGGTGTCAGTTGGCAACGTAAATGAACCACCACCATTGGATAACGTTACAACATTTCCGTTTTGTGTCAATGTTTGCAATTCATTCGTCGGATTTGAATCGCCATCGGCTGGCAAAGTAACTGAGTTTCCATTTGAAATCGACAAAACATTCCCTGCTAAAGCCAAGGTTTGTGCATCGGTATCGGTGTCAGTTGGTAGCGTAAATGAACCTCCACCATTGGATAACGTTACAACATTTCCGTTTTGCGTCAATGTTTGCAATTCATTTGTTGGATTGGAATCGCCATCTGCAGGAAGTGTAACAGAGTTACCATTTGAAATGGACAAAACATTACCTGCTAAAGCCAAAGTTTGTGCATCGGTATCGGTGTCGGTTGGCAACGTAAATGAACCACCGCCATTTGAAAGTGTAACAACATTTCCATTTTGTGTGATCGTTTGTAATTCATTCGTAGAATTAGAATCGCCATCTACTGGAAGTGTAACAGAGTTTCCATTTGAAATGGACAAAACATTACCAGCTAAAGCCAAGGTTTGTGCATCGGTATCTACTGGAATTGGAATAGTCACAGGTGTACTCGCTACTCCATTCACAATTGTTGTCAATTGATTATTTTCAGCATAAATTGTCGCTACCGAAGTAATAATTGGGGCACTTGAAGCAACACCATTAACTGTACTTGTAGCAATATTTTGGTCAATCGTTAAAACGTTTGTAGTGCCTACATTCTCTAAAACGACATCACCTGTTGCATTAACTGTTAAAAATTTGCGTGAAGTACTATTGGCCGCGGGTACAAATGAATTGGTTAAATTAGTGAAACGTAAGCCCGAGAATCCTGCACTCCCATGGGTTATTTCTACTTTATTAGCAGGTGCAGTTGTTCCAATACCCAATCGTCCTTCAATTAACATTCCATTGGCAGGAGCAATAAATCCAGCAGTTGTTGAATTAGTCACAAAACTTTTACCAACTACAACTCCTCCATTAACTTCAAAACGATTTGATGCCAATACATTATTTCCTAATCCAAGTCCTAAAAAACCTGAATTTGAAATTGTCATCCTTTGATTTCCAACTCCATCAGCAAAAATTAACGTTCGTTCCAAATCATTTCCAGCCAAATTTGCAGTACTTGAAAAAGGATTCACGCTAACCTTCCCTAAAAACATATTGCCGCTTCCTCGCTCTAAGTTTAAAGCCGTTTCGTTACCAATAAAAATGTTATTGTTTCCAAAAAGTAAATGTCTTGGTGTAGAATATCCAATCGCCACATTTCCAAATCCAGCATTGGTTCGCAATGCCGCATAACCAACCGCTGTATTATTATCACCGGGTTCAGTTATATCGCCCATCGCTCTATGTCCGATGGCTACATTTGAACTACCACTGATATTGTTTTCCAAAGTACGTGTACCAAATGCAGTATTCAGTGCGCCCGAATCATTGTTTTTTAAAGAACTTGCACCAAAAGCTGAATTAAATCCTCCTTTAGGACTTATTAATGCTTGTATACCAAATGCAGTATTACTATTACCAGCATTGTTCATTAGCGTATTAACACCAAAACCACAACTAAAATTACCAATATTAAAGGCACCAGCTTGTTGCCCATAAAAAGTATTATTAAAGGTGATTGTTGAAGTTGTTTGAGCAAAAATTAAAAAGGGTGTAGCTACAAATAGATACAACCATGACAGCGTAGTTTTTGTCGTTTTCATAGGCATTAGTTTTGATTTGGGGGGACGGGTTATGAGTTGAGTTTACATGTTGATGAATTAGTTACGTTTGACAAAACTTAATGTGTGTTTTTGATACTAACAAAGTAAAAGAAAATTTCCCTACCTACAACGATAAAATACACCTTAAAATCGATTAAATACATCAATTTTATTTATTTGAAATACTTTTCTTACATTTTAATTTTTGCGTAAAAAAAACTCCCCTGAAGGGAGTTTGATCTAAACCTTTAACTAATTATCGTTTAGAAATATCGGTAAAAGGACGTAAAGGGTAACCCGTGTAGACTTGACGTGGTCTTCCAATTGGTTCTTTATTGATTCGCATTTCTTTCCACTGTGCAATCCAACCTGGTAAACGACCAATTGCAAACATTACTGTAAACATTTCAGTTGGTATTCCTAGCGCACGATAGATAATACCTGAGTAAAAATCTACATTTGGATATAAATTTCTTGATTTGAAGTAATCATCTTCTAAAGCTACTTTTTCCAACTGTTTCGCAATGTCTAATAGTGGGTCATTTACGCCTAATTTAGACAATACTTCGTCAGCTGCCTTTTTAATGATTTTTGCTCTAGGATCGAAATTCTTGTAAACGCGATGTCCGAAGCCCATTAAACGGAATGGATCATCTTTATCTTTTGCTTTCAACACATACTTCGCTACATCTCCACCGTCATTATTAATTTGTTCCAACATTTCCAAAACAGCTTGGTTTGCTCCACCATGTAAAGGTCCCCATAAAGCTGATACACCTGCTGAAATTGAAGCAAATAAACCTGCATGTGAAGAACCTACAATGCGTACTGTTGAAGTTGAACAGTTTTGTTCATGGTCAGCATGTAGAATAAATAATTTATCTAATGCATCTACGATAACTGGATCCGTTTGATAAGGGCCTGTTGGCAATTCAAACATTAAACGCATGAAATTTTCAACGTATCCTTTAGTGTTATCATAATAATTCAAAGGATACCCCATTGACTTACGATACGTCCAAGTAGCAATAACAATAAACTTAGCCATTGTTTTGCATACTGCGATATACATTTCTTTTTCGTTGTGCGGATCTACCGATTTAGGATTGAAAGCAGTCAATGCACTGGTCAATGAAGCTAAGACTCCCATGGGATGAGCCGTCTTTGGAAAACCATCAATGATGTTTTTCATTTCTTCGTTAACTAAAGTATACTTACGAATATCCTCTTCAAATTGTGTTAACTGTGCAGTTGTTGGTAACTCCCCAAAAATTAACAAATAGGAAGTTTCCAAAAAACTTGCTTTTTCAGCCAACTCTTCGATGGAATACCCACGGTAACGAAGGATACCTTCTTCACCATCTAAAAAAGTAATTTTACTTTCACATGATCCAGAGTTTTTGTATCCCGGGTCAATAGTTATAGCACCTGTTAAGGCACGTAATTTTTCTATGTCGATGGCTGCTTCATTTTCACTTCCAACAATTACTGGAAACTCATATTTTTGGCCATCCAACTCTAATATTGCAGTTTTTGACATGATATAAATAGGAAATTAAATCTGATAAATAATAATTTAACAAATTTAGAGAATTCACATCGAATTAAAAAAGAAAGAATCTAACGATTTCGTTAAAAAAACAATAAATTTTGCAAGTTTACTATAGTTCTACAATCAAAATAAAAAAATAACCCCGACAACCTATTGATTATCGGGGAATTTCATTTTTCTTGTATCTTATTTAATTACAATTTTTCGAACTACCACTCCGTCTTTCGTATGAACACGAAGAAAGTAATTCCCTGCATGATAGTTCTCAACATTCAAGTTGACGGTTGTCGCTTGATCAAGATGAATTTGTAATAGACGTCCTTGAACATCAAAAACTTCAACCTTAAGAAGCGTACTACTCGCTTGAATAGTAATGTTATCTTTAGCTGGAATTGGACTAATTTCAAGCGTAACTCCTGATTCAAATTCAGTTTCTTTCAAATCTTGGTAAACCGTTTGGGTTATGCCCGTATCCAAAGGCTCATTGTAATCAAAGAAAATATCAGCTCTTCCATTAACTAAATCGCCATTGCCCAAATTATCTTTTGAGCGGATTTTCATTAAAACATTTCCATGCCCACCCGTATCAATTTGTAAATTCGGATAAAATATTTCAATTCTGTTATTTCGTTGCCTTGCATATGACGGAGCTGAAGTTTCTAAGATCTGTAGGGTATCCATATTGAATTCCGTTGGATCTACATCAAGTCGAACCACAACTTGTTGTGCCGGTACTGTACCCGTATTCTCAAAATTAACCATATAGTGAACAAATGAACCGATTGCGCTTAAAGGCAACTGATCGCCTTCTAAACAAATAATATTATTCGGTTCATACGAAGCAACGGTTGTCCCTTCATAGAGTAATGAATTGTCCGAGGGTGTAACATCTGAACCATTGGTAGTGATCGCCACTGAAAATCCCAATAAATCACCTACAGCTACAGGTGGCACTTGACTAGAATTATTCACATACACCTCTAGCTCAACAACTTGTGATTGAAAGGGCAATAAATTAGAATAATCCCATACTAATTGACCTTGGGACTGATTGGTAAATGGAATTGAACTTGAAAGCACGGTTACTTTTCCTTGTTCATAGGTAAACATAAATGAACCGCTAATTGTTTGATTCCCTTTATTTCGAATGAATAATCGAAGCGTATTCGTAAATCCTGGACGCAAAAGAGCTTCAGGAGCCAACGTAATTTCAGCATCATGTGCTACCCCATTTGCAACTAAACAAAAATCTTGAGCAGCTTGTTGTCCGTTGAACTGTGAAAAAGTTACTGAAGCTGTACTTGGAGTAGTCGTGAAATAATTGGGTTGTTCCCACTGAGGAGTTAACGAATAAGGCGTATTCACTTGCGTCGTATAATGCGTATAGCCATTCAAACCTCTTGTAAAAGTTGCAACAGTTCCATCGACTGAGGATTGATTTACTTTAACAAATGAGGCCGTATTATCATTCAAATCACAACCGTTTTGATCTAAATCAAAACGAATCTGTCCCGAAATAGTGTTATAATTTCCTCCAGGAGGTAGCGTACAATAATCATTTATTTGAACACCCAATTGACCACCTGCTTGAAGTGCCGTTTGAAAATCATCAATAGTAGCAACATCTGTACATACATAAAGAAGGGCATCTAAGTTTTGACACGATAACGATTGGTAGGCAGTGCGCCCA
>CAYNDK010000061.1:0-14164 GCA_964395965.1 uncultured Flavobacterium sp.
ACCACTTACCCGAGTTTATCGGGCACTTCTGTGTATTGGGATTTTGTCGAATTACCGAGTCAGGTCATGGAAAACTGGTGTTACGAACCCGAAGCGTTGGCTTTATTTGCTCATCATTATGAAACGGGTGAAGTGATTCCGCAGACCTATGTGGATAAAATCAAAGAAAGTGCGAGTTTCATGGAAGGCATGGCTACGGTGCGCCAATTGAGTTTTGGCTTATTGGATATGGCGTATCATGCACAAGTCCCCACAATTGACGATGTAAAAGCCTTTGAAGTGGCGGCAACACGTGAAACTGCTTTATACCCAGATGTTGCTGAGAATTGTGTGAGTCCGGCCTTTTCACACATTTTCCAAGGCGGTTATTCGTCGGGATATTACAGTTACAAATGGGCCGAAGTTTTGGATGCCGATGCGTTTGCTTATTTCCAAGAAAAAGGAATTTTCAATAAAGAAGTAGGAACCCAATTTAAAGAATACGTTCTTTCCCAAGGTGGTACAGCTTTACCGATGGAATTGTATAAAAAGTTCCGCGGACAAGAACCTAAACCTGAAGCGTTATTGAAACGTGCCGGGCTATTGTAGTAATGAATTAAGAATGACAATGCTGTTAGCAGCTTTTATTTAATAAACAAAAAACCGCCTGATTGCTCAGACGGTTTTTTTATGACTATTGTAGAAAAAATCTTAGTTCTTAACCACTTTTAATGTTTTAGAAGCAGCATCCACTGTAACTTTTACGAAATACGTTCCAGTAGGTAAAGCTCCCATATCAACGGTAGCATTTACTTGATTTACTTCTTGATTCACTACCATTTGACCCAACGCATTGTAAATAGCAATACTAGTTAAGGGTTGTGTATTTTCAACCGTTAGTTTATTAGTCACAGGATTTGGATAGTAACGCAATCCATTGAATTCAAAACTATCATTACTTAAATTGATTGTAACAGTAACAGCCAAAGCGGTTAAACTGCGACATCCTTGTGCATTGGTTTGAATCGCATAATACGTTGTACCACTTACTGCATCCATAAAAGGATCTAATGGATTTACGTTATTTAAAGCATCTGCTTCTGAAGCGAACCATTCGATTTCTGTGCCATTAACCACAATATCCATTAAGATTATTTGAGAATTGAATGTTTGAACCGCATCCCCTGTAGGTGCAGCAGGTGCAGGATTTACAGTAACTGTTACTGTTCTCTCAGAGAAACATCCTGTTCCCGTATTGGTTGCACGAACAGTATATGTTGTAGTCGTAGTTGGAGAAACCGTTACATTCGCTCCTGATAAATTTCCAGGCGTCCATACGTATTGATAGTTACCTGCACCGTAAGTTACCACTTCACCTCCGAAAACCACATTCAAACGATTTAATGAAGCGGTTGGAGTTACTGTTCCAGCTGTTACTAAATTTTGAATTGAATTGGTTGCAGCTGTTGTACTAGTTGTGGCTGATAAGGTCATATTTGCAGCAGTTGCTGTATAATAAGTAATCGCATTATTAATGGCGTCCGCTCCATTATGGCGAATATCTACAATAATATTAGACACACCATCCCAATAGAAAGGAGAGTTAAACGTAAATGTGTTTGTACCAACTACATGTGAGTAGGTTGCAATGTTGTATACTTGTGTTAAAGCAGTCGTATCGAACGCAGAAATTGTTGATTGAGCGGTCGTTCCCATACGAATTTGATAATTGGAAACACTTGTACCATCACCTAAAGTGGTTATCGTAAACTGTAGTGAAGTAATTGGTCCAGCTCGTAAACCTGCCGCTTGTAATTCTGCAGCTGTATAAATCGTTTGGTTCCAATATTGTGCCCAACGGTTACAGAATGCTGTAGGTTGAGAAGTAGCTGCTGTTAATGTTGTTGCACTTCCTAAAGTGATTGTACCTGCTTGAGACAATTCAGAATAGGCACCTAAGTTAGCTTCTGTTCCCGCACACACCGTTGATGGATCTGCAAAGGCACTCAATACTGGACCTTGTTGAACATTTACATATAATGGCACTGAAATTTGGCAAAAAGCCCCTGATGTTTGAACAGCTGTCAAAACATATTCTGTACTAACGGCAGGATTAAATGTCCAACCTGTTGAAGGATTACCTGTAACTCCTGTTGAAGGAGACCAAGAATAGGAATTGTAATTATTTACAGGAGAAGTCAACGTGATTAAACCTGTAGAAGAACCTGCACAAATTGCAGCGGGTTGCGAATTGCTTAATGTTACTGCTGGTGGTGAAGTAACGGTCGCTACCACTTCAGTTCGTGGAGAAGAACAAATTGATGCATATTTCACATCATAGAAATAGTAATAATTTGCGGTTGTCGTTCCACCCCATTCTGAAGCAACCACATTTAAGGTTCCATCCGTTCCATTGTAAGGGAAAGTAATACCCGAGTCACGAACTAAAACGGCACCATTTGAAGCTTTCACAAGGATTCGGAATCCAGTTCCTGATGGCACTACAAAATTGATTGGAATGATGGTAGGTGTAGTTGTTCCACCTGCTGTTACATTCACATTCCCCGTTGCATATAATTCAGTAAATGCTGAATCTGTGATTTTAATATCAACTGTACCTCCTGTTGTTGCATAAACAGATACACTTTGCAATTGCACTGACTGAGTTGTATTGAATACAATACCCCAGTTGGTAAAGGTACTTCCAGTTGAAGTAGCCAAAGGAGCTGGACGACCAGAAGTTTGCGTTGTACCAAACTGTTGTGCTTCTGCATAATAAGAAGTTGCAGATGAAATTACTGGAGTGGTAAATGAATTGCCATTTGCGATAGCGTTTCCACCTTGAGCTGTTGCATACCAAGCAATAGAACCTACATTAGAAGTGGCTGATAAAGTAGTAGAACCTTGTCCACAAACACTTCCTGGAGTTGTTGCTGTAATTACTGGTGGATTACAAGAAGTGATAAATGTTACAGCTGTTGAAGTCCAATCACTTGTACCTGAAGCACAATTGCTACGAACCCATACATAATAGGTTGTAGAAGGCTGTAAATTAATTAAATCTGCTGATGTAACACCTGCACCCACTGTTCCACTTGGTGTTGTATTGGCATTTGGAGCTGTATTGGTTGTTGAAAAATAATACGCATATCCATTAGCAGGAGGCGTTACAGAAGCAGTCCACGTGATATACCCAGAGAAAGCACCTGTAGCTGAAGCCATCAATCCAGATGGAGCAATACAATTTGCAGGAGCAATTACTGAAAACTTATAATCTTCTGCTTCTGTACGTAAATTTGTAGACGCACAAGGATCTGGTGCAATAGCATTATAGTCAATACGCACACGCATACGATAATCACCAACGGCAGCATTCGCAGGTACCGTAAAACTTCCTGTTTGGTTATCACCATATGCTGTAGTAACAAACATACGTTCTGAATTTTCAAACACTAAATTGTTATTCCAATCCACCCAAATTGCTGTTCCAACAGTTCCTCCATTAATTTCACAATTAAAATTAACGGTTCCTGTTGCATATTGACTCACGGTTGCCGTAGCATAGTTGTTTTGATACCCACCCGTAGTATATCCCGACGCTAAATTGGAAATATTGGTTGCTCCACCCGTTGTTGAAAAACTATTGATATACGAAGCATTAGACGTTGAGGACGGTTGGCAATATCCTGTTAAAAATGATGTACTAACCCAAGTACTATTATCCGATCCACCACATTGTGAACGCACATAAAGTGTATAATTTGTATTGGCAATCAATGCATTCAAAGACAAGGTTGTGGCTGCTGTTGTTCCTGAAGTTACTAATCCTGTTGCACCACTTCCAGCTGCCCCAGAAGTGCGTAATTCATAGGCATATCCATTTGAAGGCACATTTGTAGGTGCTGTCCATGAAAAAGAAGCTGAATTCGCTGTAAAATTGGTAACCGATAATGCAGTTGGCGCACTACATGAAAACACATTCAATGCTACATTATCAATTGATGCCGGCGGATTTACACCGTCAGCGGCATCGTTTTTCCAAACAAAAACTAAACGTTTTGTAGACCCTGAGGCATAGGCCAATTGGGCTGCAGTAAAATTGTAGCTCACAGACGTAGTTGTTGTAGGGTTGGTAGTACCATTTCGCTGCAATAAATAATAACCTGTAGTTCCATTAGTGTAACCTGTCCAACCCGTTGTGGTTGTATTGGTAGCTGTTGGTCCTGCTGCAGAGGGCACAACGGCAGTGTCCACTAAATAAACTAATAAGTTATCCCAATCCCCATCGTTTCCGTTGGCACGAAAATCAAAGGTCAAAGTTGCCGCTGCTAATCCAGCAGGAAAAGTAACATCCTTGTAAATGGATGCACGATTTGCAGTGGTTGTGGTGTAGGCCCAAGAAGTTCCTGCATCATTAGAAATGTAGGCGCCTCGTGCTCCAGTAAACCAACCGGGCACATTCCCAGTGTTCCAAGAAAGGTTGGTACCAAAAACGGCACTCCAACCGTTGGCAGTAAAAGAGGTTCCTAGTTCAAAACCTCCGTCACCATTCGGATTAATCAATTGTGTTTGCGCTGTTGCGACTTGCTGAGCAAATAGCAATCCCAATAACGCTCCCACTACTCCACGTGTATGAAAAGCCTTGAATGCTTTTGATACACATGCAACAAAAGTAAGTTTGTTCATGTTTATAAATAATTTGGTTTCTATAAGGTAAATATAATAGGAAAGAAATTTCGCCAAGAACTAAACAATTTATTTAACCTGATTGCTGAGCATTCTCTAATTTTTCTACAAATTTTTATTATTAATAAAAACAAAACTGTTAAAATTAACAGACGTAAATTTCAAAAGTCAAACCATAAAATTTAAAAAATCAATAAGTCAAAAAACACCTCAGCGATGGAAAATATAAATATGTTTCATTTTTTTTTGAAAGTTTAGAAATTAATAATATCTTTGACCTATCAAAATGATTCTTCTACTATGGAATACCGTGATGCCAAATCGAAATTTATTCAAACCTGGGGCGCCTTAGGGAGTCAGTGGGGAATTAATAAAACGATGGCACAAATTCATGCCCTTTTGATGGTGGCACCCGAAGCCATTTCGATGGAAGAAATCATGGACGAATTACAAATTTCCCGCGGCAACGCCAGCATGAATTTGCGCGCTTTAATGGACTGGGGAATTGTGTATAAGGAACTCAAACCCGGGGAACGTCGGGAGTTTTTTACTGCAGAAAAAGACTTGGACGAGTTGGCTGTTAAAATATCAAGGGAACGCAGCCGTCGCGAAATCAAACCCGCTTTAAAAGTATTAAAAGAGGTTTCCTCCATAGAAGGTGGAACTTCATCGGAAGAAAAACACTTTATTGATCAAACCACAAAATTGTACGATTTTG
This sequence comes from uncultured Flavobacterium sp., assembly GCA_964395965.1. GTDB lineage: Bacteria > Bacteroidota > Bacteroidia > Flavobacteriales > Flavobacteriaceae > Flavobacterium. The sequence continues at coordinate 5,384 of CAYNDK010000061.1, forward strand.
TACTTAAAGCCGACAATGTCTTGGAAAAAATTACCGAATACAAAGACAACTGGCTGACTCAATTATTAATGAAATTCATGAAATAATTTTTTTATTAAAATGTTTCATTTTTTTCTGAAACTTTAAAAATTATAATATTATGAAACGATTTGTTCACTATGGCAATGCCATCCTTACATTCATCACCATTGCTATGGCAATTTTCACTGGTGAAGGCGCACTGATGTGTTATGTTATTTTAGGACTTTTCCAATTGTTTGTTGGATTTATCTATATTTTCCACATAGTATTCTTTGCATCTGAATATGCATCTAAAATTTTAATTTACTGGTTAAACGTTATTGCCTACATCACATTGGTTAACTATTTCCATACCCCTACATTTATCTTTCTAACGTTACCCTTGTGTATTGCGAGTTATCATTGTTATCTCACCTACCTAATTAGTGATCAACCCAGCATTTTGACCGATTGGTTCCAACGAAAATTTGCCCACTCATGAACCTCAACATCCTTGGTTATCTAATTTACCTCGTCCTTACGGCTTGGATCATTCTTCGAGTAGGTCACCAATTGTACCGCAACGGAATTGTGTTTGTCAATCATTTGTATCCCAATCACGAAACCCTTTGTTTGCAAACCAACAAAATCCTATTAACGGGCTATTATTTAGTGAATTTAGGCTATGCAACCCTCACCCTTTCCCAATGGGAAACCATAGTCAACAGCACCCAACTTGTCGAAACAATAGCCTTCCGCACAGCCATCATCTTAAGTATACTGACGGTTTTGCACTACGGCAACCTTATCATGTTAACCCTTTATTTTAAAAAAACAATCCTTTAAAAAATAGAAATTATGAACACAACACATGTATTAATAGCGTATTGTATTTATTTACCCATTGCTTTATTGCTCACCTATTATGTTTCTCGAACCTTGTTCAAAAACAGTTTGATCTACATGATGGACATTTTCAAAAAAAGAGAAGAAATCGCATTGGCGACCAATACCTTATTTGAAACCGGATTCTATCTTTTGAATCTTGGGTATGCCCTACTCATCTTGAGAATTGACACGGAAATCATTACGGCACAAGAACTCATCGAAGTCCTCAGTAAAAAAATTGGAGGCTTTGCGATCTACCTGGGTATAATGCTTTTCTTGAACTTATATTTATTCTTTAGAGGCAAAAGAAAAGCGGCAACTCCACCTCAACTAACCGTCACTGAATAAAAATTGTGATTATGAAAATCATGGATATATGCATAATCATCAGCGGAATAGGCCAAATCTTTACAGCTTTGGTCTATCCGTATATTCGCCATCGCGTTTTTGATTGGTACAATGATGTAAAAAAACTGAAACCCTTAAACCAAGAAATTGCCAAAACCTACGGACGGTATATTCAAGGACTGAATTTTGGATTTGGAAGTATTGCCTTAACATGCACTACTGAACTGCAAAATGGTAGTCGGTTAGCTATCGCACTCACCGGACTCATGGCTGCCTATTGGGTTGGAAAAGTAGCTACGCAAATCGCCTATTATCCCATGTATGATATTCCGAAAAAAGCGCTTTTTAAATGGGGCGGTTACGGAATGAATTTGTTATTTGTTTGGTTTGCTGTAACCAATACGGGATTGGTTCTTTTGAATGTTTTTTATTGATAAAACAATCACAAAAAATCGGGCCCATTCAAGAAGAACAACCAAAGTAGTGGAATTCCTTCCACCCAAAAGGCCGTATACCACCGACTTTGATTGGTTTGGGTACAATAAATGGCAACTAGAGTGATGAATGCTATTCCACAATTCCCGATATAAAAAACAGAAGGAACCCAAAGAAACTGAAGTAAAATAAAAAGCAAAATTCCCAAATAACCCAATTGTTTGGCGCGTGGAATTCCCACTTTTTGAGGTAAAGTTCCCAGTTGAATTCCGTCGCGAATACTATCGTAAATCTCAAACGGAATCATAAGCACACTAATGAAAACCCACTGCAAAAGGGCAATCTTTAGTGTGTTTTCATGAATGCATCCATCATAATTCGGTAAAATAACGGTGGTATACGTGACAACAGCACTCACCCAAAACAATTTGATGATTCCGAAGCGACGCACGAGCGGATATATTCCAACAGCCATCATGCCCAGCAACCAAATCACCTTTTGGTTCTTGGGTAATTCCCAAAAAGTAAACCCGAAAGTGAGAGCAGACATGAATGCCATGCCCATAATTAAGTAAAATTTGCCACTCTTAATTCGATTGCCCCACAGCAATGCACCGAATTTCAAAACAGAATAAGCTACGACAGTTCCCGTGAAAATCAAAAGCATCATTTCAGTTTGTAGCTTACGTTGCAAGAGGATTTGAGCCACTCCATAAAGTGCAACCACAGCACAACCGATATGGATAGATGCCTCAACATACAACTCGAAAAGGGAACTAAATATCGTTCGAAAGTAGGCTGTCATGAGTTTGTTTCTTCGGCGAAACTTACAAAAAAAAGGAGTCTTGTTTCCAAAACTCCTTTTTTTTTAACGCTATTTTTTTATAATCTTTTTCACTTCGGTTCGACCCTCAGCTTCCAATTGCAATAAATAGATTCCTGCAGGTAATTCGGTCAGTGCTACTTGATGATCGTTTACCCGACCCGATTGCAATACCCTTCCGTCTAAAGCGAAGATCGTGTAGTTGATTTCGGCAACATCATAATCAACATTGACTACAGAAGTGGTTGGATTGGGATACACAATAAATGTAGATGAATGCACTTCTGGAGCATCCAAAGTAATCGGCGTTCCCAATAAACTAAAGTTATTAAAGGTTACACGGTTGCCTAAATCTTGCGTCAAATTTGGCCCATAAAATCGAATACGCACTTTGAAATTGGGATTATTACTCACACCCGGAATGGACCCAAAATTCAGCGTGAATAGTTGGAAATCCAATGTCAACGGCAGCGTTGCATTACTTAAGCCTTGTGTAGTCCAAGTGGAACCATTAAGTGTATATTCGACAAGTAAACCGTCAACCGCATTCTCATTTTTGGCCGCAAAGGCAAACTGAATATCTTTATAGCCCACCGTGGATAGGTTAAACACCATTTTATTTTCCTGACCTTGGGCTTGAAAAGGTTGTTTTACCTGTAAGCCCAACATATTGGCGGTTGCAAATGGAACATTATTGTTGGCTTCAGGAATGTAATTTAATGGGGTCGGACTGTTACGACGTTCCATGGAAGCTTTTCGCCAACTCGGATGGGCACTTGTAAAGGGATAACCAACCAAACAAGAAGTATAATTAATGATACCTTCTGTAGCTACTTCATACGTAGAATTCATCGCCGTGAGTGGTGTATTATTGGGCAAATTGCTATCCATCATCCAAAAATAAAGTGGTGTCGTGGGCTGACCTTGTGTAGTGGGCACGAAATGCGCTACGGCTGTAAAATCAGCAGTGGGCGTGTATGTAATTTCTGGATTGGTCCCCGAAACATCGCCACTCCAATGACTAAACACATAACCGGCAAGAGGGACTGCCTTTAGAGTTACGGGAATATTATGAAAATAAATTCCTTGCCAAGGATACGGATTGGTTGGCACTCCCGGAGTAGCCGCGGTGATATCTATGGTGTTGATTTTTACATAACCGTGCGTGGCATCATCAACATCCAAAGTGGCATTCACATCAGAAGCAATTCCAAACTTTTGACGAATATGTTCCCGTTGATAGGCCGGACGTTCATTAGCAAAACTCCCAATCACATCTTGACTATGTACCCACCAAGCGTAATCAAATGGGGCATGCCAACGGGCAATTTGCTCACTAATCTCCGGTTCGATTCCCATTGCAAACTGACTTGATAACCCAACTACTCGGCTTGGTAAAAAGTAGGTATTCATCATGTCGGCAAATCGGTTGATAAAACTTAATTTAAACGAATCGTTCTCGAGTAAACGGCGTAATATTAGCGTTGACCATTCAGGATTAGGCCAATCAGGACCCCCTAATGCCGTGGCGAATTCCAACGTATTGTGGTCATTGACATCGAGCATCAAACTAAATCCTGCGTCGGTATCTTTGATCGCCGTGCGCCACCTTCCGTCATTTCCATAAGGGGCATTGGGCGAAAATGATGTGCTTTTTCTCCAGAAATAAGTGTTCCAACCCGGCCAATCGGTATTTTGAATAAAAATATTTGTGATAAAATAATCTCTGAAATTATCTACATCCATTTGGGTTTTGATGTAATCATAATTCGAAGTTGGCGTTAAAGAATTATTTTGAAAATAGGAAAATAACGCTTGAAAATGAGCATCAGACCCCGTATCCACATAATAGCCGTCACCGATGATTTCAATTTCATTTTCGGCAATGCCGTAGCGTTGGTTAAAATAATGCCAATCGTAGCGCGGACGAATGTTTAATAACCCCCAATACTCTCCATTCAACAACACTATGGAAGGTTGATAGGCTTGTGTATCTAAACCGGTACCTCGAACTAATTCATGGGTAAACGCATCTTTGTAATAAGTGTTGACATAATCACTACCAGAATTACGCAAGATTAAACGATCATAACTGGTATAACTTTCTGTGGGGAAAAAAGAATAATTGAAGGCACTTGAACCGTATTCTGAGCGGGCATACAACTTCAATGATTTGTTGGGAAATTGCCGTGTTCCACCTCCATTGATTCGAATACCCAATTGTTGGTTCATCACTTCGGTTCCATTCACAAAATAATTGACATGTCCGACTTGTTCATATTGATCACCCGTACGATCATAATTTGCCGCAAATGAATAGGGTGCTTCCAAGGTGGGATTATTTGTTCGCCACGTATCAAAATCAACTCCGGCCACATAAATTCCGTCATTATAATCGAAAAATTTATTTTCACTCACACTCAAAGACATCACGGGTATTGAAAATCGGTTTTGTCCTTGCGGAGAAACAATGTAAGTTTGGGTAACAATTTTACTGGCCCAAGCTCCTGCTTTAAAAGCCCGAGCACGCACAACTGTTCCTTTAAAAATAGAAAAATTGGGCAGATAATACGAAGGATCGCTATCGTAAGTGGACGAAATCATGGAAATATCATTGCTCGCACTTGTTCGGTTGACAATATTCAACGGACTCGAATAGGCCGATGAAGTAAATGAATTACTAAAAAAGGTTGGCGATGGCAATGTCCCAGGATCAAAAGGATAGGTATTTTTATACGAATACGTTGTCCCTCCTAAATTGGTAATCTCAGGATCTGATCCATCGGTTGTGTACACTATGGTTACACTAGGATCGGGATGGCTTAAGTTTAATGAAAAGGGATTTGTAAAAAAACCTCCCGCCACAGAGAAAGTGGGCGGATTCAATATTTCTGAAAAACCTTGAACGGTATTGTTGGGATCACCAGGTGTCGCGGTTTGAAAAAATACTTTCGCTGCAGCGCCATCCGATTGCCGTCCGTAGGAGAAATCAGTGGGGATGACAATAGCCAAATATTGATCTTGAATTGTTCCATCGGGTCGTGTTAAAGTTATCGTTTCTCCACTCGAACTCAATTTAAAATTGGTATGCAAGGGATAATTGATATCCGTTCTGTTTTTCCCCGAACACCACAGCAACAAATGATCACCCGGCTCTATCCAATATTCGGGAAAAACCCATTGGTAAGGATTGGAAGGCAAATCGGATAGACCATAACCTTCAAGATTAAAGGCTATCGTACCTGTGTAATAAATTTCGATCCAATCTTCATAACTATCATCGTCATCAGCAATGGTTGAGGCATTGGACGTCATCACCTCATTAATAAAAATATTTTGTGCCTGACTATTGCCTATAATCAAACAAAAAAATAGGAGTAAAAATCGTTTCACAATCAGTTGGTTTTAATGTGTAGAGTGGGTCAAGTTTACGGCAAACGGTATCACATTCAAAACAAAGTCGTTGTACCGCATTGTAATGCCGTTGAAACGAGAACATTCATCTCTAGAATTCATTTCGACGACAAGTGTTTAAATTGTTGATAAACCCGCTTTTCAGTTGAAAAATTCTCAAAATATTAGCAAATGTGCGTTATAAAAATAGAAGTTTAATAAGTACTTTTGTTTGCGATTTCGAATTTGAAAAAAATTCAACACAACGCAACAAAACAGACTAATTTACCCAACTTTAATGAGAACAGATTTATTTGCATCACGTCACATTGGGCCGCGCGAATCCGACCTACAGCACATGTACCAAACCATCGGGGTGGCCGACATGGATCAATTAATTTATGAAACGATTCCAGATGATATTCGATTGAAACAACCGTTACAATTGGATGCTGCTTTGTCTGAATATGAATATCTAACCCACATCACTGAATTGGGTAAAAAAAATAAAGTATTCCAATCCTATATTGGTTTGGGCTACCACCCTACAGTCATTCCTGCGGTTATTCAACGTAATATTTTTGAAAACCCAGGATGGTATACCGCGTACACACCCTATCAAGCTGAAATTGCACAAGGTCGTTTGGAAGCGATTTTAAATTTCCAAACTACAGTAATTGAACTAACGGGAATGGAAATTGCCAATGCCTCACTTCTTGATGAAGGAACAGCTGCTGCTGAGGCGATGGCGCTTCTCTTTGATGTACGCACACGTGATCAAAAGAAAAACAATGCCAACAAATTCTTTGTTTCAGAAGATATACTACCACAAACGTTATCGGTTTTACAAACACGTTCGACTCCTATTGGTGTTGAATTAGTCGTGGGTAATCATGAAACGATAGAATTGACCGCTGATTTCTTTGGTGCAATTGTACAATACCCTGGCAAATACGGTCAGATTTACGATTACACAGGATTTATTGCCAATGCAAAATCGAAAGATATTAAAGTAGCTGTGGCTGCTGACATTTTATCATTAGCAAAATTAACGCCTCCCGGAGAAATGGGTGCGGATGTTGTAGTAGGAACTACCCAACGTTTTGGTATTCCTATGGGATATGGCGGACCACATGCCGGCTTTTTTGCTACGAAAGAAGAATACAAACGTTCGATGCCCGGACGTATCATTGGGGTAACTATTGACGCGAATGGGAACCGTGCTTTACGTATGGCTTTACAAACACGCGAACAACATATTAAACGCGAAAAAGCGACATCCAACATTTGTACCGCTCAAGTATTGTTAGCCGTTATGGCTGGCATGTATGCGGTGTACCACGGACCCAAAGGGTTACAATACATCGCTAATAAAGTTCACGCCTCTGCAGTAACCTTAACCGACGCATTAAATCAGTTGGGTGTTTATCAAACCAACACGGCCTTTTTTGATACCATCGTGGTGAAAGCGGATGCTGCAAAAGTTCGCCCAATCGCAGAACAACACGAAATCAACTTCTATTATATTGATGGGGAAACCATTTCGATTGCCTTAAACGAAACGACTTCTATTGCGCATTTGAACCAAATCGTAAATGTATTCGCAACGGCTTTAGGCAAAGCACCTGTGACTGTTACTGAATTGAGTGCACAATCGCAAGTTCCAGCCCAACTTGAGCGTCAATCGGCGTTTTTACAACATGAGGTTTTCAATAGTCACCATTCGGAAAGTCAGTTAATGCGTTATATCAAAAAATTAGAGCGCAAAGACTTATCCTTGAATCACTCGATGATTTCATTGGGTTCATGTACGATGAAATTGAATGCTGCCGCAGAAATGTTGCCCTTATCCATGCCCAATTGGAATAGCATTCACCCGTTTGCTCCAATTGAACAAGCGGAAGGTTACCAAATCATGTTGAAACAATTGGAACACCAATTGAATATTGTGACCGGATTTACAGGCACAACTTTACAACCCAACTCAGGTGCACAAGGAGAATATGCCGGATTGATGGCGATTCGTGCCTACCATTTATCAAGAGGCGACAATCACCGTACAGTGTGTTTGATTCCGTCTTCTGCCCATGGAACGAATCCAGCTTCTGCAGCGATGGCTGGGATGGAAATCATTGTTACCAAAACAACCCCTGAAGGAAATATTGACGTAGAAGATTTGCGTGCTAGAGCTATTGAATTTAAAGATCGTTTGTCGTGTTTGATGGTGACGTATCCATCTACACATGGTGTGTTTGAGAGTTCGATTATCGAAATCACCAATATTATTCATGAAAATGGCGGTTTAGTCTATATGGATGGCGCCAACATGAATGCTCAAGTAGGTCTAACCAATCCAGCGACCATTGGAGCGGATGTGTGCCACTTGAACTTACACAAAACCTTCTCCATTCCTCACGGTGGTGGTGGACCGGGAGTAGGACCCATTTGTGTGAATGAAAAATTGGTTCCGTTTTTACCCACAAATCCGATTATCCCAACCGGTGGTGACCAAGCGATTACTGCTATTTCGGCAGCCCCTTACGGATCGGCTTTGGTTTGTTTGATTTCTTATGGTTACATCATGATGATGGGATCGGAAGGATTGACCAATGCTACAAAATATGCAATTTTGAATGCCAATTATATGAAAGCGCGTTTAGAAAACCACTACCCTGTATTGTATTCAGGAGAATGTGGACGTGCGGCTCACGAGATGATTTTGGATTGTCGTGAGTTCAAACAAAAAGGCATTGAGGTTACTGATATCGCCAAACGTTTGATGGACTATGGTTTCCACGCACCAACGGTTTCCTTCCCTGTTGCAGGAACGTTAATGGTGGAACCTACAGAATCAGAAGACTTAGCCGAATTGGATCGTTTTTGTGATGCCATGA
>CAYNDK010000062.1:0-14095 GCA_964395965.1 uncultured Flavobacterium sp.
TTGAAGTGAAGCAATTGTACCCGATGGGATTTTCACCAGAAGTTGCGGTATTCTTCTCTCGAACGTTAATCGGAATTGAAATGGCGTTGGGATTGTTGTTATTGCAAAACCATTGGTTAAAACGCTTTATCATTCCGGCCACGATTGCACTTTTGGTGGTATTTATCGGGCATTTGAGTTATGAAACCTTTGTAAGCGGAAACAGCGGCAATTGCGGTTGTTTTGGGGAATTATTACCGATGACACCCGTAGAAGCGATTATCAAAAATGTGATTGCGGTTGGACTCCTAATTTACCTCCAAAAATTACTACCCAAAGGCTCGGATGCGCCCAATTTCTGGGTACTTACGACTGTTTTATTTGCGTCCATATTGGGCATTTTCATGTTGGCCCCGATTCAACCTCCAGCGGCTGAATTCACCGTGAGTCAGCCCACAATTGTACCGCAAGATACAACCTCAGTTGCCATCGATACGCCCGATTCTATTGCTGCACCCGTAGCGAAAACAAAGGTGGATACCGTAGCGACTGCAAAAATTGCTGAAGCACCCAAAGAACCCAAAAAAGCCGTTTCGGGTTATGCGAATTTATTCCCAACCATCGATAACGGTAAAAAAATACTGTGCTACTTTGTTCCGGGTTGCGACCATTGTCGGGATGCGGCAAAGGAGTTGACCGAAATGCGCAAAGTTAATCCGGCGATGCCACCGTTGTCGGTTATTTTTATGAACGAGGAAGCCGACTTGATTCCGGAGTTCTTTAAAGAAACGGGGGCAACCTATCCCTACCAAATTATTGAGATCATTCCGTTTTGGAATACCATTGGTAAAGGTAAAGATACACCAGGTGTGAAATACTATTGGAACGGTAACGAAATCAAATACTGGTGGGGAATCAACAATGAAAAGTTCAATGCGGGCGAATTAAAGTCGGTTTTGAAAAAGAGTTATGACGAATTGAAAAAAACAAATCCAAAATTATAATGCTATGAAAAAGTTTGTTTCCTTATCCTTGGTCTTGTTCTCCCTATTTTCGTGTGCACAAACAGAAGCTCCAACCGCCTTTTCTAAAGCGAGTTTGAAAGAAAAAGTGACAGATGTAGACGGCAATGAATTGAAATTTGCTGATGTTTTAAAAAAACACAAAGGCAAAGTGGTAGTTATCGAATTTTGGGCATCTTGGTGCAGCGACTGCGTGAAAGCCATGCCTAAAGTGAAAGAAATGCAAGCGGCACATCCGAATGTGGATTATGTCTTTATTTCTTTGGATAAAGCCTTTGACAAATGGAAAGCGGGCATTGAAAAACACCAATTAACGGGCGACCACTATTGGGTAAATGATGAAAAAGGAATGAAAGGGAGTTTTGGAAAATCAGTTGATTTGGACTGGATTCCCCGTTATATGATTATTGATAAAGAAGGTAAAATCACGATTTATCGTGCGATTGAAACCGACTTTGACAAATTGAATGCTACTTTAAAATCTTTAGAATAATGAGACGAAAAATTGTTGCCGGCAACTGGAAAATGCACAAAAATGCCGAAGAAACGGAAGACTTATTGAATGAATTGATTGCCCAACTTCCTGAGGATTTGGAGGCTGAAATTGTGGTGGCACCCACCTTTGTAAATTTGGCTTCGGCAGCAGATCATGTGGAGTTTACGCCGATTACGGTAGCGGCTCAAAACATGCACCAAGCGGAAAGTGGCGCCTTTACGGGTGAAATTTCGGCTGACATGTTGAAAAGCATTGGAGTGTCGACGGTTATTTTGGGACATTCAGAGCGCAGAGCGTATTTCAATGAAACCGATACGGCATTGGCCAATAAAGTGGACACGGCTTTAAAACACGACATGACGGTAATTTTCTGTTTTGGTGAAGAATTGAAAGACCGTCAAAATGGGCAACATTTCAATGTGGTAGAAAACCAATTGCGCGATGGTTTGTTTCATATCGAAGATAAAGATTGGGCGCAAATCGTGTTGGCTTATGAACCCGTTTGGGCGATTGGTACAGGCGAAACGGCGAGTCCGGAGCAAGCCCAAGAAATGCATGAATTTATTCGCAATACGATACGTTCCCGCTACCCTAAAGTGGCTGAGGAAGTTTCGATATTATACGGCGGAAGTGTGAAACCCGAGAATGCCAAAGAAATCTTCTCGAAACCGGATGTTGACGGTGGATTGATTGGTGGTGCGGCGTTGAAAGCGGCCGATTTTGTGGCGATTGCGAGTGCGATTTAGTCCCCTGAAAAAGCTCCTGAGATACTGAGCCGCTGAGATGCTGAGCTTTAGGGCTTCTAAAAAAAACTCCCGATGTTTTATCGGGAGTTTTTTTTTGCGCTACGGATTGAGGCCTTGCGGAGCTCGCCCGATGCGTTAGCATGAGGGCAGCGACGGCCGAAAGCCGGACCCCCGACACGAAATTTTTCAGAAGCAGTTCACTCGATTCGGGGGGAGCGCCCAAAAAATTATTTTCGTCCGTAACAAAGTGGGAATTGGTTCGTCTAAAAAAGATAACCTAACCAAAAAGACGTGGAAACTATCTTATCTATCCGCAATTTACACAAGCGTTATGGGCGTGTGCATGCCGTAAACGACTTATCTCTGGACATTCAAAAAGGTAATGTTTATGGAATTTTGGGACCAAATGGTTCTGGTAAATCAACCACATTGGGCATTGTATTGAATGTGGTCAACCGCACTTCGGGCGAGTACAGCTGGTTTGGCGGCAACTTACCGACGCATGAAGCATTGAAAAAAGTGGGGGCTATCATTGAGCGTCCGAATTTTTACCCGTACATGTCGGCGCAACAGAATCTGGAATTGGTGTGCAAAATCAAAGGTATTGGGTACCACAAAGTGCAGGAAAAACTGGAATTAGTGGGTTTATGGGATCGAAAAGACCATAAATTCCGCACCTATTCGTTGGGGATGAAACAACGTTTGGCGATTGCTTCGGCTTTGTTGAATGACCCGGAAATTTTGATTCTGGACGAACCCACAAATGGATTGGATCCGCAGGGAATTCACCAAATTCGGGACATCATCAAATTGATTGCTGCGCAGGGCACGACGATTTTGTTGGCTTCTCACTTGTTGGATGAAGTAGAAAAAGTTTGTTCGCATGTGTTGGTGTTGCAATATGGTAAAATGTTGTATTCGGGCACGGTGGCTGGCATGGCGCAACAAACGACGGCCTGGGAATTGGGAGCTTCGGATTTGGATGCTTTGCAAGCGAGTTTGAAGGATTACCCCGACCTTTCTTCGATGAAGATTGAGAACGGTCGTTTATGGATTCAAGGGAGTTCGCCCATCGATGGTGCGGCGTTGAATCGGTATTTGGCGGAGCGCTCGATTTATTTGGATCATTTGAGTGAACGCAAAAACAGTTTGGAACAAGAATTCTTAAAAATCACCGCATCAAAATAAGCCGCTATGAAACGATTATTAGCTATAGAATTACAGAAAATTTGGTTGAATCGCGCGAGTCGGGTGCTGACCTTAACTTATTTCATTGTGTTGAGTTTGATTGCGTTGATTGCTTCGATTGAATTTGACTTTGGTCCGTTCCATTTTGATGCATCACAGCAAGGAATTTTCAACTTCCCGTATATCTGGCATTTGAACAGTTTTATTGGGGCATTGCCGAAAATCTTTTTGGCTTTGGTGATTGTATCGATGATGGCCAATGAATATACGTATGGTACGTTGAAACAAAATTTAATTGACGGGATGAGCAAGAAAGAGTTTGTGCTTTCAAAGTTTTTGACGGTGATTGGATTTGCTTTGGTATCTACCCTATTTATTTTTGTTATTTCGTTGGTTCTTGGGTTGCTGTATTCGACCTACAACGAACCAAGTATTATCTTTTCACAAATGGAGTATTTATTGGCTTTCTTTGTAAAGTTGGTGGGCTTCTTCAGTTTCTGTTTGTTTTTGGGGGTGTTAATCAAGCGTTCGGCCTTTGCGATTGGGTTTTTATTTGTTTGGTTTATGACGGAAAAAATAGGCTACGGAATTATTGGAAAATTTGTGGTAGGTGATTTTGATACCACGTATGATTATTTTTTCAAATACCTACCTTTAGAATCAATGTCCAATTTAATTATCGAGCCGTTTACCCGACTTGAACTCATTCAAGCCATTGGAAATCAAGTAGGTGTCAGGGAACCTAAAATTTACAGTGTGGATTACACTATGGTATTTACTGTACTTTGTTGGACAGCCATTTTTATTTGGGGTTCCTATGCCTTAATTCGCAAAAGAGATCTTTAAACCAACGAGTGTTAAAATAGTCCAAAAATAATAAATTACGCATCGGTCAAACGGTGCGTATTTGTTATTTTTGAAACATGAAAAATACCCTTGCCTCCTTACTGTTACTTTTCTTATTACCAGTGCTTTGTATTGCACAATTCAGTAAGACCCACTACCTTCCTCCATTGTCTAGTTCAATGGACATGCCTATTAATGAAAAATACCTCTATATTTCGACTCCAAGTATTACTCCGGTTCAGTTTACAATTAAACAAATCGGTAGTACCAACATAACGGGAACCGTTTCTAGAGACAACCCTTACATTTTTGACACTACCTCTAGTGGTAATCCAAGTCAGTTTGTTGTGGATCAAATCGATGCGAATATGATTCTACAAGATGCGGGGTATATCATTGAGGCCGAGGATTTAATTTCGGTTTCTGGCCGTATCATTGATCAAACTGGAAATCAGGCGGGTTGTGTTGTTTCAAAAGGAATGGCTGCATTAGGAACTCAATTTCGCATAGGCGGGATGACGAATACTTTAGTGGGAACTTATGCCCAACGTCATTACACTTTCATTTCCATCATGGCGATTGAAAACAATACAACTGTAAGTTTTAGTGATATAAAAACGGGAGCTTCTTTGGTTAATAATCCGACAGCAGGAAATACACCTCCCCCTGTTTTATTGAATAGTGGTCAAACGTTTATCATTGCTGTTCAAGGTCCTTTGAATGCCAATCGTGACGCTTTAATTGGATCACTTGTATCTTCAGACAAACCCATTGCGGTCAATTGTGGTTCAATTGGAGGGACAAACGGAGAATTGAGTAATATTGACACCGGATTTGACCAAATTGTATCGGTAGAACGCACGGGAACCGACTACATCTTCATCAAAAGTACAGGTATGAATAATGTTGAACGTGTGCTATTGATTGCGCATCAAAACAATACTCAAATCTTTTTAAACGGTAATACAACGCCAACTTACATTCTGAATGCGGGACAATATGTTTCACTAACGGGTGCTGATTATAATGCGAATGGGAATTTATATGTTCGCTCCGATAAAAATATCTTTGCCTATCAATCGGTAGGTGATAATTCGATGAACAATCAAGCGAATCAAGAGCTATTCTTTGTACCGCCATTGAGTTGTCAAACACCCAAATCATTAGATAATATCCCATTTATTGAGCGAATTGGAAACCGTAGTTTTAATGGTCGAGCTACCATTACCACAAAAACAGGTTCGACTTTAAATTTCCTTATCAACGGGACCAATTATACGCTAGCAAGTTTAGCAACGCAGTTTGGGGTAAGCGGTCCGACACCTGTAGTTGGAAATCCAAATTACGAATGTTATGTTATCAGTGGCTTGAATGGCAATGTATCTGTTTATTCTACATCCGAATTATATTTAGCCGCATACGGTAGTGATGGTGCGGCAACCTTTGGTGGATACTATTCTGGTTTTGTTTTTAAACCAGAAGTAGTTTTTCAAGAGGTCAATGTGAATTTAACCAATTGTATTCCCAACGTACAATTAAATGTAAATGCCCAAAGTGGTTTTGACACCTATCAATGGTATTTTAACAATGTGCCAATTCCCGGTGCAAACAGCAATAGCTATACTCCCACCTTACCGGGTTATTACAAGGTAAAGGCTGGATTATCGAGTTGTGGCATTGATTTATTCTCTGATGAATTTCCTGTTAGTACTTGTCCTTCAGATCTAGACAATGATTATGTTCCAGACAATATCGATTTGGATATGGATAATGATGGGATTGCCAATTGTACTGAATCCTATGGAAGTCAATATTTAAATTTAAACAATCCAACTGCTGGAACAATTGCTGTAGGCACTTATTCGAATTCATTTACTGGATTATTGACAACATCGACTACGGCAAGCACCACACCATTAATCACGCAAACTGATGGTACAATAGTTACGGATGTACCAGCTGGTAAAACTAATTGGGTGAAATACCAGTTAAATTTTACGCAACCTATTTCGGTTGGCATTGAATATGCAGCAACAGGGAATGCTACGGATTTGATTAATGATAAGGGCGAATACATTTTAACTTGTCCAATCAATCAAACATTAACAATAGAAAATCCAAATGATCAGTTGTTAATTGACACTAATTATGATGGCTTTTATGAAAGCGGAGTTACACGCTTTTCATCATTTGAAATTCGTTTTCGTTTAAATAGTGCGACACCGCTTGCTTTGGGAACGGGAACCTTTAAAATCCAATCGTATTTGACAACGAGTATTGCACTACAACATAAAAATTTGGTTGATGATGTGGCCAATCGTGCTACATTTCGTTTTTATGCAGTTTGTGTACCTAAAGATACTGATGGAGATGGAGTTGCAGATGCGTTGGATATCGATTCAGACAATGATGGAATTTTAGATATTGTAGAATCTCAAGGTCCTTCATATGTTGCTTTATCGGGTAACGATGCCAACAACGATGGACTGGATGATATTTTTGGCACTAGCTTTGTCCCCAATGATTTTGATGGTGACGGAATTCCGAATTATTTGGATTTAGATTCAGATAATGATGGGATTTATGATTTGACAGAATCAGGCAGTGGTGTAATCGATGCCAATCAAGATGGTACAATTGATGCCGTTGTAGCAGGAAGTAATGGATTACACAACGGGTTAGAAACAAGTCCTGACAGTGGAACAATCAATTATACTTTGGCTGATACGGATGCCAACGGACAATTTAATTATGTGAGTTTGGATACCGATGGCGATTTATGTAATGATGTGATAGAAGCGGGTTATACCGATTCCGACAACGATGGTATTTTAGGTACAGGAACACCTACCACTTCTACATCGGGATTGGTAACTGGTGCTGGTGGGTATATAAATCCGAATTCAAATTACAGTATCGGTGCACCAATTAGCATTACTACACAACCTCAGGATGTGACTGTTTGCGAATTGCAAAACGCTGTTTTTACCATAACTCCCGCCGTTCCAATTGATAGTTACCAATGGGAACTTTCAACTACTAATGGTACAACTTGGAATACCTTAACAAATTCTTCTGTTTACAGTGGTGTGACTACTGCAACATTAACCGTTAGCAATGTCACCCCAGCGATGGTCGGTTATTTGTATCGTGTTGTATTAAATAGAAATGGGAATAGCTGTGGTCTAAATTCTGATCCGGCTACCTTAACAACTTATGCATTACCTGTAATAACGACACCTATTACAATGGTTCAATGTGATGACGATACCGATGGTGTGTCGAGTTTTAATTTGACTCAAAAGAACAGTCAAATATCTGCTAATGCGGCTTTTGAAACTTTCACCTATTTTACAACACAAATTGGAGCAGACACAAATGATGCAACTGTTCAAATTACCAATCCAATTGCCTATGTCTCTTCAAATACAAGTGTATGGGTTCGTGTAGAAAATGCAAATCAATGTTACCGAGTAGCGCGTTTGAATTTGGTCGTATCCGCAACCCAAATTCCGGCGGGCACACAATGGACATTTACTCAATGTGATTATTATGTGAGTCCTACAAACACCGACACAGATGGAATTGCAGCATTTGACTTTAGTTCAGTGACCCCTTTAATTCAGGGAATACTTCCTACAACGGCAACCTATACAATTTCCTATTACAAAAATGAAGCTGATGCATTAGCAGAAACCGATAGCGCTGGAAATTCTCTTGCTATTACTAATATTTCGAATTATTTCAATATTGGTTACCCTACTATGCAAAAAATATGGGTTCGAGTTGACAGTAATGTAGACAATGCCTGTTTTGGTTTAGGCCCATACATAACATTAAATGTTCAGGCCTTGCCAACGATCCATACAGTAGGTACAGCTAATAGTATTCGTCATTGCGATGATAATCAAGACGGCGTTTACACTTTTAATACGTCAACACTTGAAAATGATATTTTACAAGGACAAACCAATGTAATTATTTCCTACACGACAAGTTCAGGAACGCCCATTCCTAGTCCTTTTCCTGCGACTTATACGGTTACTGGAACTGAGACAATAACTGTTCGGGTTGAAAACAACAATACATTAGCTGCTGATGGACCTTGTTTCCGTCAAGGAACAATTACCTTTATTGTGGATGATTTACCCGAAATATTTCCAGTAAATCCTGCTACTTTAATTGTTTGTGATGATGAAGTTGATCCAACGCTACAAAATGGGTTATACAATTTTGACACTACGACCTTAACAGCATCCCTTTTACAAGGGCAAACAGGAATGCAAGTGACCTACACATTGGCCAATGGTACGGTATATAACAACAATTTACCCAATCCCTTTACTAGTGGCACACAAAATGTTTTGGTAACTGTGATCAATCCAATCAATACAAGTTGTCCGGTTACAACCACATTGTCGTTTGTAGTAAAACCACTTCCTTTTGTAAATATCAATGCCCAAGGTTGGGATGACACCTTAGTGTGTACTAACCTCCCCAACTTTACTGTTACATTAAATGCGGGGGTTACACAACCCAGCTTGATAACTACCTACACCTATCAATGGTACTGGAATGGAGCAATAGTTCCAGGGGCAACAAATTATACCTTAACAGTTAATCAAGAAGGTGATTATAGTGTTGTGGTTTCCAATTCTTCGGGATGTCCTGTTACGCGTGCTATTACGGTAAATACTTCCGTCATTGCAACCATTGATTCTGTAACTGTGGTAGATTTAAGTTCCATCAATACCCTAACGGTCAATGTAACTGGAAACGGTGATTATGTTTACAGTTTAGATGAATCGTATGGCCCTTATCAAAGTTCGAACCTATTTACCGGTGTTCCGATGGGGATTCACACCGTTTATGTCAAAGATTTAAATGGTTGCGGCATTGCTGAATACACGGTTTCGGTTTTAGGAGTGCCTGCTTATTTTACACCCAATGGCGATGGATTCAATGACACATGGAATATCAAAGGAGTAAATTCGACGTTCCATGCCAATACCGAAATTTTGATTTATGACCGTTATGGCAAGTTAATTAAACAAATTTCACCACTTGGAGCTGGTTGGGATGGTACCTATAATGGTCAACAAGCACTTGCGGATGATTATTGGTATTATATAAAAATTGATGACGGACGCATTGCTAAAGGGCATTTTAGTTTGAAACGCTAAGTAACCGTATAAAAAAAACCATCCGTTTTCACTGATGGTTTTTTATTTTGGATACTTAGGTGAATTATGCCATAGCGTTTTTGAAACGTTTACGGTCATTTTCATTTAACAATATTTTACGTAGACGAATAGATTTTGGAGTTACCTCAACATATTCATCTTTTTGAATGTATTCCAAAGCTTCTTCAAGAGTAAACTTGATTGCTGGTACGATACGTGTTTTATCATCAGCACCTGCAGAACGGAAGTTGGTCAACTGTTTTGTTTTAGTAATATTGATAACTAAATCATCTGCACGAGAATTTTCCCCTACCACTTGACCTTCATAAATATCTTCATTAGGATCTACAAAGAATTTACCGCGATCTTGTAATTTATTAATTGAGTAAGGAATTGCTTTTCCATTTTCCATTGAAATTAAGGAACCGTTGATACGACCAGAAATATCTCCTTTTAAAGGTTCATACCCAATAAAACGGTGCGCCATAATTGCTTCACCAGCAGTTGCAGTCAACAATTGGTTACGCAATCCAATGATTCCACGAGAAGGAATATTAAATTTGATAATCATACGTTCTCCACGAGGTTCCATACTTAACATTTCCCCTTTACGAACAGTAACAAACTCTACCGCTTTTCCAGAAACATTTTCAGGTAAGTCAATTGTTAATTCTTCGATAGGTTCACATTTTTGACCGTCAACTTCTTTGATAATTACTTGAGGTTGTCCAATTTGAAGTTCGTACCCTTCACGACGCATCGTTTCAATTAAAACAGATAAGTGTAATACACCACGTCCGAATACCATAAATTTATCGGCTGAATCTGTTTCGCTAACACGAAGTGCTAAGTTTTTCTCCAATTCTTTTGTCAAACGATCTTTAATGTGACGAGAGGTAACAAATTTACCTTCTTTACCGAAGAAAGGCGAATCGTTAATTGTGAAAAGCATACTCATTGTAGGCTCATCGATTGCAATACTTTTTAACGCTTCAGGGTTTTCAAAATCAGCGATAGTATCTCCAATTTCAAAACCTTCAATTCCCACCAATGCACAGATATCACCAGCGTGAACTTCGGCTACTTTTTTACGACCTAAACCTTCAAAAGTATGTAATTCTTTAATTTTTGATTTGGTAATTGAACCGTCACGTTTTACCAATGAAACGGGCATGTTTTCACGTAATGTACCACGCTCTAAACGACCGATTGCAATACGACCTGTAAACGATGAGAAGTCCAAAGACGTCACCAACATCTGTGGTGTTCCTTCTGAAACTTTTGGAGCGGGAACGTTATTAACCACCATATCCAACAAAGGTTCAATGTTTGAAGTCACATTTTTCCAATCCTCAGACATCCAGTTATTTTTTG
Organism: uncultured Flavobacterium sp.; assembly: GCA_964395965.1. Lineage (GTDB taxonomy): Bacteria > Bacteroidota > Bacteroidia > Flavobacteriales > Flavobacteriaceae > Flavobacterium. Next base: position 10,835 of record CAYNDK010000062.1, read on the forward strand.
CTGAACCGTAAACGGTTGGGAAATCCAACTGCCATTCTTCAGCTCCTAATTCAAACATTAAGTCGAAAACTTTTTCATGTACTTCTTCCGGAGTACAGTTTTCTTTGTCAACTTTATTAATAACCACACAAGGTTTCAACCCTAAATCAATTGCTTTTTGCAACACAAAACGTGTTTGTGGCATTGGACCTTCAAAAGCATCAACCAATAGACAAACTCCATCAGCCATATTCAATACACGTTCCACTTCCCCACCAAAATCGGCGTGGCCTGGAGTATCGATGATGTTGATCTTAGTGCCTTTGTATACTACAGATACATTTTTAGAGGTAATGGTAATTCCGCGTTCACGCTCTAAGTCATTGTTATCCAAGATCAAATCACCTGTATTTTCGTTTTCACGAAATAGCTGGCAATGGTACATAATTTTGTCTACCAAGGTAGTTTTACCGTGGTCAACGTGCGCAATAATTGCAATATTTCTAATCGATTCCATGTGAAAATTTTGAAGGTGCAAAGGTATGTTTTATTTTTTGAAAAAAGAACCTCATAATCAATTGTTTTCAAGGCAATCATTTAGGGAGATAATTTGTGTTAAAATAACATATTTGGTTTTTTTTGTTATTTTTGAGGAAATGAAAAGTGTGAACACCAAAATTTTAATTCCTTTCTTTCTCATCGTATTATCCCTAGTATTTGGTGGGATTGTGGTGGTCACTTTTTTCAACAACTCTTCCTATCAATTACTTTTTGGTCTTGCTTTTGGACTCGTTATTGCTGCAAGTATCACCTATCTTATCGCCCAAAAAATTGAAAAGACAGAATCCTACATAGCACAATTTGAAAAGGAGTTTTCAGAATTATCGGTTTCCAATGAACGTTTTGAAATTGTATCCAAAGCAACCAGTGACACGATTTGGGACTGGGACATAAAGACCAACCGATTCATTTGGAACAAAGGCATCCAAGGCGTTTTTGGTTATAAAAAAGAAGATATTGGCGATAATTTACAATGGTGGTTTGACAAAATCCATCCCGAAGACAGCTTAAAAATGTCGGTCAAACTCTACACCTACATTGCTCAAAAATCTGAGAAATGGCAAGATGAATACCGCTTTATGGCAGCAGATGGATCGTATCGCTATGTGTTTGACCGAGGTTTCCTTGTGAAAGACGAAAACGACAATGTCATTCGAATGATTGGTGCCATGCAAGATGTGACCAAAACCAAAGCAGAAGAACAGCGACTTCAGTTACTTGGAACAGTAATTACTCAAAATAGAGAAACCGTCATTATTGCCGAGTTGGCAAATGCAGATCATTCCGAAGACCGTATCGTGTATGTCAACCCTGCTTTTGAAAGCATGACAGGTTTTACAGAAGAGGAAGTTATTGGTCAATCCGCCAATGTACTTGTTAATCGATTCAAAAATAAACGGGATATCAAATTGATTTCAGACGCTTTGAAGAAAAAAGAAGCATTCAAATTTGAAACCCTCAATAAACGTAAAAATGATGAAGAATACTGGGTGAACCTCACCATTATTCCGATAACAAACAAAGACAATCAACATACCCATTGGATTTCTATTCAACGTGATATCACAGAAGAAAAACTAAAAGAGAAAGAACGCGAACAACTCATCAAAGAACTTACGCTGAACAACTCCGATTTAAAACAGTTTTCTTACATCACTTCACACAACTTAAGAGCTCCATTATCAAATTTAACCGGCTTGCTCAATCTGCTTGAAGATATTGACATTCAAGATGAGGAATTAAAAGAAATCATCAGTGGTTTTGAACGTTCCACACAACAATTAAATGACACTGTCAATGACTTAGTCAATGTGATTATTATTAAAGACAAACCCTCTATTGAACGTGAACCTATTGTAATACGCGAAGTTTTTGAGAACATTTTGAATCAATTAAATTTCATGATTACGAATTTGAATCCGGTTATTGAAATAGATGTCGAAAAAGTAACAACTTTACAAGTAAACAAATCGTATTTTGAAAGTATTTTGTTAAATTTGACTACCAATGCACTTCGGTATCACGAACCATCACGGCAGTTAACGATTACGTTCACAGCAAGAAACCAAGGCAAAGAAACCCAATTGTGCTTTAAGGATAACGGCTTAGGAATTGACCTTAAACGCCACAAAGAAAAAGTATTTGGTCTTTACCAACGGTTTCATGATAACCCCGACAGTAAAGGCTTGGGATTATACCTTGTAAAGTCACAAGTTGAATCCATGGGTGGATCAATTGGAATCGAAAGTGAAGTTGGCATTGGAACAACTTTTACCATTACGTTTAAAAACGAGTAACTTGTATGTATAAAAAAATACTTTGTGTCGATGATGACCCAATCACTTTAATGCTTTGCAAAAAGGTTATTCAAAAAAGTGACTTCTCTGAAATCATAGACATCGCCAATAATGGTGAAGATGCATTAAAGTATTTGGATGCCATAAAAAACGGCCATGTAGGAGATCCTGAATTTATTTTACCCGAACTCATGTTTCTTGATTTAAACATGCCTGTTATGGGTGGTTGGGAATTTCTAGATGAACTCACCGAAAACAATTATATGACTCATTTCCCTAACTTGAAAGTAATTGTTCTCTCATCAACAATTGACCCTAAAGACATTGAAAAATCGAAATCCTACCCGATGGTTTTGGACTTTCTCTCCAAACCAATTACACGCGAAATGCTTGAAGAACTTAAACGAAACTAGTAATAACTCATTTGGATTATAATATAATAAAAAAAGCCTCGAATTTCTTCGAGGCTTTTGTTTTGTATAACTGAGAATTATAGCTTATTAACGTGTTTTGTTAATTTCGATTTCAAGTTAGACGCTTTATTATCATGAATGATATTTTTCTTCGCTAACTTATCGATCATTGAAATTACACTAGCCAATTTAGCAGCAGCTTCTGACTTAACAGTTGACAAACGTAAAGCTTTGATTGCATTACGTGTAGTTTTGTGCTGATATCTGTTAAGCACTCTTTTTTTCTCGTTACTTCTAATTCTTTTTAAAGCTGACTTGTGATTTGCCATTGTCTTTTAATTTAATTGTAATAATTATTATAAACTATTAGTTAAAAAAGAAAAACCTCCCACAATTAAAAAACTTAATCACTTTGGTTTTAACTAATAAAATAAGCATTTGAGACACTAAACACTTATTTTACAAAACTAATTTACAACTAATTTGTAGCCCGTAGGGGAATCGAACCCCTC
>CAYNDK010000063.1:0-14044 GCA_964395965.1 uncultured Flavobacterium sp.
ACTTTCAAGCAGAAAGCAAAGCTTTCAAAAGTTTAGTTTACACTCCAGATGCGCACACTGTTGCGGTTGATTTAGGAGGAAAAGTGTATAACGTAATCTTACAAGATATCCAGTTTCACCCGGTATCTGATGCGATTTTACACATCGATTTCTACCAATTGAACGATGAGAAAGAAATCGTTATGGAGGTTCCAGTTAAAATTACAGGAACTTCTCCAGGGGTACTTTTAGGAGGTGTTTTAAATTTAAACTTACGTCGTTTAAAAGTAAAAGCATTACCAAAAAACCTTCCTGATTATGTATATGCTGATATTTCAGAATTACAAATGGGTAACAAATTATACGTTACTAAATTAGGTAACGACAATTATAAGTTGATGCACCCAGACAACACTGTAGTGTGTCAAGTGAAGATTTCACGTGCTGCAATGAAAGCCGCTCAAGAAGCTGCAAAAGCAGAAAAAGCAGCAGCAAAAGGAAAGAAAAAATAATCTTTTCAAAGTATACAAAGAAAGCATCGGAGTTTCCGGTGCTTTTTTTTTGTAGGTACGCAGTATTTTAAAGTATTTTTGTGCCCATGAATTGGTTTCGTACTATTTTTAGCGCAACTTCAAATCTTGAAAGAACAGACCCTATGAAGAAGTTTCTAATAATCGGCCTTGGAAATATAGGGGCTGAATATGTAAATACCCGTCACAATATTGGTTTTAAAATTGTTGACTTTTTAGCAAAAAAAGAAGGTGTTAGTTTTCAAACGGCTAAATTGGGTGATTTAGCTGAATTTAAAATCAAAGGCCGCACCGTATTGCTTTTAAAGCCCAACACCTATATGAATTTAAGTGGTAAAGCCGTTAAATATTGGATGGAGAAAGAAAATATTGCGAAAGAAAATATCATGGTGATTACTGATGATTTAAATCTTTCTTTTGGGACAATTCGCATAAAAGCAAAAGGTAGTGATGGCGGGCATAACGGACTCAAAAACATTCAACTTTTATTGAATTCGAGTGAATATCCAAGGTTTCGATTTGGAATTAGTGATCAATTTAAAAAAGGACAACAGGTAGATTATGTATTGGGTGAATGGAATGACGAAGAGCAAGCCAAATTACCCGAACGCTATGTAACAAGTGCTGCAGCAATCCACTCGTTTGTTCTCGCGGGACTTGCCAATACAATGAATGAATTTAACGGAAAATAACCGATTCAACTCCATAAAAAAAGCTCCCTAAATGGGAGCTTTTCTATTTTATATCAGGAGATAAATTATTTAATAACTATTTTTCTGACTTCTTTTTTAGAACCGTCTTTAACCGTTACTAAATAAACACCTGCTTCAACAGTACCTAAATTTAGAGTTTCATCAAAAATTCCGTTATTAGTATAGGCTCTATTGTACACTTCTCTACCACGGATATCATGTACCATTACATTGATATCGTTTGAAGTTGGGTTAAATTTCACGTTAAACACTCCATTATTTGGATTTGGATAAACTGCAAAACCATCAAGGTTATAAGTCTCATTGTTTAACTGAATTACGGAAGTACATACTTCAATCGCCCAGCTGTTTAAAGTACCTATGTCTTGATTATAAAAATCTGCAGCATATAATGTCCATGTTCCATTTGCCGCTAATCCGTTAAAAGCAGATAAAGGACTAGAAGGCGCATAAGTACCTGTCATGTTTGCAGCACATGAAAATGCTGGAGAACCATCGCTTACAGTAATATTGAAGTTATCATTACCTGCACAAGCTCTATTCCAAACATTAACAAACGTAGTTGTATTTGGATGAACCAACTGTAAAATTAAATCTTGAGGATACGTGTGCGTTACATTCATTGTAACATTAACATCTGAAAGTGCTCCAGTTACAGGAACTGAAATTGTACTGTTCACTGCTGTACCTTGAACATTGGCACCTAAACCATCAGGAATAGCAACAGGAGTAGTATTGGTATACGTGTTACAAGTAGTTGAAATTGTATAGCCTACAGAGAAATTTGAAGCGTTTACGTTAAAAAAGATATTGTTACTTGCTTTAACCATTAAACGACAATATACTGCTGGAGATGATGGCATAACAACATCAGCTGATCCGTCATTTGGTGTAGCTGCTAATAACGTAGTCCAAGTAGCTCCATTATCACTTGTAATTAAAATATCAACATTGGCACCACCAGTAATTGTATCTGTACTGTTTACAGCCCAAGTCACTGTTTGAGTCGATCCTAAGTTATAGGAAATTCCACTTGTATTTTGAGACGTTACGGTTAAAGGTCCTTTCGTTGCATCAACAGTAATCGTAGCATTTGCAGTACCCGTTTGTGCTACTTTAGTATTGGCAACAAAAGTTGCGTTATCGCGAACTGTTAAACGGAAATTTAATGTTCTAGACACTGAGCTTAGTGCTTCTACATTAATATTTCCTGTACCTGCGGTAGTTTGTCCACCATTAAATACCGTTGTCATTGTTGGACAATAACGAACTGGAGAAGTTGAAGGCGCATTAGAAATCCAGTTTGGTCCTCCTGCTTTTGCCACAGCAGCCACACTATTTGCCGCAGTATAAGTACCTGCATTATCAACATTTACTTGCTCCCAACTGTAAGTTAAAGCATCCCCATCTGCATCAGCACCTGTTCCAATCAACATAAATGGAGTACTTTTTGGAATCGTAAAGTTACCTCCAGCTGTAGCAGTTGGTGTAGCATTTACTCCTGCTTGCAATGTTGAAACAGGACAAGTTTTTGAGTTTAAATTATTTTGAATTTGAGAAATCGACAATGCATGATACGTATCAATTGAATGCATTGCCGCGTTGTAATTTGTAATTCCTGCATACCCCATAATGGTAATACCAGAACCTACTTCTACATTGTAACCAGACCCTTCATTTGCATGCGTAAACGTGTGGTTAGCCCCTAATTGGTGACCCACTTCGTGAACAACATAATCAATGTCAAATGTATCTCCTTCTGGAATATCATCACCAGGAGAGGTATAGCCACTTCCTTTGTTTTTATCGGATGTACTTGATGTATCGTTGGTACATACACAACCAATACATCCCGCGTTTCCACCACCTCCAGAAGCACCAAATAAGTGACCTATGTCATATGCCGCATTGTTTGCTGCTAGTGTAGAACCTGTTCCAGTCAACATTGAGCTTAAAGTGTTTTGTAACTCTGTATTCCATGCTCCACCCGAACCAGTTGCAGCATCAGAATAAGGATCTGTAGAAGGATTGTAAAAAATAACATTAGTTGTTTCGGCTACAATGTTTAAATGCACCCCTAAATCTTTTTCATAACAACCATTAGCACGTGCTAATGTTGCATTGAATGCAGCCAAAACTAAATTTACTTGAGCAGCACTTGTAGCTCCAAAATAGTTTGAATATTCCGCTGTACATGATTGTGCTAAACGCATTGTTTTCAATACACCATTGTTGGCCATGGTTGTATTTCCTGAATTGCGATTTGAAGGAGACGTAATTCCGCCAAACTCATCATTTACATCACATTTCCATGAAGAAGCTGGACCATTGTTGCTTTTGCTATACACAACATAAACAGCTCCATCTGCAGAAAAAGGCTCCATGAATTCACTTGTCGAACCAGTTCTGAAAACAACTGTTTTAATACCTTGTGGAGCAATACTCAACTTCATGTAAGAAGTTGGGTCTGACTTACTTTTACCTGAAAACGCACGGATTTCAGGGAATTGCGCTTGTAAATCTGCTTCAAAATTTGAAGCTTCATTCACAATAAAATCTTCTAATTTACCTTGAGCATTAGGTAATGTAATCACACAAGTTGCACCTGGTTGATCTACAATAGAAAATAATTGCGTTTTAATCTGGTTGAAGTTCAATGTATACAAATCATACTGCGTAGGAAATGTACTTCTGAACGTTCCTTTGGCTCTTTCAATGTCAGCACGCTTTTCAGCTGGAGTCCAATATCTATTGGATTGTGCATTGGCTGTAGCCAAACCCAAGAAAATAACAGAAAGTAGTAAACTTTTTTTCATTTTAATTAGATTGGTTATAATAGCTAACAAATATAGCTGTTTTTTTAATGAATTCTTAATATACCTATTGATTAATACCAACTATAGTTATTAAAAATAAAAATACCCTACCTTTGCAAACACTTTTATATTTTGAAAACCTACAACAACATATCAGAATTCTCTACCTCTAAGGGAACAGTAGTAACTTTAGGGACTTTTGATGGTGTACATTTAGGTCATCAAAAAATTCTAGCAAAGTTAACCGATGCTGCAAAAAACTTGGCTTTAGAAAGTCTTGTACTTACCTTTCATCCGCATCCAAGATCTGTTCTCCAAAACGGCTCAACGCCTTTGTTAATCAACACTATTGACGAGAAAATCCAACAATTAAAACGTCATAGCATTGATCATTTGATTATCCATCCTTTCGATAAAGAATTTTCAAGATTAACTGCCGAAGAGTTTGTAATACAAGTCCTCGTCGAACAATTTAATCTAAAAAAAATTATTATAGGGTATGATCATCGTTTTGGAAGAAACCGAACAGCTACCATCGATGATTTAATTGCATTCGGAGAAAAATTTGGGTTTGAAGTTGAACAAATTACTGCAGAAGAGATTAACGAAATTACAATTAGCTCTACAAAAATAAGAAATGCCCTTCAAAATGGCTCTATTTCAACTGCTAATCAATATTTAGGATATCCATTTCAAATAACGGGAACTGTTATAAACGGTCAACAATTGGGGAGAACAATTGGTTTTCCAACAGCTAATATTGCCATAAATTCTGCTGAAAAATTAATTCCTGCAAATGGCGTTTATATTGCTAAAGCTACTGTACAAAACGAAAGTTATAACGGTGTAATGAATATTGGAAATCGTCCAACCGTGAACGGGCAATCACAAAGTATCGAAATCCATTTATTCGATTTTGAGGCTTCTATTTATGATGAAAAAATTACAATTGAATTACTTGAATATATCCGACCCGAACAGAAATTTGACTCTTTAGACGCACTTAAGTCTCAGATTGCCAAAGACAAAGAAAGAGCAATGGAGTACTTTCGGGAACCAACCACTTAGCATTGCTAAACCAACTGAAATCGTTACCTTTGAAACACTTAAAAACCTTCACAAGATGAGTGAAATTAGACATAATTGGACCAAAGAAGAAATTATAGCCATTTACAATAAACCCTTGATGGATTTATTATATGAAGCGGCTTCTATACACCGTTTACACCATGATCCAAACGTGGTTCAGGTGTCTACTTTATTATCAATCAAAACAGGTGGCTGTCCCGAGGATTGTGGGTATTGTCCACAAGCCGCTCGCTACCACACCGATATTGAAGGAAATGATTTAATGTCGGTAAACCAAGTAAAAGCACAAGCTTTGCGCGCAAAATCATCAGGATCTTCCCGTGTTTGTATGGGAGCCGCTTGGCGAAATGTGAAAGACGGACCTGAATTTGACCAAGTTTTGGAAATGGTACGTACGATCAATAAACTTGATATGGAAGTGTGTTGTACACTAGGTATGTTAACCGAAAATCAAGCCCAACGTTTAGCTGAAGCGGGATTGTATGCCTATAATCACAACCTTGATACTTCTGAAGAATATTACAAAGAAGTAATTTCTACCCGCGGATTTGAAGACCGTATTCAAACCATTGAGAATGTTCGCAAAACGAATGTTACCGTATGTAGTGGGGGAATCATCGGAATGGGAGAAAGTATTGAAGACCGTGCTGGAATGCTAGTGGCATTAGCAACTCTTGATCCACAACCTGAATCGGTGCCTATTAACGCACTTGTGGCTGTAGAAGGTACTCCAATGGAAAATGAAAAACCTGTTGAAATTTGGGAAATGATTCGTATGGTAGCCACTACACGTATCGTGATGCCAGAAACGCAAGTTCGTTTGTCTGCTGGACGCACCGAAATGTCACGTGAAGGACAAGCCATGTGTTTCTTTGCAGGAGCCAACTCAATCTTTGCCGGTGATAAATTATTGACTACACCTAATCCGGATGTAAATGAAGACATGAAAATGTTTGAATTACTTGGATTGCAACCGCAAAAACCGTTCATCAAATTGATGCAACCCAAAACGGTTGAAGCAGAGGATTCGCAGTTCCAACCTTTGGGAGAAAAACCAAAATGGTCGCGTCCTGGTCACAGCATTGAACGCAACGTAAAAGCTTCAATTAAAGGAAAATAACAACTATTTTACTTCATAAAAAAAGTCCCGACAACATCGGGACTTTTTTTAATACTTATGTTTACAATTACAATTGTACTTTTCGAGTAACAACTATTCCACTTTCTAATCGTAATCTCACAACAACTGTTTGGTGAGCAACTTCTAAGACTGGAGTTGAAAGGGTAGTTGTATCTTTCCCTTTAACCATACAAAGCGTACGCCCTAATACATCCATCACGTGCATTTCTTGAATAGGCTCTTCTGCAGATTGCGCAGTAATCACTTGATTCTTTACCGCAGTAATCACTGTTTGTGATGTTGTAAAATCAGTATTGCTTAAACTTGATCCAGGGATATTAAAACGCAACACGAAACGATTATTATACACACCTTGAGGCAAGTTAAATGTAAACGGACTTGCTTTTAAATCATGGAAATGACCCGTCACTTTATCTTCAAGGTAAATCTCTTGCTGACCCGCAAATAAACCATCGGTTTTGTATAGAGCCAATTGATAAGTACCGTTGGTATTCACATTTACCCCTAAAGGAATGCGATCATTACTGTTAAAAGGCAATCCTTTTCCTTGAATCGAAAACGGTTCATCTTGAATCATAGAATACACGCTCAAATCACCTGTGATTTTTGAAATACAATCGTACAATTGATCACGACCGTTGGTTGCATTGGTTGCATAACCTACCAGTGTACGATCTTTCGAACCTGAATTAGTGTTTACAATATCCAACCAAATACGGTGCTTCTGATTTTGCATCCAATTCGCACGGAAGAAATCGGTATTGTCATACGACATAATCGAAGCATCAGCGCGAAGATTATTGGTAAAAGTTAACGTATTTGGTGTCGCTGCTGCATGCAACATATTCACCATAAACCCTTGTCCAGAAGCAATTTTCCCCGCAAATGTATCGGGCTCTGTCGAACCTAACCCGTTGTATTTGATGTAATCTGAAGTTGGATTATAATTGTATTGGTAGTTATTATAAAATGGACTCGTAGATGAAGTCGGATTCAAACCGTGCTTCCAAACCCAAATCGAACCTTCAATAACCGATTGGTTGAGCACCAAAAACTCCTCAGCATCAATAGCTGAAGGATACGGATTTCCTACTAAATTCCAGTTATCATCATATTTAGTTGTTAAGGCATTGGTAGGATTCGTTAAATCAGCATCATAATCGGCACCGTTATAATTCCCGCGACTGATAGGTAGTGTGAATTGACCGTTATTGGGTTTACCTGTAAATGTAGCTGATAATGCCACAGCTGTAGTTGAATTATTAGAAGCTCTAGCGATATATCCTTTTCCTTTTACCATAGCCCCTGAAGCCGAATTCCAATTTCCTAAAGTACCATTCGAATTCGCATAAGTGGTATTCCAGAAATAATGATAATCCGTTGGTAAATTGGTCACTGTATAATTCTCTGTAGGCGCACTCCAGTAGATATAGTCATAGTGTTTCGCTTGTGCTGTTCGTGTCAAACGGAATTTAGTACCCGAGTAATCCCCATCATTGGTATCGGTCTCATCTACTTGCACCAATTGACCTGAATTGTTTATGATAATATCACCATTGTTAGTTAGTTTCTTATAAGCAAATACATGATCGCCCGTTCCAATGGTCAATATTTTATTGATTTTCAATTCTAAATTTCCTTTAGCATACAAATTATTGGAAATAGCAGTATTGAAGTCATTGTCTAATACCACATTGTAAAACTGCTCCACATTAGTATGTACATTCGAATTAATTACTTGGGCTGCACTTCCCACAAAATGAACGGTACCATTTCCTTCTTCAAAAGCGGCATTGGAAATTGAATTTGTCCAATTGCCATACAAATATAATTGCCCATCATCTGTTGACGAATTGGAGTCATCCATATCAACAACTCCGGTTCCGCTAAGTGCTAAATTACCGTGCACCTCCAATTTATTCAATAGATTTCCTTGCACTTGTACTTTGCGACCCGTAACTGTTAAATCCTTACACTTTGCTAAATCAGAATACGTATCTGAGTTAAAAGCAGTATAATCTACAACTGCATCGTTAGCGCCTGTATTGTCAATTACGACATCGGTCAATTCATCGGGAACTGTAAGCAAACTCCAGTTGTTACAATCAAACCAATTGTTACTTGCTCCTCCCGTCCATTTATTAAATGGGTCAGATGTTCCTAATACAAATGGAGAATTTGTCGGACATGTACCTAATGTGTTTGTCCAATTCGTTGTATAACCTAAAATAGAAGCAATTAAATACGGACGACTACCATTGGTATAAGTTGAAGATGACGTATTATAACTTACTTCATAAGCACCTGTCGTGGTATTAGCTTGCATAGAAGCACATAACAACTGGGGGTGTTTTCGTGAACGACGGAAATTATTACCGCTAATTGCTGATAAATCATCGGTTAAATTGTACCATAACCCTCCATCTTGAACACCTGATAAAACGGTACCTGTAAAAGTTGAACCTGTTACATTATAAGTAAAATAGCCTTGTAATAAAAACATTGAATCGGGTGCCGAACTCGATACATTCACACTACCATGACTCGTTAATACGGTTCCATCAGCATTTTTACCTGTAATTGTAAAATTATTATACGTTGTTCCTGAAGGATCAACTACTGTAATTGTAGAACCTGTTCCAGCACTAACTGTATTGATACACATCACTGAGGCAGCAGGAATTGGTGTCGAACCGGTGTAGGTAAATTCTAAGTAAGGTAAATTTCCATCGGGAGCTGCTGTACAACTAAACCATTTATCCGTACGAACGTTTGCCGCTGGCATTCCTCCCGTTTCATACGTAGCATTGGCCCAAATAAAACTTGTTCCGGGATTAATAGCTACCAAATTCAATAATCGAATAGCATCATCCGCACCACCCACAGTATTATCATAGGCTATTAACATCAAATCGCCCGTTTTAAAAACCGTAGGAACTATGTTTTGCGGTGTACAACTCACTTCTACGCCTGTGCTCCATTGGGTTCCAAAGCGAACAAAAATCTCAACATAATAAGTAACACCATTGGTTAATCCTGTGATGTTCACATTATTTCCACTCGAAGCATAAACCACTTGATTGTAGGCTGAAAATGCTGGATTTGCAGTATAGGCACTTCCATCCCCAGAAGGCGTGAAAGTAATACCCGCCGCACTGGTTACAACCACCAATACTTGATCATAACAAATAGCGTTAGGATTCGCCCAACCAATCAATCCGGTAGTATTCCCTGCAGTTGATGTGGCACTTGTTACATTGTTAAGTCCAATAACTTGCGTAGTCGTGCGTGATGTTGTGGAATAGACTGAGTTAGTCGGACCGTTATTTCTAAAAGTATAAATTTCAAAAACATAAGTCGCACCTGTCGTCAAACCTGTAATCGTAGCCGTTGTACCCGTTCCAATATAGACTACGCGCGATAAAGGTGCTGTACTTCCATAAGTGGGTGCTAATGAAAAATCAGTATTGAAGGTTTGAGAAGAAGCTACTAACGAAGTAATCGCATGCGGATTTAAACCCCCTTGACGAGCTACAACAATATAACCATCAAAAGGCCCTGTTGGCGCCGTCCAATTCAAGACTTGTGTGGTATTGGTTGTACATCCTTTTGTAAAACTCGCAGGTACTAAAGGTGCTGAAGGCGCAATTGTTTGTGTTCCGCCTGCAGTCGTAGTTCCTGTTTTTGTTCCTAAAGAGAAAATTAAATTCGCTGTAGTAACTGCATTCAATGAAATCGTATTCCCAACAACTGCCGTTGCTGAAATATCTGCTGTAATGAATATATAACCTGTAGTACCACCAGTAATAGATTGAGCCGTAAAAGCTGGAAAAGTTTTGGCCCCTGCTACACCCGGAGTGGTTAATGTACTTAAGGTTATATCCGCAGCGTCTAACACATTATCGGCCGAATAACGAACTTTCAAATTCACGATATCCGCTGAAACATAAGTACCCGCAGTCACCACACCAGTAATTCCTTGAAGGTTTGTTGTAACAGTGGGGCTGATTTGAAATTTATGAATAATGTGATTAACCGTAGCTTGTGGGACAAATGCTGCAGTTACTTGTGTTCCTAAATCGGCAATGGTATTAATCGCATTGACCACAGACAAAGTCGCCGCTGTTGAATTCACCGCAGCACAAGGAGCCGTTCCACTTACGACACAACGGTATTGGTGTCCATTCATCGCAAAGGTTGCTCCAGTAATGTTCATGGTTGCAGTAGTTACTGTAGTATAAACACCGGTATTGGTTAAGTTGGTCCATGTGGCACCACTATCAGTGGATACTTGCCATTGATAAGCCGTTGCATTGGAAGCTACAACTGAAAAAGAAGTATTTTGTGTTGAAGCAATCGACTGATTTGCCGGTTGCGTAGTAATAGATACAGGAGGATTAATCACCACAGCATACGGCCCAACTGCAGTAGTTGACCAACACCCCGAACCCGAAGTTGGATCATAAGCACGCACAAAATAATTTCCTGAAGTGGTTACCGTCAATGGAGATGCTGCATCATTGGCTGTAGATATTCCTGTCGCTGACGTTTGCCAATAATTCACCACAGGCGCAGTAGCCGTTCCCGTATAGGTCAAAGTTGTGGAGGAACAAGCTGGTGTAGTTCCTGTTATGGAACCTGAAGGATTTGCGGGAGGGGTACAAGAAGGACTGATTGTACCTCCAATTGCTAACCCATAACTTCCTGAAGCAGGCGAATTAAAACCCCAACCTCCTGTTGGCGTTTGACCAGTTGCATAATAGCGCAATGTAATCGTTGTGGTATCTGGCACATTTTGTAAGGCACTAATCCCTGAAAGATTGATTTGTGTCAACGTTGATGGTGTACCAACAATTACTTGTGGACTACCGATTAATGTGTACGTAGTGCCGTCCAAACTGTAAGCGAATTGCATGGACACACCAGGTGATGCAGCAAATGTAGCTGTCCCTGCAAATCTTGCGTCTATAGTAGAAAGTGATAAATTATTTCCAGAAGTAGCTGATAAAGTTATTTGAAAATAATCCGTATTTGTTGTTGCAATACCATCATTTTTAAAACCAACTGTTCGAAATGAATTTGAAGCTGCATTCGCTGCAGCACCAGCTCCACGTGTAACTAAATTGGATGAATCTAAATTAGCATCAAACAAATCTGCAGTGGAAGTCGCCGGTGAAGATTCTCCAAAAAAATCCCAAGCCGCTATCTGCCCAAATGAAAGATTAAAAACAAAAAATAAGCAAACAAGTATTACTCTTTTGAGTATCATAGAATTTAATTTTTTTCCAGCTTACAAAATTACACCCAAATCACAGAATTTCAATAGTTTTGTATTACTAAATTATTAACAATTTAACACCTAACTTTCCTCGTTTTGTCCTCAAATTCAGCACTTTCCCCGAAAGAAGTCCGCTCTAAAATGGAGCGCTATTGCGCCTATCAAGAACGCTGTCACGCAGAAGTCCAGCAAAAGCTGAGAGAATACACGATTACAACTGCTGAAAAAGACGAAATTATTGTTTCACTCTTACAAAACAATTATTTAAACGAAGAGCGATTTGCACTGCTATTTGCTGTAAGTAAATTCCATCAAAAAAAATGGGGCAAAGTGCGTATTAAAAACGAACTCAAAGCACGCCAACTATCCGATTATCTCATCCAAAAAGCATTAAAAGAAATTAATCCCGCTGAATACGAGGAAACATTTGAACAACTCGCCACCTTACAATGGGAGCAAATTCGTGAAACCAACGCACTAAAAAAGAAGAAGAAATTTTGTGATTATTTGTTACGAAAAGGTTGGGAAAGTGATCGAATAATTGAAAAAGTCTCCGAATTGGAACGACATAACCTTTAATCTACAATGAAATCAAAAGCGTTACCGCATTGCCACCAAAACCAACTGCATTGACCAAAATATTTCGTAAAGGTCTTTTTTGAATCAACGTTTCGCTAAACGGCGTTCCGAAAAACTGCTGTTCTTGGAGCATTAAAACTGCTAATTCTACATTTAAAAGTCCGGAAGCCCCAAACGTATGCCCTAACTTCCACTTATTTGTCGTCATCAACGGCTGATGTTCACCAAAGACTTTTTGAATCGCTTTATATTCCGACAAATCGCCTTTGATGGTTCCTGGTGCATGCATTACAATCGCATCGATTTCAGAAAGAGGCAAATCACCCATCGCCATTTTCATCGATTTTTGAAAACAAACCGCCTCATCCGATATGGAAATATTGTGTTCCAATTCATCCGTAGCATACCCTATTCCCGTGATATAAGCCAACGCATTTTCGGCGTCGCGCTCCAAGGCTACTACGCCAGCAGCCTCTCCCAACACCATGGTATTGCGCAGTTTATCCAAATCCATGGCCTTGCACGGATACCCTTCGGTTTCTCGAGAGTAAATTTTTAACGCTTGCATTTGTGCCAAAGTAAAAGCCGTTAATGGTGCTTCACTCCCACCCGCAATAAATTTATCCGCCATTCCCGCTTCCAACCATGCCACAGCATTTAGAATAGCATGCAAGGCAGTCGAACAGGTAATAGAATGGGATATTTCGGGTCCGGCCGACTTTAAATCGTGGGCGACCCAACTCGACAAATTGCCCAAAGTAGTGGTGGGCGAACTCAAGGTGGCCGTTTTGCCCGTGGTGATAAATTCGTGATGAAACTGTTCAAATAATTGTGTAGCACCGCGCGACGAACCGATATTGATGCCTATCGCATCGCCTTTTTGCCAACCCGCTTGGGCTACCGCACGGCGACTCACCTCCAACGCCATAATCACCGAAGGATCTAAATTCTTGTATTTAACATCGGAACGACGTAGATCATCAAGTCGCTCTTGATCAGCAACTGTTAATGGAGCGACCCAAAAATCATGAGCTCCATACCGCTTTTTTTGAATAGCTGTAGCTCGAGTTGCATAGGCTTCACGAAGGGATTCAATGTTTGAACCCAAAGGCGAAACGGTCGCTAAAGCAGTAATGGAAATACGGTGTTTCACTGGATATTTTTGAAATGCAAAGGTACTAAAACCAACCGTGAAAATGATCCTTTTGAAATTTCATTTTTGCCTCAGGAGCCTTCTCAGTAAGGAACTTTTCAAAATCTTCAACGGAACTACTTTGTACATAATCTACACCCAAACAAAAGCGAATGGGACGGCGATCATCCATTCGTAAAACGAACATCCAACCTGCTTTTGACCACGCAGATTTAACTTCTTTAATGGACTGATAGGAAAAAGATTGACTTTTTTTCCCTTTATGATAAATCAGTTCATTTTCATAAAAACAAACTACATACTTATCAGGAGCCGTTGCTAAAATAAAAAGGATAACACATAAAGTTGCAACAGGGAAAAATAAGTAAAGGATGGATTCGCCAAAGATAAAAGTCATAAGCACCAAAACGAATAATGCAACGACGTACAATAAAACAAGGGAATTTCTCCTAAAATAAATCCCTACATCGCCTTTGAAATTGGGAAGTTTATTTGGGTTCATCATGAATGACGTTTATAGCAGCTTCCACCGCTTTATATACTTTTTCCAATTGTTCATCGGTCATGATATACGGCGGTAAAATATAGACGATATTCCCCACTGGACGTAAAATCACACCATTTTCAATAAAAAATTGATACAAGCGATTTCGGAAATTTCCATAATAACTTTCCACGCCTTCACGTGTAATCTCCAACGCAAAAATGACACCCAAAACCCGCGTCGTTTTTACCCGAGGATGCGCGTTCATTTTTTCGGCGAAAG
>CAYNDK010000064.1:0-13832 GCA_964395965.1 uncultured Flavobacterium sp.
GAACGCCTTTTTGCCCCAAATCTACCATAAACTTAACCTACTAAATTCTATGGTAAAACAAAGTTACTAATATATGCTTTGTTAAACAACTGTTTACAAAACTTTAAGCTAAAAGAATCAAATATAAGAGGGAATACTAGGGAAATGAAAGCGGGTGATACAAACCGAATAAAAATAAAAAAGGTGAAAATTTCTTTTCACCCTTTTTGCCCCAAATCTACCATAAACTTAACCTACTAATGCTATGGTGATCCAAATATATAGCGACGCTTAATCTGATTCAAAATATTTTTGATGAACAACCATAAAAATCGATAAAGTGCATGTTTTTCAGAATTTTAGTAAGCTCTTGCGTCCTTACCTTCATAAAAATTCATGAATGCTCTATTTACTACACGGTTCCCTCCAGGTGTCGGATAATCGCCTGTAAAATACCAATCACCTAAGTGCGCTGGACAAGCCAAATGCAGGTGTTCTACGGTTTGAAAAATCAACTCCACTTCGGCTTGAATTCCCTCTGGTTTTAAGAGCTCTGCAATCTTTTTAGAAATTTCTTTATCGCTAAATGACGAATAGATTGCCTTCACATGATTCACAATTTCAGCATCGGGCTTACCTTCTTGTTCTTTACATTTGCGATATACCTCTTCAACTATGGCATATTGATTTCGTTCTTTCAGCAATTCTACCGCTGCGCGAAAGGCGATAAGTCCTTCTAATTTAGCCATATCAATTCCATAACAATCGGGATAGCGAATTTGTGGCGCTGATGAAACCACAACAATTTTTTTCGGTCGTAAACGATCCATCATGCGAAGGATACTATTTTTTAACGTCGTACCCCGCACAATACTGTCGTCAATAATAACCAAGTTGTCTGTAGGCTGAATCACCCCATACGTGACATCATACACGTGAGCCACCAAATCATCCCGACTGCTGTCTTCCGTAATAAAGGTGCGCAACTTAGCATCTTTGATGGCGATTTTCTCGGTGCGGATTTTTACCGCTAAGATTTCTTCCAATTTCTCCTTCGTCAACGTTTTACGGTTATCGAGAATGTATTGGTTTTTACGTTGGTTTAAAAAGTCATTTGCCGCTTCTGCCATACCAAAAAACGAGGTCTCGGCCGTATTAGGAATATACGAAAACACCGTGTTGTCAGTATCTTGATCAATCGACTCCAATACATCGGGTAAAATTAATTTCCCTAAAGCCTTGCGCTCTTGATAAATTTCGGCATCACTTCCTCTTGAAAAATAGATGCGCTCAAACGAACATGCGCGTTTTTCAACTGGTACAATAATTTCTTCCTCAGTAACGGTACCGTTTTTCTTAATAATCAAAGCATGTCCGGGCTGTAACTCTTGAATGGAGTCAAATGCAACATTAAATACGGTCTGAATCACAGGCCGTTCTGAGGCAACGACTACCACTTCATCATCTTCATAAAAAAAGGCGGGACGAATTCCTGCAGGATCGCGCAACACAAAGGCATCGCCGTGACCAAACAGTCCGGCCATCGCATATCCACCATCCCAGCCACGTGACGCGCGTTTGAGAATACGATTAATATTCAAGCGTTCGGCAATTACTGGTGAAGCTTCTCTTTTGGACAAGCCTTCATTTTTGCATTCTTGGTACAAATCGGTTACTTCGTCATCTAAGAAATGCCCAATTTTTTCCATGACCGTTACTGTATCCGCCATTTCTTTGGGATGCTGTCCCAATTCCACCAAACTAGCAAAAAGTTCGGTCACATTGGTCATATTAAAATTCCCCGCCACAATTAAGTTGCGGTGCATCCAATTGTTTTGACGTAAAAACGGGTGTACACTTTCAATACTGTTTTTACCAAAAGTACCATAACGAACATGCCCTAAAAACAATTCACCGATGTACGGCAATGTTGCTTTTTGCCAAGCCACATCATCTGCTTTATCGGGATGGGCTTCGAGTTCGCTATTAATACGTTGATTGATTTGGGCAAAAACATCTTGTATCGGTTGTGCATCATTGGAACGTATCCGACTGATGTACCGTTCCCCCGGATCGACATCAAATTTGATCGAAGCAAATCCGGCACCATCTTGCCCACGGTTGTGCTGCTTTTCCATAAGCAAATACATTTTCTGTATGCCATAGAAAGCCGAACCGTATTTTTGTTTGTAGTAATCCAACGGTTTTTTCAACCGTAAGAGTGCAATTCCACATTCGTGTTTTACTGCATCACTCATAAATTGTTGTTGTGTTGTGTTGTGTTTGTGTTGTTGTGTTGTGGTTTAGTGTCCTGAAAACCAATGAAATTCTCAAAACATTTATTTTTAAAGTAAACAAAAATGCCCCGAAAATTTCGAGGCATAAAGTTACTATAATTCTATTTCAAATTGCGTCAGCGCTTTAAATTGTTTCAAGCGTTGCGCCACTTCGTCTTTCGTTAAGCGCACCATTCGCTCCGTTCCAAATTGCTCCACACAAAAGGAAGCCAAATTGGACCCTTGGATGATAGCAGTTTTCAACGTTTCAAATGAGGTGTCGCCTTGTTGTGCGATGTATCCCGAAAAACCTCCTGCAAAGGTATCGCCTGCTCCTGTTGGATCAAATACATCTGCTAAAGGTAATGCTGGTGCAAAGAAAATATGTTCGTTATGGAACAACAATGCGCCGTGTTCTCCTTTTTTAATTACGACATATTTCGGACCCATCGTGTGGATTTTAGCGGCAGCTTTCACCAAGGAATATTCACCCGACAATTGACGCGCTTCTTCATCATTGATGGTAATAACGTCTACACGTTTGATTACATCCAATAATTCAGGTAATGCACAATCCATCCAGAAGTTCATGGTATCCAACACGACCAACTTAGGCTTTGCAGTCAATTGATTCAAAACACCGATTTGTACCAAGGGATGCAAGTTCCCCAACATCACTACGTCGGCATCTTTGAAATTCTCAGGTACAATGGGGTTAAAATCAGCCAATACATTAAGCTCTGTGGCTAACGTATCACGAGAATTCATATCGTTATGGTAACGACCGCTCCAGAAGAACGTTTTGCCACCTTGAACAATTTCCAAACCGGAAATATCAATATTACGTGCCGTCAATAAATCCAAATAGTCTTGTGGAAAATCATCTCCAACCACTGAAACAATCGCGGATTGTAGATTAAAATGTGAGGCCGACAATCCGATGAATGTACCCGCACCTCCTAATATCTTATCGGTTTTTCCAAATGGCGTTTCAATAGCATCAAAAGCCACAGTACCTACGATTAAAAGCTTGTTCATGAACTCGTTTTTATTTTAAAGGGGCAAAGATACATTTTTAGATTAAAATGTAGCTAAGGGTATGGCTTTAAAACGTGTTTGATGGATTTATTTTTCATAAAATTTCCAATCATCGGTAAGTTTCTGAACCAAATTAAAATTGGCTTCATAATAATCGTCCCATTCTTTTGGATCTTCTGGATTGTATTCTGATATAATATAATTCCCGTTATCGATAATAAACCCATGTGGATTTTTAAACATAAACACCATTTTTTGCACCATACTATCACTATTATAGGCACACGATTTATCGATATACAAATTGCCTTTGTAGATATGAAAACAGGCTCCAGGAAAATTGCGATGGGTCGAACTTCGTTTCTTATCAAATGCGAAGTCTTTATAGTAGGTATCCAACAACGTGTTGAGTTCGTCCAAGCTTTTGGGCTTTTGTTGCACAGCATGTCTAAAAACGACATAAAAATCGGGCGCTTGAACAAGTACGGTATCCTTTTTTGTAAACGCGCCGATTTTCTCCTCAGAAGGAAACCCTTTTTGCCTTAGGAGATCAACGAGTTTTGCAGTAACCCGTTCTGTAGTTTCATAGAGTGCTCGAGAATCTTTACGATTTTCTAAACCATAATCAGATTGATCTTCATCGCATAATGCCATCATCGCTTTTTTCAGCGGAATATCCCAATTTTTTTGGGCTTGTTTTGCAATAGAATCGTACCGTACACTAAATGACTTCCAACGCGGATTCTTTTTTAATCCACTGACGAGCTTCGAATTAAAATAGGGCAATTCAATTCCCTTGGCGGCTAACTTTTCGCTCCACCAAAATGCGGAATCAAGATCGCGGGACAAAATGCAAACCCGAATCGCATTGTGGATATCACGTGCATATAGTGTGGGATAAGATGCCGCCAACGAAGTGTATGCTGCTTTGGCTTTGGCATATTGGCGTGAAATAATACATTGCTCTGCTTGGGCAGTCAATTGATAATAGGCCGGGGTCTCTTCTTTGGGTTTGACGCTGTTTACTTGCTCATTATTTTCAATGATGGATTGAAATCTAGGCGCATCTTTGGGACGTCGTGGACTAACCTTGGGTCGCTTTTTATTTTGAGCAAAAACCATTTCGCCCAATGCATATAGATGAACATAACAGGAAACTTTTCCAATACTTAAGACGGTAGTGGGTGTCACTTTGCACCGAATTTTAAACGGCATTGCTGCATTAAATTCTTTTTTGAACTGCACTGAAGTAAAAAAGGCAGCATCCAACGTATCTAGTGGGAAAGTAGTTTGCATTGGTACACCGTTATGGGTAATATGGGTGTAAAAATCACCATTTTTACTTTGGTATAGATCATTAACATTATAATGTAAACTAATCGTTTTTTTCCTCTTTTCAAGGGTTCCAAGAGTCACTTCTACCACATCTTTAGGTGGCTTTCCTTTGAAGTCCATAACGTTCCACCCGCCAGAAATTCGCCCTTCGAGTTCCACTATACTGTCTGCAACCGAAAAATTACAGCGCTCAAAAGCAACATCCGTATAATAAACTCGATAATCTTCAATAAAAATAAAATTTCTTTTGTCGCTGGCTTCAAACGATACGCCATAATTCAAAATCCCTTTGTAGTTTTTAGGATCTAAAAAACACGAACTTGTATCGTTACTTATAACAAACCAATCAAATCTATAATTTGGTAATAAATCATACGTATTTTCATCCATTTGATAAGCATTCAGATCCTTTTGAGTAAAGACGTTCACCTTCGATTTTGACGTTTGGGCAAATACATTTGTTGCTATAATGGCAACAATACTTAAAATAATGGCTTTCATAAAACAGTTTATAAGCTAAACGAAAAGAAAGTGCGTTTCGTGTGTTTTTAAATCTAGGAAAAATAAAAAACCCGGCCTAAACCGGGTTTCGTCACTTTCGAATTATAGCTTTCAAGTCGTTAATCTTGAAAACTACCGTGTAAACACACGACCTGTTGCACCTCCGCAGAGGCCCATAGGTTTATATTATTGAAATAATCCATTTTCTTTGTCTAAATTACAAAACTTTCACACATCTGAGAAATTTTTGAGAAATATTTTTCCCACATAGGTGTAAAACTTTGCACTATGGAACACCGCGGAGAAATACTCAAAAATGCGATTTACTTAAGTGGCATTCCCATTAGTTTAATTGCAAAACGAATGGGTAAGAGTCGGCGGTGGTTTTATTTGATGTTTGAAAACCAAAATGTATCCCTTGATACCGTGCTTGAAATCGGAAAAATTATCAAACACGACTTTAGTACTGAAATCAAGGAAATTCGCCGAAATCACATACAAGAGCCTGAAAACGAATATCCCGATGACGAAAATACGTTAGAATTTTGGCGAAAGAAGTACATCCTACTCCTCGAAGAACACAATGCGTTATTAAAAAGTTTGAAGCGCAATTCAAAGTAAGCTATCCTGATGTTGCTCATAGTAGGCATCCACCGACAAATTAGGCTGCAATGACGCCATCACCGCCAATTGATCGCACCGCTCGTTTTGCGGATGATTGTTGTGCCCTTTCACCCATTTAAAATCCACTTTGTGCTTGCGGTATATTTTTAAAAAACGAATCCATAAATCGGGATTCTTCTTGCCTTGAAAGCCTTTTTTCTCCCAACCCATCACCCAGCCTTTTTCGACCGCATCAACCACATATTTACTATCCGAAACCACCAAAACAGACATGCCCGGTTGTTTCAATTTTTCCAACCCAACAATTACAGCTAACAATTCCATACGGTTATTGGTTGTCAACCGAAAACCTTCATAAAACTCTTTGCGGTAGCCTGTTCCCACTTGCTCCAAAACTACACCATAGCCACCATTACCCGGATTTCCTTTTGCTGCGCCGTCGGTGTAAAGATGGATTTGATACATATAAAGAGTTATGAATTATGAATTATGAATTAGTGGTGAGTAGTTGTTCAATTACTTTGGGGAAATGTTCTTGTTCCAAAGCGTGGACTTTGGCTGCGACACAAGCTACTGTAGTACAGTTGGCTATTGAAGTTTCAAATTGTGCAATGATCGCTCCTTCATCATACTGTTCGTTAACATAGTGAATGGTTATGCCTGTATGCGCTTCTTTGGCGTTTAGAACCGCTTCGTGCACCCGATTCCCATACATTCCTTTTCCACCATATTTGGGTAACAAGGCGGGATGGATATTAACCACTTTAGGAAAAAACTCCAAAATCGAGTGCGGAAAAAGCCATAAAAAACCAGCCAAAACAATCAAATCCGGTTGGTAAGCTTTTAACTGTTGCAAAACAACCCCTTCTTTTAATTGTGATTTGTCAAACAAATGTACTGGCACGTTCAATTCTTCCGCACGGGCAATCACACCCGCATCGGGGTTGTTACAAAAAACAGCTTGAATACAAACTGAAGATCCCATAAAATAACGAATGATTGCCTCGGCATTGGTTCCCGAACCCGAAGCAAAAATCACAACTTGTGACATAAGGGGAAAAAATTAGTGGTGTTTCGTCTGCAAAAAAACGAATAATTCACGACATAAATCATCGATGCTTAAAGGATTGTTAAAATAATTTCATACCTTCGTTGTAACATTTATGAATCAAAATGTTGAAATAAAATAAAGTTTTTTATTTTTGCCAACAATTTAAAATTAAAAATTAGAAACTATGTCAGACATTGCATCAAGAGTTAAAGCGATTATCGTGGACAAACTAGGAGTTGACGAAAATGAAGTTGTATCTGAAGCAAGCTTCACTAACGATTTAGGAGCGGATTCATTAGATACTGTTGAGCTTATCATGGAGTTCGAGAAAGAATTTGACATCCAAATTCCAGACGATCAGGCTGAGAACATTTCAACTGTTGGTCAAGCTATCTCTTACATCGAAGAAGCTAAAAAATAATAAAATATAGTAAACCCGTATATTCTAAACGTCTGTACGGGTTTTTATTATTTTTTTTAATTACGATTTTACGATTGTAAATCAATCATGTATATAAATACCCCTGTCTCTTTGCGCGAAAACAAAAAAGGAACACGGGTATTCTTTATATTAAGAACAAACTAAAAAAAATCTCTATGCAATTAAAGCGTGTTGTTGTAACCGGACTTGGAGCCCTAACTCCTATTGGAAACTCCATTGAGGAATATTGGGACGGTTTAGTAAACGGACGTAGCGGTGCTGCGCCAATTACGTATTACGATACCGAAAAACACAAAACAAAGTTTGCTTGTGAAGTCAAAAACTTTGATGTGGAACAATACATGGACCGTAAAGAGTCGCGCCGCTTGGATAAATTTTCACAATATGCGATTGCAGCGAGCGACGAAGCCATTAAAGACGCCGGAATTTCCGACGACAATGTGGACAAAAGTCGCGTAGGAGTGATTTGGGGTGCCGGAATTGGCGGACTAGAAACCTTCCAAGATGAAGTACTAAACTATGCCAAAGGAGACGGAACACCTAAATTCAATCCGTTCTTTATCCCGAAAATGATTGCCGATATTGCCCCTGCGCACATTTCTATGCGCAACGGCTATATGGGACCCAATTATACTACAGTTTCTGCTTGTGCTTCTTCAGCCAATGCCTTGATTGATGCATTCAACTACATCCGTTTAGGAATGTGTGATGTGATCATCTCTGGAGGTTCTGAAGCAGCAGTAACGATTGCCGGTATGGGTGGATTCAACTCCATGCACGCCCTTTCAACCCGCAACGATAGCCCAGCTACTGCATCGCGTCCTTTTGATGCGACCCGTGACGGTTTCGTATTGGGAGAAGGTGCTGGAGCGTTAGTGTTGGAAGAATACGAACATGCCAAAGCCCGTGGCGCAAAAATTTATTGCGAAATCGGCGGTGGTGGTTTATCCTCTGACGCCTATCACTTAACCGCTCCACATCCTGAAGGAGTGGGCGTTATTGCCGTAATGAAAAACACCTTGCGCGATGCAGGTATGAACCCCAACGATGTGGATCATATCAATACACACGGTACTTCAACACCTTTAGGTGATGTGGCCGAATTAAAAGCCATCAGTGCAGTATTTGGTGACCATGCCAAAACCATGAACATCAATTCAACCAAATCCATGACAGGTCACCTTCTAGGTGCTGCGGGTGCGATTGAAGCGATTGCCGTTATTTTGGCTATGAAACACGGTATCGTTCCGCCAACCATCAACCATGAAGTAGTCGATGAAAACATTGACCCTTCTTTAAATCTTACCCTAAACAAAGCACAAAAACGCGAAATCAATGTCGCAATGAGCAACACGTTTGGGTTTGGTGGCCACAATGCTTGTGTACTTTTCAGAAAAATTGAGGCCTAATCTCGTCTATGCGAATTATTAAAAAAATATTTGGTAAAACTTCCCGTCCTCAACCTGAGGGCGGGATTTTTTTTGAGTCCATTCAACACATCCTCGGTTTTGCACCAGGCAATTTGAAATACTATAAAAAAGCCTTTACCCACCGCTCTTCCAACTTAGTGGATGAAAACGGCAGTCCGATCAATTATGAACGCCTTGAATTCCTGGGTGATGCCATGTTAGGCTCCGTCATCGCAGCCCATTTATACAAAGAAGCGCCCTCAGGAGATGAAGGCTACCTCACCAAAATGCGCTCAAAAATCGTGAGCCGAGAACACTTGAACGAACTCGGACGCGACCTCAATCTCATTCAGTTTGTAGAAAGTAAAGTTCCCCCGCAACACTTCGGCGAAAACATTCACGGCAATATTTTTGAAGCCCTCATTGGTGCTATTTTTTTAGACAAAGGATACAGCTATTGCGAACAATTTATCCATGAAAAAGTAATTACTCCCTACGTGGACATTGAAAAACTGGAAGGTAAAGTCATCAGCTACAAAAGCTTGGTTATTGAATGGTGCCAAAAAGAAAAACTTCATTTTCATTTTGATGTTTTTGACGATAACGGCAACGATGGACAAAAGTTTTTTGGTGTTCGCCTCAGTATCAACAACAAAATTGTAGCTAAATCACGCGCTACGTCAAAGAAAAAAGCCGAAGAAATCGCTGCAAAACGTGCTTATTTTGCATTTCAGGAAAAAATTAACAAAAATTAGAGCAAACTCTTAAAAACCTATAACGTTTTCGTTCATAAAATAACGTTAATCTAACTTCCTTTCGGTAAAACCAAATCCGATTACCCGTATATTTACAACTTATTTTGGCGTAAATGGCAACTCAAAAAATCTATATCCATGAGTTTGAGGAAAGCGATTATGAAGTAATTGCAATCCATACTACTTTGGAAGATTCCCGTTTGGCTTACCATATTAACCGTCAACTCGAAGTACTTCTCGCGCGCAGTGAGGAAGATCTTCAAATTCAGGTGAAAGACGGATTGACCGGACTCTCCCGCTTTGAATTTTATGACGAAGCCCAGTTTATAACTTGGAACTTGGTTCAAAATAAAAGCGAGATAACCCACGTTACTTCTGGAGCTGGCGACTTATTTGCCAGTTTACAAGAAGAAATTACAACCACCGTTTATCTTTTGCCCGAATTCAAAAAAGTGGACTACTTGCTCAAAATCGAAAATCTGGAAGACGATTTGGATCTAGAAGCCTTAGTCAAAAAAATAAGCGACATTGAATGGGTAAGCCTCGCTTACTGTATCGATAAAGACAAATTGAAGTCAAAACACAATTTAATTTTTTAAAGAATGCCAACCACTAGAAAAAAGACCAAAATTGTGGCCACATTAGGCCCGGCATGTAGCACACGCGAAGTGATTAAAGATATGATTGATGCCGGTGTAAATGTGTTCCGTATCAACTTTTCACATGCCGACTATGCCGATGTAAAAGAACGCATTGACATCATTCGTGGATTAAATGACGAATTTGGATATACCACCGCTATTCTCGCTGACTTACAAGGCCCTAAATTGCGTGTAGGTGTCATGAAAGAAGATGTAGTGGTCAACCCAGGCGATATTATCACGTTTCAAACGGCAGAGGATGTTCCAGGTAATGCCGAACGTGTATACATGAACTACAAAGCGTTTCCAAGTGATGTAAATCCAGGGGAACGCATCCTATTAGACGATGGAAAACTCATCTTTGAAGTGGTAGAAACCGACGGAAAAGACGAAGTGAAAACCAAAGTGATTCAAGGAGGACCTTTGAAATCCAAAAAAGGAGTAAACCTTCCTAATACCAAAGTTTCCTTACCGGCTTTGACGCAAAAAGACATCAAAGACGCCATTTTTGCTATTGAAAACAATGTAGATTGGATTGCCCTTTCGTTTGTGCGTACGCCCAAAGATTTGATGGAATTGCAAGACTTGATCAGCGAACATACCGATCATAAAATTCCAATTGTAGCGAAAATTGAAAAACCTGAAGCCGTAGAAAATATCGATAAAATCGTGGCGTATTGCGACGGTTTGATGGTAGCGCGTGGTGACCTCGGAGTAGAAATTCCAGCACACGAAGTACCGTTAATCCAGAAAAAATTAATCCACCGTGCCAAAACGGCTCGCATTCCCGTAATCGTGGCAACTCAAATGATGGAAACGATGATTACGAGTTTGACGCCAACACGTGCCGAAGTTAACGACGTGGCCAACTCAGTAATGGATGGTGCCGATGCGGTGATGCTTTCAGGAGAAACTTCGGTAGGAAACTATCCCGTACAAGTAATTGAGAAAATGACACAAATCATTGAAGCAGTAGAAGATTCTCCGCTGATTCAAGTACCTCAAAATGCACCGCACGTGCGTACCAAACGTTTCATTACCAAATCGATTTGTTACCACGCGGCTACCATGGCCAACGACATCAAAGCGAAAGCCATTTCGACATTGACCAACAGCGGTTACACGGCCTTCCAAATTTCGGCATGGCGCCCATCAGCACATATTTTGGTGTACACGTCAAACAAACGTATCTTGACCCAATTAAACTTATTGTGGGGTGTAAATGCATTTTACTACGATAAATTTGTAACCACCGACGATACTGTGGATGACATCAACCTAATGGCCAAAGAGCGTGGCTTTGTGAAAAAAGGCGATATCTTAATCAACTTAGCCGCAATGCCTGTAGTAGAGCGCGGAATGGTGAACACCCTTCGTATTTCGGAGATCGAATAAGACCAATAAACATTTACATACGAAAAGGATTATCGAAACGTTAGAATTTTGATAATCCTTTTTTCATTTCAAAAAATCAATCTATCTTTGAGTAATAAACACACGTAACATGGAATCTAAAAACCCATTTTTCAACAACAAAACCTATAACAACACTGAGAAAGTACACGATGCCGTACTTATCGACTACAACCAAACGATGACCATCAATGGCACAATGAACAAAGCGTTTATTATGCTTATTTTGTTGGTGGCCGGTGCTGTAACCACATGGTCATTAATTGGCTCTGGATTTAATCCAATTTTTTTAATACTTGGAGGAGCTATTGTCGGACTTATTGCCGTTTTGGTTTCCACTTTTAAACCCGAATTATCCCCCTATTTGGCACCCGGGTATGCCATCTTCGAAGGATTATTCATCGGAGGATTGTCTTCCTACTTTGAAGCGCGATTCCCTGGAATTGTAATCCAAGCCGTGGGAGCAACCTTTGTAACCTTCTTTATTTGTTTGGCATTATACCGCTTTCAAGTGGTAAAAGTTACCGATAAATTTCGTTCAATAGTAGTTGCCGCTACACTAGCGATTGCAGCATATTATCTTATTTCCTGGTTACTTTCATTGTTTTTAAACTTCCAACCTGTACATCACGGAAATTCATTAATGAGCATCGGAATCAGCGTATTTGTAATTGTGATTGCCGCTTTAAATATTTTCTTGGACTTTGACCAAATCGAACGTGGTGCAGCCAACCGTGCCCCAAAATACATGGAATGGTACGGCGCCATGGGCTTGATGATCACCTTGGTGTGGTTGTATGTCGAGTTCTTGCGTTTGCTTTCAAAATTAAACAGCAGAGACTAAGTACTCGTCACGATAAAACACTTCAAAACCATCCTTCGGGGTGGTTTTTTTTATTAGAAATATGAAGTTGTTTTTTGGAGCCTTTTCCTGTTGTTCGTTCCATGTCCTCAGCGGCCTGCGTGTTTTTACAGCCCCGCCTTCAAGCTTCCGTTGGTCGCTTTCATTCGGCGGTAAAAACAACGCATCCCACTTCCGGGCTTTCCACTACCACCAGGGCTAGGGTGCCGACTTGTATTCAACTTTTTACAATAAAAACAAAAAAACATAAGTGCGCTTTATAAAGACAAAATCAAGCAAAGTATAGCTTCCCAATCCCTTGACGCTTATTGCGCGAAAGCGAATGAGACTAGCAAAACGCAGCAGTACAAACCTTAGTCAGAAAAGGTAAAACCCGCAGCACAACCCATAAAAATCCCGAAATAGCGCCAAAAAGCCTTGGACGGTTCACACGCCAGTACCGGCACAGGTATTTTTGGGGCGTTACCCCACCCAAAAGGTAGGGTTGGGTACGCTCTTTACGTACTGCACCCTCTAAAAAGGTACGAAGGGGTACGTATAAAACGTACTGTCAATACGCCTTATGCGTACTCCGAGGGGGAGGGGGCCCCTGGCTGGGGTACGTTTTTTACGTACCTCCAGTACGCTTAAGGCGTACCCGCTGTAGGTAAAAAGCGGCATCGACGCAGCATAAGGCGTACTGAAGAGCAGAATTTGCGTGTACAATTTAAGGTTAACAATTGCATGTTGCAGACTACAGGTTCTAGCTTCTGGGTTTTACATTCACCGTTACAAGTTCGACGTTCCAGTTTCCAGGTTTTAGGGGTTTGATTTCAGGTTAATACGCCTAATGATAGAATGCAAAGAGGGTCAGGGAGATTATTACGCAACATTGCGCAGAGAATAAATGCTTTGCGGAGCTGGGCACGGATTGCACTCGAGGCTTTAGCCGAACAGACGTAGTAAATCCACAATTTGGGTATATAAACTTAAACAGTATTATTGCGAATTAATTCTTTGACAAATCAATAGAATAATCCCTACTATCAAGACAACAATAATTCTTATAGAATAAGATTTTTCAATAGAATTTCTTTCTTCCCATTTTATTAATCTCTCTTTTAAAAATATAACATATACTATTAAAATTATTGCTAAACTAACTATTCCAATATATTCATTCATATGTTAATCTTTTCTATACCATCCAGCATTTTCATCTCTCTTTTCTTCATTCAATCGGTCAGCACCCGATCGCGCGGATTTACAATCCTTGCGAATACAATGAATAGGCACATAAAGTATTTATCAAAATAAATAAAACCACATCAAAACGATGTAGTTTTTGCTTTAACGTTGTGAGCACGGAAAGCACTCAAGGCTTTAGCCGAACAGACGAAGTAAATCCGCGCCACCAGGGTTTATCTTAATTCATTTTCCCATAAAGAATATAAATTTTGCCAACTACTTACAATTTTAATTTCATCATTTATTATAAGCCATTTTAAGCCATTCAATTCGAAAATA
>CAYNDK010000065.1:0-13723 GCA_964395965.1 uncultured Flavobacterium sp.
TCATGACCTCCGAATTGCTCGGCTTGGGCTTGTTGGACAAAGCCGATGTGCAAAATGAAGATCCCGCATGGCCTGCGTACAAAAAGTATTTTATGCACGGCACCTCGCACCATTTGGGCTTAGACACCCACGACTACGGTTTGTTGTACGAGCCGATGCAACCGAATATGGTATTTACGGTCGAACCCGGAATTTACATCCCCGCTGAAGGTTTCGGAATTCGGTTAGAAGACGATGTAGTCATCCAAGCGAGCGGCGCACCGTTCAATTTAATGCGCAACATCCCAATTGAAGCGGCAGAGATTGAATCATTGATGAACGAAAACTAGTATTCAGTCGCAGTCGCAGTGAACAGTTTGTTTGCGGTGAAAAGTTCATCATTGCTATATTGATACGAGACGGCCTTATGGGCCGTTTTTTTATGCAGCAGAAGATTATTGACTATTTTAAATTTTGAATGATAAATTATAAATGAAGAAACGGTGCTAACAAATGCCATTTTTTTATGCAGCAGACGATTATTGACTGTTGTAAATTTTGAATGCTAATTGAAAAGTTATAAACACCCTCCGTCCATTGCTGTATAACCGTTATTTTTGCAATCAACTATGGCGCAGATCCAATATAAAAATATCACGATTGACTACACCGCAACGGGCAAAGGCACTGCGGTGGTGTTATTGCATGGCTTTTTGGAAAACCAAACCATGTGGCAGTATTTGGCTCCTGTTTTGGCAACGAAATACCGCGTGATTACGATAGATCTATTGGGTCATGGCAACACCGATTGTTTGGGCTATGTGCACACCATGGAAGACCAAGCCGATATGGTGCATCATGTGTTGCACGAACTCAAAATCCGGAAATCGGTCTTGATTGGGCATTCCATGGGCGGCTATGTGGCGTTGGCGTTTGCCGAACTTTACCCCGATAACGTAAAAGGATTGGTCTTACTCAATTCAACTTCCCGCGCCGACAGTGACGAACGCAAACTGAACCGCGATCGGGCCATTGCAGCAGTGAAGCAAAACTACACGGCTTTTGTACGCATGTCGATTGCCAACTTATTCAGCGAAGACAACCGCGAAAAATTAGCCGAAACCATCGAAAACGTCAAACTCGAAGCGTTAAAAACCCCTTTGCAAGGCATTGTCGCCGCTTTGGAAGGCATGAAAATTCGGAATGACCGCGAAGTGCTCTTGCATTTTGGCCCGTATCCCATTGCATTGATTTTGGGTAAAAAAGACGGCGTACTTCCGTATGACGACAATGTCACCCAAGTCGAAAATACACGCGTGCAACTCACCACCTTCCCGGATGGGCACATGAGCCATTTGGAAAACCAAAAAGCCTTAGAAAAAACGATTATAGCGTTTTTAAAAACGGTTTAATTTTTTTGAATGAGTTCGATCGCTTTTTCCAACAATTCATCTTTGCCTTCACGAATTCCTTGAATCGTCGGTTTACATTCCACATCAGGCACAATCCCGACACGTTGCGTCTCCGTACCATCCGGATAATACACCCCAATTCCTGAAATCATAGTCAATACACCACCCGGCAGGTACAATTTGGAAACATTTCCGTCGGCGCCAGCTGTGGTACTCCCGATAATTGTCACATTGGGTGCAGCCCGCAAGGCCATGCAATGGTATTCGGCACTACTTTGGGTTTCATCATTGACAAGCACCACAACTTTACCTTTAAAAGCTTTAGCATTCGATTTTCCTACAGGTGTTCCTTTGCGATAGACAAATAAGCCCGGTTGCTCAATAGAACATTCAGAGAATTTGGCAAAATCTACTTTCTTTGGATAGAGATATTTCCCCAATTTAAACAGAATAAAGTCAGAAGGATAACAGCGAAAATCGATCACAATGCCTTTTTTATCTAGGAAACCTTCCATAATGGTATCGATTTCACCGTTTTTTAATGTTCCGGGATAAAGGTATCCAATATCGTTTTGTAGAATTTTGGATGATGGTGTTGTATCTTCATAATAGAAAGTAGCCTCCGTAGGAAGATTCAATTCCAGTAATGATCCGTTGCGTTCAACTGTAACAGGCAGTGATTTCAAATTGGTGCGCAATAAATTTCGACAGCGATCACGGAATTGTGTGGGAATATTCGAACCCGGATATTCGTTTTCTTTTTGGACTACCCAATCGGCAACCAAAACTCCGTTGACTTTGGTTATGACATCACCTACTTGCAACAGCGGTTCTTTTTGGTGCGATTTCACCACGACAAATT
This sequence comes from uncultured Flavobacterium sp., assembly GCA_964395965.1. Taxonomy (GTDB): domain Bacteria; phylum Bacteroidota; class Bacteroidia; order Flavobacteriales; family Flavobacteriaceae; genus Flavobacterium. The sequence goes on from CAYNDK010000065.1 coordinate 2,254, forward strand.
GATTTTGGATATACTGGAGTTCGACTTGAACCGTATTTTCACCATGGTATTCGTGCAATGTTTTATCAAAACCCCAGGCATTCGCATGAGAATCCTGCAATTTCCCTATGAGTTCGACCATCAAAAGTTTATACTTTAACTCGTTTGTAGTTTGCAGTACTTTCGGAATAAATTCGGGCAAAACCGTGTCCCAAGGTTGGTCGACGAGATGTTTATTGGGTGAAAAATAATTCACAATATTCCAATAGCGAAAAAGGGATAAAAGTTTATACCCTGCATCATTCCAATCCATTGTGGCATAACTTAATTCGTTATCAAACTTAGGATTCCCAACATGAGGATATTGACTTACGAAATAATTTGTTTTGACCTTGGCAAGCTGCAATTGTACTAATGTAGCCGATAAAGAATCGCCCAACAACGCTGTATCGCGAATCCATGCTGTTTGGGGAACAGCTTTAATCTTTTCAGCATCGGGTAATTTTTTGTTTGTAGTGGGATAACTCCCTAGTGCATTTATTTTTTGTGCAAGAAGTGAAGTAAAATTAGGATCGTTTATCAACGGCAACATTCGAAACAATTCATAATCCCAATGCACTGTACCAGAAGCCACTTTAGGATGATGGTATTTGACAAAACCCCAAACTTTACCTAGGATTTCTAGATTTTTGATTTGTTGGACCGTAGGATTTTCCAATTGAAATTTGGATCCGGAATCAAATTCAGTGTCCTTTTCAATCGGTGTGAGTTCGCGCAAAGCAACTTGGTCAATGGGTTGGCCATCTAAAGTCACTTTGAGTTGATCAAACCACACCGTCCCCTCACCGTTGAGAATGCCGCCAACATAAATAGCATTGGTTTCTGGAAGGTATTCTTGACGAATTGTAAACGCCTTCCAGTCGTGGGTACCTTGGTGTTTTAAATAGGACTCATCATGGTATTTTAATACCGCTTTATCGCGATTCAAACGAAGGAAAAGGCCGGCATCGCCAGAGACATTTTCTGTTTTAATAAACCCTTCTACACGAATTGTTTTCCCTTTAAATTGAGCCGGAATTTTAATTGTAAAAGCACCATATTTGGTAGTTGCCGAAGTGGAAGAAATCATTAGACTGTGTTTTCCGGAGTAAACAGTTTTGGTATCGATTTCAGCATTATACTTACCCCAAACTTCTACTTGTTTGGGCAAGTTGTTGTTCTCATTTTTCTCTTCAAAATCAAGATTAAAAGCAGTTGGCGTTTGAGCAGACAAAAGGGAAGTTGCTCCTAAAAAAAGAAGTAAAATAGTTTTCATGTGGTTGGTTTTTCTTATACAAACCAAAGAAAACGCTTCGGGCAGACCAAACGATTTAACGCAGATTTAGACTTTTTAAGAAGATTTAACGTAGTCTACACCTTTTCCACAAACGGCACTTCAGGATTAAACAATTCCGCCAATAGCATGGCCAACTCTTCCAAATAAGCGCTTAGGATATCTGGGGTAATGGCAGTTTCTCCTTCTTTGTTTTCCTTAAACGTAAACGGTAAAAATCCAGCTTTTAGATTTTTAAAAGAGATAATTCCCACTTCCATCGGTTGTCCTTTTGCCTGTGCTTCATACAAAAAAGCATAGGCCAATAACTGAATAATCTTATCGTTTTTGATGTCTGCTGTTAAACCTTCCCAAGTGGATAATTTTAGCGAGTTGGCATCTACTTTACCTGTTTTGTAATCAATAATCCTCACGCGTCCGTTTCGGAGTTCGATACGGTCCACATTACCCCCAATATTGATTGGAAAAGGCAATTTGGGGTGTTCCATAGTGCGAACAAACCCTTGCTCCAAAGCCATAATTTGAACCTCATCGCCTTGTTTTAATGATTCGAGTTCAAGTTTCAAAAAATTAAACACGTTGCGTTTGGCCACCTCAAAAGCAAGAAGGTTGCGTCCTTTTTTGATTTCGCCTTCTTTGTAAACTTCTTTAAATTTCTCAATAACTTTTTCGTCAATTTTCGGGAAACAGTCATTGATATCTTGTGCGGTTAAAATACGGCCAATAAAAGGAGTATATAAGTCCTCTAAAACTGCGTGGATTATCGTTCCTAAAGTATTCACAGCAATATTTTCTTCAACTTCCTCTGCATCTGAAATTCGCAACAAACGTTGAAAATAGAACTGTATAGGGTTACGTATATAGTTGGTTAAAGCAGAAGGCGAAAAATAATTTTCAGTGGCTATAGTTTGCAATTGCAGCATTATTGCTTCATCTTTCGGCACAAGCATCGGCTCATAAGCTACTTCTGGCACTTCAGGATGATAGGTAGCAAAATTGAGTTGATGCAACTCTTGACGCTCAACTTCCAATTGTGTAATAAAACGACTGCGTTCCCCAGCATCCAACCCTTCAGCATCCATATTATATATCAGATAAATATTCTTGGCGCGTTGCAAAAGATGATAAAAGTGATAGGTATAAATGGCATCCTTTTCTTTAAATGTTGGCAAACCGTATTCGCGTTTCACATCGTAGGGAATAAAAGAGTTTCCAGATTTTCCAGAGGGAAATTTACCTTCATTAACCGATGTGATAATTACGGTCTCAAAATCAAGTACGCGGCTCTCTAACACACCCATAATTTGCAGTCCTTCCAAAGGCTCCCCTTCAAAAGAAACTTCAGCGAGATCAATAATTTGCTTATACAAAGCATACACTGTTTCTGGGCTGTTGTCAATCGAGTGGGATTGATAATAACTCGTCAATTTATTGATGACTTTATAAACTGAAAACAAAAAGGCATTTGCTAGTTTTTCATCGGAATTGGTGTAATCTAAAGCCGATTTAATAGTCAATAACAAATTTGAAAGCTGACCTAATAACGCTAATGGCGTGGGTTCCCAAATTCCAAACACCAAATCAAACAAAGACGATGTTTCACCTTGCATCTCCACCAACTTTTTTTGTGGAATAAAGGTGAAATTGTTGGTTCGGATGCGTCTAACTAAATCATGAGCACCAATATAAGGTTCTAATAATGGGTGCGTCAACAAATCCAACACCTCTTTATAATAAAAAACATAGGAATTTGGATTACGCGAAAGTGCATTGGTGTGCAACTTAAACCATTTATTGACGAGGATTTGAGCAGGATTATTTTTACTTGAATACCCCATTGTAATATTTAAAGCTGCTACTTGGGATGGTAAATTGTGGAGAACAGGAATCAACAACGATTCTTCACCCAATACCACAGCACAGTGCTCTAAATTGGAATCGGGTTGGTCTCGAAGAAGATCTTCGAGTATGCTTCCTGCCAATTTTGCCTGACCAATTCCTTTTGAAGTACCTAGAACGTGGATGTTTTTAGCGGTTTCAAAATTAGACTGTATCCATTCCATCGAATGGGTTTTGTAATAGGGCCATTCTTTTTGAAAACGACGAACAAAATGTCCCGCATCATGCAAAGGATCCTCGAGAAAAACGCGATCAATATCCCAATATATTTTAGCTTTATCAAGTGCTAAAAGATGCTGCACAATAACTTCCTCCGCTTTATTCAAGGCATTGAATCCTGCGAAAATAAAAAATTCATTGTGAAGACTATTGGTAAAATGCGTCAAGTTCTCTTTGGCTTCACGATAAATCAAACCTTGATAACCTTTCTTTTCCGCTCGCAAATGCTGATAAAAGGCATGGTAATACGTGGGAAGTTTTTTCCAGAAAGCCAAGTGTTTTTCAATTAATTCTGTATGTTTTTCAACAGAAACTGACCAATGCTCTATCTCTTTGATATTCTCCAAGTACTTTAAAATGGTATCTGGATCTAGTAAATACCGATCAATCTCATTAAAGTCTTGAAGTAAGGTTTTTGCCCAATTGGCAAAAGTCTCAAAAGGTTCAGGTTGTTCGGGAGTTAGCAAACAATACACTTCATAGAACGTGAACAATTGCTCGATGGTATCAATACTTTGCAGGCCTGCGATGTCTTGCACAAAATCTTCAATACTGATTATTCTTGGTGCAAAAAAAGTTTGGTTGGCTTGTTTCTGAAATTCATGAATTAAAAATACTCGTGCACGTTTATTTGGCAATACGAGTACAACATCATTCATTTGAGTAGGATAATCCTTGAGTATTGTGGCGGCGATTTGTTGTAAAAAAGTAGTTGTTTGCATAGTATAAAAATAAAAAACGCCCCGAAATTTCGGAGCGTTTTCTGAAAATATTTAGGAAGAAATTATTTTACTAATTTCACTTCAACACGTCTGTTTTGTGCTTTACCTGCTTTTGTTTTGTTAGAAGCTACTGGCATAGTTTCTCCGTAACCTTTAGAAGATAAACGAGAAGCATCAATACCGTTAGTTACTAAGAAGTTTTTCACAGCAGCTGCTCTTTCTTCAGACAATTTCAAGTTTGTAGCATCTTTACCATCGCTGTCAGTGTGACCTTCGATAGAGAATTGTGCATTTGGATATTCTTTGAAAATTGCAGTCATTGCTTCCAATACTGGGTAAGTTTGTTTTTGGAAAGAAGCTTTACCTGTATCAAACAAGATTGTTTTTCCATAGTCGTTCAAACGTTTCATAACTTCATCAGTTACTTCTGGACAACCTTTGTTTGCAGCTGTACCTTTAACGTCTGGACACTGATCGTCTTTATCTAAAACGTTATCACCGTCTCTATCTGGCCATGGACAACCACCGTTTTCTTTAGGACCTTTAACATCTTTACATTTGTCATCTTTGTCAGCGATACCATCACCGTCAGCATCTGGACATCCACCTAAAGCTTTTACACCAGCCGCATCTGGACAAGCGTCATCTTTATCTTGAATACCATCACCATCTGTATCAGGACAACCACCAAATTGAGCTAAACCTGGAGTATCAGGACAAGCATCATCTTTGTCAATGATTTTATCACCGTCTGAATCTGGACATCCTTTGAATTCAGAAGTTCCTGCTGCATCTGGACAAGCATCATCATTGTCATAGATACCATCGTTATCTGAATCCTTAGCACCAAATTTGAAAATTAAACCAGCAAAATGTTGGATGTGAGTTGGTACATCAACATTAGCTACACGAGAATCATCAAATGAATGTTTGTAAGTAGCTGAATACGTTAAACCAACTTGTTTTCCAAACCAGTAAGTCAACCCTAAACCAGCATTTACAGTACCTGCAGAAGCATCTCCTAACCAAGTGTAACCACCACCAAATTGAGCAGATGGGTCAAATGATTTTGATTTGATTACGTTCATGAAGCTATACTTCACAACTCCATCAAAACTGTAATACATCAAATCACCAGGATTTGAAACTGTGTAATCATAAGTGTTTGCAGATGCATTGAACACGCGCTCACCTACCATTTTGTTGATTCTGTTAACAGAACCTGTAACTCCAAAAGAGAAGTTATTACCTACATAACGAGAAACATTTACAGAGCTTACCGCCGGCATTACGCTCCAATACTTTCTTGCATCGAAGAATTGAGAGAATTGATCTTCAATTTTAGAAGCAGCGCTAACTCTTCCTCCATCAAATGCATTGGCTCCGATAGTAACCGACCATTTGTTGTTATTATCTTGAGCTTGAACACTTAAGCCAGCAAGCATCAAAATAGCACATAGTTTGTTAAGATGTCTCATACTTAATTTTGTTAGATTTATTATATATGAATATGGGGCAAAATTATAACCAATTAATGAATTATCAAAATGTTAACACACATTTCAGCGAATTACGCCTAAGCTTTTTCCTACTTCCGTAAATGCAGCTATAGCTTTATCTAAATGATCCTGAGTATGTGCCGCCGATAATTGAACTCGAATACGCGCTTTTTCCTTAGGAACTACTGGGAAAAAGAAACCAATCACATAGATCCCTTTTTGCAATAATTCATCAGCCATTACTTGCGATAATTTTGCATCATACAACATCACGGGAACAATAGCAGAGTCGCCATCAATAATATCAAAACCCGCTGCTTTCATTCCTTTTTTGAAATAGTTGGTATTCCATTCCAATTGATCGCGTAATGTGGTATCTTTTTCTAAAAGTTCAAATACTTTTATTGAAGCTCCTACAATACTTGGGGCAAGTGAATTGGAAAACAAATACGGACGTGAACGTTGGCGCAACAATTCAATAATTTCTTTTTTGGCAGTTGTATATCCACCCATGGCACCTCCTAAAGCTTTCCCTAAAGTTCCTGTGATAATATCAACACGTCCCATAACTCCTTTAGCTTCTAGTGTACCTTTACCCGTTGCCCCAATAAAACCAGCCGCATGACATTCATCCACCATAACTAAAGCATCGTATTGATCGGCCAAATCACAAATAGCATCCAAAGGCGCTACTAGACCATCCATAGAAAAAACACCATCAGTAACGATCAATTTAAAACGATGTCCCGCCTCAGTAGCTTTTTGAAGTTGCGCTTCTAAATCGGCCATGTTGTTATTTTCATAGCGATATCGAGCTGCTTTACATAAACGAACACCATCAATAATCGATGCGTGATTCAAGCTGTCAGAAATAATACAATCTTCTTCTCCTAAAAGCGGTTCAAATACGCCACCGTTGGCATCAAAAGCAGCCGCATACAAAATCGTATCTTCTGTCCCATAAAAATCGGCTATTTTTTGCTCCAAAGTCTTGTGAATATCTTGCGTTCCACAAATAAAACGCACAGAAGACATTCCGAAACCATGAGAATCCATAGCATCTTTTGCTGCCTGTATCACTTCTGGATGGGAAGATAATCCCAAATAATTATTCGCACAAAAATTTAAAACGGTCTCACCATTTACCGTAATTTCAGCACCTTGTGGCGAGGTGATAATGCGTTCTTTTTTAAATATACCGCCGTCTTTAATCGATTGGATTTCGTTTTGTAAGTGTTGTTGAATTTTTCCGTACATAGTATTCGTTAGTTTGTTAGTGCAAATGTACAATTTCAATGGCGTCACCAATGTAAACCAGTGATTTTTTAACCACATTTAATCCCATAGCTTGTAGTGCTTTTTCATAGCCTTCTACTTGAAACTTATATTTTTCTTGATGCTTACCTGTTTTGTAGTCTAACAAGAACGCTTGCTGTCCTTTTACTACTACTCGATCGGGTTTTAATACTATGCCTTGTGGTTGTAGTAGTGTTTGCTCATTAAATATTTTAGCATCGGCCACAAAAAATTCCTTTAACGCTTCATGATTCACAATTTGTTCAACCGTTCCCTTCAACATTGGGATTTGCTCTACGGTGATCAGTCCTTCTTCTATGGACCGCTCAAGTGCCCAATCCAAATCTGTAGGAACGTAAATCTTAGCCATAATTTCATGAACTAAATTCCCATAGGCAATGGCTTCTTGTTGGTGGGTATTCCACATCAAACTTTCACGTTGCGCAATTTTAATGTATTTGGGGTCAAATTTTTGGGACAACTTCGGAATAAGTTGTGAAGAGCGAACCTGATGTTCTGGCTTTGAAACCCGCTTTGCTTCTCCAAAAACTATTCGATCTGTTCCAACTGTAGTTCCGCTTTGCTCCAAAAATTCGATAAAAAAAGAGGATAAATTATTGGGCAACTCCCCTTTGGAGGTTCGATTGTTTGCCGAAATAACATACAACTGTTCGACCGCTCGGGTTAATGCCACATATAAAACATTAATATTGTCAAGTAAATCCTCTTGTTTTCGTTGCCCATAAACGGCAGCGGCTTCGGGATTAAAACCTTCAACCTCTTTATTTTTGGCAACCAATGCTTTAGAAACCCCAAGTTCTTCTGGATTGGTGTCCAGCCATAATTTATCTCCCTTGGTTAATGAAAAGTTCTCTTCTGCAAAAGGAAAAAGGACCACAGGAAACTCCAACCCTTTCGACTTGTGAATCGTCATAATTCGAATGGCATCATTACCTTCTGGAGAAGGAATACTGAGTTTGTGTGCATGATTATCCCAATATACAAGAAAATCAGCCAACCCCATTTGCTTTCGCATATCTTGTTCCAAAACTACATCTTGAAAATACTGAAGGTAGGCGTTGTGATGCTCCTTTGGAATAATTAATTCTGACAAATATTCTACCGCATCAAACAATGACTTTTTTCGTAAATTTTGAAATGAAAAAGGATTCCATTCCGAACCTAAAGCCGTTTTCAAATAGTCTTCCCAAGGACCTTCGGTTTTCAAAGCCATACCCTCTGCGATAAATGAGGGAATCGAATTTGGAAACTTTGTTTTGGCTAAATAATATAACAACTGCGCTTTTGCCTCTAAATCAGATGGATTGTGTAGGTAACGCAATACTGCAATAAGTACGCGAACTTCTCCCGAAGCTGCCAGCATTAAACTTTCTGAGGATACTATTGGAATTCCTTCAGCTGTTAAATGTTGTGCAATCAATGCACCATGTCTATTATTGCGAATTAATATCGCAATATCGCGATACGCAAATCCTTGATTTAGAATGGAAGCTATAGTATTTACTACAGATCGCAGGTAATTATCTGCTTTATCTAACGTCTCATCATCGGATTCACTTTTCGGTACAACGGGCAGAAATTCAAAAGAGACCAATCCCCCTTTTTTAGCGTTTATTTTTTGACTACTATATTTTTCATACAATTCCTTGTAATCGGGATTGTCAAATTTTCCAGAAAGGAAATGGAAAAAGTCGTTATTAAACTCGATAATTTCGGAATAACTGCGGTAATTGGTATCGAGTGTTTTTCGGGCGAAATCTTGGTTGGAAAAGGGATTCTCTCCTTTTCCTAAGGCGATAAACTGCTCGGCTTTTCCTCCCCGCCATCGGTAAATCGATTGTTTTGGATCACCTACCAGCAGTAATGTTCCAGCAACTCCGTTTTCTTCACCAGCAAGCGCATTGTCAATCAACGGAATTAAATTTTTCCACTGCAACTCCGAAGTATCTTGGAACTCGTCAATAAAGAAATGACGGTATTTTTCACCCAATTTCTCATAAATAAAAGGAGCCGGCTGGTGCTGTATTTGATCGTGAATCAACTTATTAAATTCAGCTATCGACAAAATATTTTGCTCCTCTTGCAAATTCTTCAACTTCTTTTGTAACGTATTTAACAAAGAGAGTGGCGTTACATTTTTCAAAAAAGCAGTGTAAAATAATTTCTTGTCCAAACAAGCGTACATAGCTTGTAACTGCTGCATGATTTCGGGCAAAAGCGACTCAATTAAGGCACCATCTTTGGCCGTTTTATTAATTACAATGGCTTCCGGTTCGCGATACGATTTATTGCTCGGGTTGTATTTATTGGCAACAATTGACTTTAAATGATTGGGGAAATAGCTTCCTTTAAAAGATTTTAAATCGACTCCATGTCCCTCCATAAAATCCAAAATCCCTTGGGCTGTTGCAATCGCTTCTGATTCAAGAGATGCGGTAAGTTCAACCAATTTGTTTTTTAACACAACAAAATCTTGTATGGACTTCTCCTGCAATTGTAATACTGCTTCCCGATTGTTTTCGTTCAACAACAAGCGCCCGGTTTCAAAAATTTCTTTAGAAATATCCCAGCTCCTATCATCGTCGGTTTTTTCCATCGTGTAATTGACCAAAAGATGGGTCAACGTCTCATCTTCACCCGCTTGAGCAATAATGGTATCTATAGCCTCTGTCAGCAAACTATCGGTATCCAAAGAAACTTCAAAGGTGATTGGCAAATTCAAATCGTGGGCAAATGCACGAATAACTTTGTGTGTGAATTTATCAATGGTCGAAATATCAAATGCCGCATAGTTATGAATCAAATGCTTGATAATCAAACGTGCTTTTTCCTGAATTGACTGAAGAGACAAACCTGTATCTCGTGCAATATCCTGCATAAAATCCATCGCCTTTTCCGAAGGGGTATCACTAGCAAATTGAGATAAACTTTCTACAACGCGACTTTTCATTTCATGAACTGCCTTATTGGTAAAGGTTATTGCCAGTATATTTCGATAGGCATCGGGTTTTGGGGCTAAAAGAATAATTTTCAAATATTCTTTAACTAAAGTGTATGTTTTCCCGGATCCAGCAGAGGCATCGTAAAGCGAAAAGGCAGGAGTTCTCATAATTCAACTATTTGATGGCGGTTAAATTCGTACACAAAGTTAGTCTTTTCGGATTCGCCGTAATAAGCAACCTTAATTTCATCCACTTTTAAAGCACCTATTTTTTCAATGGCTTTTTGCGAACGTAGATTCTGTGCGCCTACATGAAAGAAAACGGTATCGACATATTGGAATATGTATGTCAACATTAAACGTTTTAATTCTGTATTGTATCCTTTACCCCAAAAGGCTCTCCCTACAAAAGTGTAACCTATCAAAATTGAAGATGATGCGGCATCATAATCGTAAAACCGGCTACAACCTACTACAACATCTGATTCTTTATCCAACACCAAAAAAGCACCTTTTGAAGCCAAAGCTCCTTCAAAATAATTTTGAAAAACTTCCCGTTGATACCGGTTAGGATTGGGATGTTGCGCCCACAAAAGCGGATCCGCTGCCACAGCAAAAAGGGCTTCAAAATGATCGGATTTCAAAGGAAGTAATCGAATTTTATCTCCCTTTAAATCGTTGGGCTGTAGCGTAAATGACGTCATTAATAATACGTTAAATCTATCGTTAAATCGAGAAATAGTATTTTCTATTCCGAAGTTAAATGTATAAATTTGAATTCAATTTAGTATTCACTTAAACGAAATAATTATGGCTTTTGAATTACCACAATTACCCTATGCTTATGACGCATTGGAACCTCATATTGATGCGCGTACGATGGAAATACACCACAGCAAACACCACAATGCGTATACCACTAATTTAAATGCAGCTATTGCAGGAACGGATTTGGAAGGAAAATCCATTGAAGAAATTTTAGAAAATCTTGACATGACCAAAGGAGCAATCCGTAACAACGGTGGTGGTTTCTACAACCATAACTTGTTTTGGAACATCATGGCCCCCAATGCAGGAGGGACACCTTCAGGGGATTTGGGAGCAGCTATCGACCGTGACTTTGGTTCATTTGAAGAATTTAAAGCACAATTTGCTAAAGCGGGTGCTACGCAATTTGGTTCAGGTTGGGCTTGGTTGTGTGTACACAAAGGAGGTAAATTAGAAGTTTGTGCTACGCCAAACCAAGACAATCCGTTAATGCCAGGTGTTGCTTGTCAGGGTTTTCCTATTTTAGGAATGGATGTTTGGGAACATGCTTACTATTTAAACTACCAAAACCGTCGCCCTGATTATATTGAAGCCTTTTTCAATGTGATTAATTGGAACGAAGTTGCTCGCTTATTCGAAGCAAATAAATAAAACGATTCCAACTTATAAAACAAGCCTGATTGCTTTGCAGTCGGGCTTTTTTTATGAATATAAAATAAAAAAGACGTTCGTGGTTACGAACGCCTTTTTGCCCCAAATCTACCATAAACTTAACCTACTAAATTCTATGGTA
>CAYNDK010000066.1:0-13584 GCA_964395965.1 uncultured Flavobacterium sp.
AATTTCACGTCGGTCAATTTTGCCATGACCGATCAAGTGATTTATGAATTTCATTTTAAAGACTGCTTACTGGATTACAGTCAGTTTTACAAACTCAAATTAAAAAATATCCAATTTATCCATTGCAGTATGATTGCGGTGGATTTTATGGCCTCCGACTTATCGGGCGCTTTATTTGACTCCTGTAATTTACGTCGCGCTGTGTTTAGTGAGACCAATTTAGAGAAAGCTGATTTTTATACGAGTTACGACTTTATCATCGACCCTGAAAAAAACAAAGTTAAAAAAGCTATTTTTCATACGTCTAGTTTGAAAGGTTTGCTTGATAACTACCAATTAATCATTAAAGAATAATTTTTTTATAATACATAACTATTTAGAAAATAAAAACTTGACAATTAACTCATGAAAAAAATTATCTCATTTGTCTTTTTATCACTTGGTTCATTTCTACATGCACAAGTTCAATATTATGCAAATAAATCCTATGTCAAATCAATTATCGAGTTGAATACTGGTGAAAAATTGGAAGGATTGACAAAGGATTTTAACCAACCTGAGGGATTTATTGTTGAATCAATGGTCAATTTTGGTGATTTGGAGGATCAGTTAAAAGTGAGTGGTTCACAACTTTCCTTTAAAAAAGATGACAACAGTCCAGAGCAGAAAATTGCCATTCAATCGATTAAGCGAATTGAGTTTTTGGGTGAAATGGATTCTAATGTCTTTGAACACATCAAAGTAAAAACAATCAAAAAAGGAGTAATTCAAAATCACTATCGGGATTTATTTGTCCCTCTAATTCGTGAGGGAAAAATTAATGTTTACGGAACGTTTGTTGCCATGAAACAAGGTGGCGAAAATCGGGTAGTTTTATTATTGAACTATATAAAAAACCCAAAGGATGAATTTGCTTATGCTCCCGTAGATTTTGAATCGGTATCGCTTTTTTCATTTAACAATTCGCTACAGGAAGGATATATCACTGCCATTGAGGAAGTTGGACGTGACTGCCCTGCTTTTGTAACTCAAACGAAGAGTGAAATTGGCAACTTATTTTCAAATGAGGCCAAGAAAAAAGCAATTGAAGAGTATTTTGCTGTTCAAGCATCGATTAAAGAAGCTGTAAAAAAAGTAAAGACCCGCGAAGAAAAGGAACGTATTGCCAATGAATATCAAATGAATTATTTGATTCGTCCCTATTTGGAATTATTCAAGTCCTATGAAACACTTTGTCCCTAAGTGACTTTAAAAAATATCCCAGTCTTTATCTATTCGATACCATAATTGCGCTTGATCTACTTCCAAAGGAGAAACGATATTGTTGGTATAAAGTGCTCCTGTTCCTAAACCCTGTGGCATTGGATTTTGCAACAGATAGGTGTATTGCGCAATGGCATTGAGTCCGACATTACTTTCAAGAGCCGAGGTAATCCACCAGCCTATGTTGCGTTCTTCAGCCAATTGAATCCAAGAATCTGTGCCTTGAAAACCTCCTACAAAACTTGGTTTAAGAATAATATAGTGCGGTTGAATTGTATCTAAAAGTACTCTTTTTTGATCCAAGTCAAAAATTCCAATTAATTCCTCGTCTAAAGCAATTGGTATAGGTGAATTTTGACAAAGATGGTGCATTGCATCCCATTGCCCAACAGCGATTGGTTGTTCAATACTATGGATATGGTATTTTGAAAATGCTTCCAATTTTGATAAGGCTTCTTCTGGTGAATAAGCGCCATTGGCATCCAAACGAATTTCGAGTTCGTCAGGTGAAAATTGGGTTCTAAATTGTTCTAAAAGGTGCAATTCATCTTGAAAACGATTGGAACCGACTTTCATTTTTACACATCGAAAATCATGGTTTATTTTTTGTTCAAATTGGAATTCTATTGACTTTGGGTTGGCCATCCATAAAAGACCGTTAATCGGAATTCCTGATTTTCCGGAAGTAAAATCGGAGGGAAATAAAATTGCTGGATGCTCTTGACTTAAGGATAAAAAGGCTTGTTCAACGCCAAACTGGATGGCTGGAAATTCGCGCAAAGCAGCATACAATGTTTCTTTACCCAGGTGTATATTGTCACAAACCCATTGCAATTTGTCTTCAAAGTCGGGACGATCGTCACAACTTAAACCGCGTAACATACCACATTCGCCTATTCCTTTTTTATGGTCTTGTTCTAGAAATAAATACCAGGTTTCCTTCACTTCCATTGTTCCTCTAGAGGTTACAGCAGGACGATAAAAATTTAGCACATAGCGAACAAATTTAGCTGTAATCATTCCAATAAACGTTTAATTTTTTTAAAATTTTCGGTAGGAAGACCAGAGCGTTCAAATAGCGCTAAATCACTTAAAACTTGATCTTTCCATGGTTTTCCGTTGGGCAGATTTTGAAGACTATTCTTTTTATAAATAGCTTTGGCTTCCGACACTTTATCAGTGAATAAGTAGACATGAGCCTCAGCCAATTGAATGCGTAAATCAGTTGCATTAATCTTTTGAGCTTCAGTCAAACAAGTAGCTGCTTTTGCAAATTGACGGGATTGAAGGTAGCATTGAATTAGTGTTGCATACAGCACTGCATCTTTGGCTCCTGCATAAATCTCAGTTTGTAATCGACCTATCCCCTCTTCTGTTTTACCCTTACTAAAGAGCTTGTAAGCCGCTGAAGCAATCTGTTCACTTCGTTTTTCCAATTCGCCTGTTGATCGTAGAGCTTCTTTTTCACTTGAATTTAGCAATTGATTACGTTCAGCGGTTTCCATTTTCTTGAAATTGAAATAACTAGTATTTGCCATAATTTGTTTGACAAAAGCCACTTCAAAAGCTTCTTTCTGAATCAAAGCAGCATATACCTCTCGCTTTTTCGCAATTGTCAAGATTTCTTTACGGGCATTATCTGTCCATCCTGTACTTGCTTGATAGTCGACCCATGGTACTACTTCTACCACAACTTTTTGTTTCATCAACCAATTGTCACTTTGAAAACCAAACCACAAGTGGGTTCGGGACTCACTAATACACAATTGACCCGAAGCTAATAAACGGGCTTCTTTATTGACTGCGGTGTTTTGGGCATAACATGCTTTTTCTGTTTTACCCGTAGTTAAGTACCCATTTGCATCGGCTTCATTAGTAAAAATAGCGAACGTGGCTTTATCGTCTCCGCTAATGGTAGAGGCCAGAAATACGGCTCCTGCAGCTCCCTGAGAAATTCCTGTTGGATCAGGAATAGCCTTTAAAACAGAAACCAAACTGGAGGACAACTTTTGGTTATCGTCCAACAAAGTAATCCGGTAAACGAGTTCAGTTGTACCCTCGGGAAGTGAGTTAGTTTTTACTATTTTTTTCTCACCGGCTCGCAGTTCAATCGTTTCGGTGGTTGTTCGCATAGTATCCCAGAACCCTTTTTTGGATTGTGCCTGAGCATTAAGTGTCAAGAGTGTGGTTGCCCACAAAAAAGCAATTTTCTTCATTGTTTTCATCATAAAAAAGCCCCGCTTGAGGCGAGACTTTAGAGCCGCAAAAAGCGAGCCATTACAGTTGTATACTTTCCGAAATTTCTAAAAGTAGTAATTCTTTTCCTGCCGCTTTAAACTGATCTTTCGCTGCTGCATGATCAATTTCAATATAGCCAAATGTATCGTAGTGGTAACCTAAAACCCGATTACACTCCACAAAATCTGCTGCAATTACAGCATCTTCTACATCCATTGTAAAGTTACTTCCGATAGGTAATATTGCTAAATCGAGGGTTGTGCGCATCGGAATTAATTTCATATCCATTGTTAATGCAGTATCTCCAGCAATGTAAATATTTTTATCGGCTTCAATAACAAAACCGCCTGGCTGACCTCCGTAACTTCCGTCGGGGAAGGAACTTGTGTGAATTGCATTTACATATTTAACTGTTCCAAAATCAAATTTCCAACTTCCACCGTGGTTCATTGGATGATACGCAATTCCTTTCGCTCCATAATGTGACGCAATTTCATAATTGGATACAATAGTTGCGCCCGTATTTTTAGCAATGGCTTCCGCATCCAAAATATGGTCTTGATGCGCATGTGTCAATAGGATATAATCTGCTTTTAAAGAATGTATATCGATATGAGCTGCATTAGGGTTTCCGGTGATAAAAGGATCAACAAGCAGTGTTTTTCCACCTGTCTCAATCGAGAGACATGCATGGCCATAAAATGTGATTTTCATATATTTATTTTTAGAGTGTTTTGCGATTAGTTTCCAAATAACGAACTTAAAAGATATAATGTTTCGTCAGAGAAAAAGAAAATTAATTGAAGGGCCATTACCACACTGATGAAAAAAGTACTTAACGCTACTTTTTTTAATTCTGGGTCTAATAATCTGGGTTCGGTATTCTCTTTTACCCTTTTCAAATGAATAAGTAATGGAATATAAAAGACCATATAAAAATAATTATCAATGTTGAAATGTTCTGGATTTGAGTCGTATTGCATATCAAAGAGGTAGGCAAACACGGCAAATAAAACCATGGCAGTAATTACTAAAAAGAAATGATATTTTTTCCCCCAAGCGCCACCATTTTTAACAATCAGTGTGTTCTTTCCTACTTTACGGTCAGAGGCTTCATCCCGCATATTGTTAAGATTTAAAACGGCTACACTTAAGAAACCAATAGCTGTTGCTGGCAAGAATAGAACAGGGTCCAATTCTTTCAATATCATGAAAGAAATGCCTATAGTACTCACCCATCCAAAGAAAATAAATACAAAAACATCACCTAATCCGCGATATCCATAGGGATTTTTACCTACTGTATAACGAATAGCAGAAGCGATGGCCAAGATTCCTAATACGAAATAAATCATTGAAAACAAGAAATTGGACACCCCAAAGGCTTTGTAAATCAAAAGCATGGCAGAAACTAGGGTTAAGAATGCCGTTACAAAAATGGCATATCGCATAGCGCCTGGCGTAATAGCCCCAGACTGTATAGCACGTTGGGGACCAACCCGATCTTCGTTATCAGTACCTTTTACCCCATCACCATAATCATTTGCAAAATTGGATAACACCTGTAAACCTATGGTTGTAGACAACGCTAGGAGCACAATTTTCCAATTAAAACGGGATTGGGACATGGCAAAAAAACTTCCCACTAAAATTCCTGATACGGAGAGTGGTAGTGTTCGAACTCGAGCGGCTTCAATCCATTGTTTCATAATTGTTTTTTTAAAATTACATCCAGTTGTGATCTTGACTTTCTACTTTGTAAAGCCATAGATTCACATACTCTTTTAAAGTTTCAAAGTTAGCTAAATAAAAACTGATATTTCCTGCAGCGGTGTGTAAAGTTACCGAACCAATATTCAACGTTTTGTGCCAAAATAATTGCGATGTAGTGATCGCTTGAATTTTATCTGTTTCCAATATATCATGTGCAATATCCCAAGCACCTGAATGGCGCATGATATAATTTTCGCCAGCATAAAAACGGTATGTTTTAAAGGAGAAATAATGGTAAACACTCATGATAATAACATACAACATCCCTCCATAATAGAGTTCAGGCAAT
Organism: uncultured Flavobacterium sp.; assembly: GCA_964395965.1. Classification (GTDB taxonomy): domain Bacteria; phylum Bacteroidota; class Bacteroidia; order Flavobacteriales; family Flavobacteriaceae; genus Flavobacterium. The sequence goes on from CAYNDK010000066.1 coordinate 5,564, forward strand.
TGGAATTCGGGAGTATTTATAATTATAGGAACTACAAAACAACTGGGAAGAAAAATGGTCAGGAATAATGCAAAAACCAATCGCCGCCAATTAGACTTCAGTAATTGTCCTTGTTGGGGTTGGTGACCATAAATCAATTGTAAAATCGCTTGTTTTTCTTGTTGATTACATCCCGGTACTTCGATACGATCTTTGTGTTGATTTTTCTCATCTGTGACTGCTTGCTTAATTTTTAATTCGAGTACATTAAGCTTTTTTTGAAAATAATTTTGAGAGAATGTAACCGATTGAACACGTGAGGGGCGCAGGATGGTATTTTTTGTATTGATTAATCCAAAGGAGATTAACAATGACCCTTTTTGTTCAGTCATTGTATAATTGAAATAGCGCAATACGGTTCGCACTAAATTGATACAAAATACAACCGTAAAAAGCACTAGAAATCCAAAAAGTAGGGAATAGAATATCGAATTAACGATCCAATCTTGCTCTACAATTTTATCCTCAAGCCACTCCTCTTTTCCTATTTCATGTAATTTACCCCAAACTGAAAAAAAGAAGGTGAGAATTAAACCGACGCTTTTGATGTAATTGGAGGTTATTCCAACTTTAAACAAGCTTATCAAATTGATTTTCAGAAAGGGCCCCGCAATTATAGTATCGGCAACAACTTGATTCTCTGTAATTGACTCTGTTTTTTTGTGCGATTCTAGCAATCTGCTTTTGAGAGCAAGAGCTAATTCATGGGAAATAGCTTTTATTTCAGATTCATGTTTATCTGATCCCGCTGAATCGACTTGAAGACCATAAACCCTGATAAAACGTTGTACCAGATTTTGAGTAATATTTACTTGTTGTATTTTTTGTAGTTGGATTACTGTTTTGGTTTTTGATAAAATACCATCGTAAACCACAAACTCATCGGTGGTTGGATCAATGTGAAAAGTAAAATTGGTATACCGTAAATAGGCGACACAACTCACCATGATGATTGTACCTACAGCTGCCATGAATACTAGAAAGGCACTGACTTTTCCTCCATTCAATAACACGACAAGTAGCAAAGGTGCAAATCCGCGAATAATTTTCTGGAGTGTATCAAGGAAAAGCACAAGGATTCCTATTTTGGATTGGTGCTGGGGTTCGTGAAATTGGGCTGCCATTTACAATTCTTTTTGAATTTTACCCATTAATAAATGTTTGATTCGATCTGCATCTTCCTTAAGTAAACCCGGTATTTTAATATCGCCACCATGTACCCCTGCAGTATATATTTCAACTTGTGCCAATCCTAAATAACGGGAAATCAACCCTTCATGTAAAGCAACATGTTGTACTCGATTATAGGGAATAATTTTGGTAGAAGTGGCAATAACACCGTATTGAAAAATCAAATCATGTTCCCGAAAAGCATATCCTTTTTTTCGAAATCCTAATAAGGTGAGCCAAACGATGAGCAAACCAATTAGGGCACCACCCACCCAAAAGAAAAGCACATCCATTGAGGACAATTCTTCAGGTTTTAAAGTGAGAATCAGTAAAACAATAAGTTCTACAAAAAGCGCTAACCCTATATTTACAGCTAAAACACGACGGTATTTTGGCTCTAAACGTTGTAGTTCAACCGATTCAAATTTAGGTAACCCGCGAACATCAAGTTCGTTATTGGTAAAATTTTCCATAGAAAAGTAATTGTTATCGTTTTTTAGGCTGGTAATGAACAGGAAATGTGAATGCGCTCTATTCTTTAGGCATCATTTTCTATTATGGTAACCATTTTTTATCAAAATTGGGCTTACGTTTTTCCAAAAATGCATCTCTACCTTCTTTTGCCTCATCAGTCATGTAGGCCAATCGAGTTGCTTCTCCTGCAAAAACTTGTTGTCCTACCATTCCGTCATCTGTGAGATTCATCGCAAATTTCAACATTTTGATAGAGGTAGGTGATTTAGCTAATATTTCTTGAGCCCATTGATAAGCAGTAGCTTCGAGTTCGTCATGCGGCACAACTTCATTAACCATTCCCATCTCAAAGGCTTCTTGGGCAGAATAATTTCTACCTAAGAAGAAAATTTCACGTGCTTTTTTCTGTCCAACCATTTTTGCGAGATAAGCAGAACCATATCCTCCATCAAAACTCGTTACATCGGCATCTGTTTGTTTAAAAATGGCGTTTTCCTTACTGGCTAATGTCATATCACAAACAACATGAAGGCTGTGTCCACCACCAACAGCCCAACCGGGAACAACGGCGATAACCACTTTGGGCATAAAACGAATTAATCGTTGAACATCCAAAATATTTAAACGGTGGTAACCATCTTCACCAACATATCCTTGATGACCTCTTGCTTTTTGATCCCCTCCAGAACAAAACGACCAAATGCCGTCTTTAGAAGAAGGTCCCTCTGCTGAAAGTAGAACCACTCCAATTGAAGTATCTTCTTGTGCGTCATGAAACGCTTCTAACAATTCTGCTGTTGTCTTGGGACGAAAAGCATTTCGCACATCGGGGCGATTGAAAGCAATACGGGCTACACCGTTGCATTTTTTATAGGTGATATCGTCAAATTCACGTACGGTTTTCCAAAGGATTTCACTCATTATTAGAAAATTATAAAATTGTTGTTGAACGCAATGTTTTTATACTATTTTAGCGTAAAAATAAACCAATTTTAGAACACATACACATTATATTTTTTCACAAAATGAGACGCTTATTAACCACAGCACTTCTTGTTGGATGCTTCCATATGAATCATGCACAGACCTATGAATTCACCAACCTTATTGACTTAGAAGCGCAACCCGTTATTTCCCAAGGAAATACAGGAACATGCTGGAGTTTTTCAACAACTTCATTTCTTGAAGCAGAAATCATTCGCATCACAGGAAAACCAATCGATTTATCCGAAATGTTTCAGGTTCGTCATACTTACCCCAAAAAAGCATGGGTGTATGTGATGCGACAGGGAAAAGCGCAATTTGGTGAAGGCGCATTAGCACATGATGTAATAAAGAGTGCCAAAGTTTATGGAATCGTACCAAACGTGATTTACCCAGGAAATCCAACCAATCAAAAACATAATCATGCTGAAATGGTTGCTGTTTTAGAAAATATGGTAAAAACCTATGCAGCAAATCCAGGTAAACAACTAACATCCAATTGGCAAACAGCCATTGAGTCGGTTTTAGATACCTACTTAGGTAAAGATGTGGTCGAATTTAAATACGAAGGAAAAACATACACTCCAAAGTCTTTTTTGGAAATGACGAAGTTAAAATTGGATGACTATGTAACCCTTTCTTCTTTTCAACACGAACCGTATTACCAGCCTTTTCTTCTTGATATCCCCGACAATTTCTCCAATGGATTATTCTACAATGTTCCTTTAGATGAATATATTCAAAATATTGATAATGCATTAAATAAAGGATTTACACTTTCTTTAGACTGTGATGTTTCAGAGGCCACATTTTCAGGTAGAAATGGTATTGCTGTTATTCCGAATAACGAAGAAGACAGTAAGTTAATTTTAACTGAAATAAAACCAGAAAAAAACATTACTCCAACCTACCGCCAACAAGAGTTTGAAAACTTGACAACGCAAGATGATCACTTGATGCACATTGTAGGTAAAGTCAAAGACCAAAACGGTACAGTATATTACAAAGTCAAGAATTCATGGGGTACACAATCTGGACGTGATGGTTTCATCTACATGAGTGTTGCCTATTTGCGTTTAAAAAGTATTTCCGTACTTTTACACAAAGATGCCTTACTAAAATCTACACAAAATCTACTAAAAATTTAAGTTATGAATCGTTTCTTTTCGACTCAAAATCGAGTAACCACCATTGTTTTGTGGGGATTGGTTGCGGGCATGATCGGACTTATTTACACAGCCTACCGAACCAATGATTTGAGTCCTGTTGCAGGAACAGTCATTGGAATTGTGGTTGCATTTATCGTATGGGTATTGCTAGACACTCGTTATGTGCTTCGCAACAATTTTTTATTTTATCGTTCGGGTCCCATTCGTGGCCGTATCGCAATTGGTAAAATAAAATCAATTCGTAAGCATTCAGGATTATTTGTTCCTGTTACATTGAAACCTGCCTTGGATGTGAAAGGTTATATAATCACATACAATCAATTTGATGATATTTTTATCTCTCCCAAGAATGCAGAAGCCTTTATCAATGAGTTAAAAAAAATCAATCCAGAAATTGAAGTAAATTAAATACTGAATAGGTATTCATTTTCCGATTTTTACTGAGGTCATTGTTAGTGATCCCCCTACCGCTCTATCATTAAAATAAGTGATGTCATCCGTATTGGTTTGTAATCCAAGGGTGTATAACAATGGATAGTAATGATCCGGAGTTGGTATCGCTAATAAAGCAGCAGTACCTAATTGTTGGTACGCAATCAACGCTTTATGATCGTGGTTACTGATTTTTTCTTTGAATGTTTGATTGATTTCCAAAGCCCAATCATATCCGTATTCTGGTTCATTCAATTTATCCCAAGCTACTTTACCTAAGTTATGAACCATATTACCACTCCCTATGATTAATACGCCTTTTTTTCTAAGCGCTTGTAATTCTTTTGCCAAATCATAATGAAATTGAGGCGGCTTACTGTAATCGATACTCAATTGTAAAACGGGAACATCAGCCTGAGGGTACATATGACGCACTACAGTCCAAGTTCCATGATCTAGACCCCATTCATGATCCAGTTCGATAGGTACTGATGATATAAGTTTTTGTGTTTCACTTGCTAATTGTGGCGAACCAGGTGCAGGATATTGTACCTGAAACAACGCATCAGGAAAACCTCCAAAATCATGAATAGTTCTGGGTTGCTCCATAGCTGTAATGTGTGTACCTCGAGTCAACCAATGAGCAGATACCACTAGTACTGCAGTAGGTTTTGGGATACGCTTTCCCATTGCTGCCCAACTTTTTGAAAAGTCATTATCTTCAATTCCATTCATGGGTGAGCCATGCCCTATAAATAGAACCGGCATTACAACACCATTTTCTTTTAAATCTTGTGACCAACTGTATAACGGACCTAATGCTGACATAACTACTCCTCCTGCGGCTAATTTGATAAATTGTTTACGTTGCATATTGCAATATTTGTATATACAAATGTATAGTTATTTTTTGGAAATAGCATTGCTTTTAGTGAAAAATTAGTACTGGATATAGAAAACAAAAAAACTACTTGATTACCAAGTAGTCTATTTAACGAATGACCTTAACGTTATTTTAGATAGATACCGTTTTCACGAAGCTCTATGCGACGGTCTTTGTAGAGTTGCCCAATCGCTTTTTTAAATGTTTTCTTACTCATTTTAAGTACCGTTTTAATGTCCTCAGGATGTGAATTATCATGTAGACCTAAAAATCCTCGATTCGCATTGAGTTCGGCTAGAATTTGTTGCACTGCGGCATCAATTTGATCTAATCCCATTTTTTGGAAAGAGATATCCACTTTTCCGTCGGGTCTCACTTGTTTGACATAGGCTTTGTAGGTTTTACCAAATTTTAACGTTTCATCAAAAACCTGGTTTTGAAAAGCAAGTCCACGGTATTGGTGTTCAATAATTACATTAACTCCTGCATCTGAGAAGTGGGTTATCATCACTTGTACTTCTTGTCCAGGCTCAAGAAGGACATTCTCTTCCTTGATAAAGCGGTGAATACGGCTCGAAGCTACTAGACGATTCGTTTTTTCATCCAAAAAAACATAGACGAGGTATCGTTTTCCCGTTTCCATACGCTGTGCTTGTTCGCGAAAAGGGACAAATAAATCCTTTTCCAATCCCCAATCCAAAAAAGCACCATATTCATTCATATAGTTGACTTTCAAATGCGCAAATTCATTCAATTGAACATACGGGCGTAATGTCGTTGCTACAGGACGCTCTTCATGATCAAGGTAAAGAAAGACCTCTAAATCCTCCCCTTCTTCATATACTTTTGGCATATACTTGCGCGGTAGTAAAACGTCTGTATTACCGTCTGTTAAAAATAAGCCCACTGAAGTTTCGCGAGCAATTGTCAGGGTGTTGGTTTTTCCGATGTTCATGAGGTATGGTTATTACTTTTAAACCAATGATTTAAAAAAATTGAGTAAATAGCGATCATTTTCAAGTGTGGGAGTAAATACTTCCAACAATTTGGGACGCGCTGTATTTTGCTTTAGCAAGTTAAGACAATTTGCCAATGTTTCTTCGGAGGAAGCTGAAAGATATTCAAAGCCATACATTGCAGCTAAATGGGCAGCGGTAAAGCAATGCGATGTTTCAAAGAAGGTGGTAAAAACTGGAGTTTCTTCATGCCCTGGTAGTATTCTGAAAATACCTCCTCCTCCATTATTCAATAAAATAATAGTAAAATCTTTAGGGATATAGGCATTCCAAAGTGCATTACTATCGTATAAAAAACTAATATCTCCAGTTATTAATGTTGTTGGTTTACCACTCCCTACAGCTGCACCAATTGCTGTCGAAGTACTTCCGTCAATACCACTAGTCCCTCGATTGCAATAAACTTCAATAGTAGGATCAATATCAAACAATTGTGCATAACGAATTGCAGAACTATTACTTATTTGCAATTGTGAATGGGAAGGTAAGGCGGGAATAATTTTTTCAAATACTTTAAAATCGCAAAAAGGAATAGAAGCCAAATAAGCCGCAGTTTTTTCACGTCTTTCTTCGCGAATTGCAAGAGTTTGCATGCGGTAGGTACTTTCTACTGTTTTTGTTAACCCAATAAACGATTGAAACCAACTATTAGGTTGGGCTTTTGCGTGATAGGACAAACAACCAAATGTATCATAGGCCCGCAGGGGATCAATATGCCAATGGTGTTGGGGTTGGTATTTTCGTAAAAAAGCTTTGATTCGTTTGGAAACAATCATACCGCCAAACGTGATTAAAACATCGGGTTGAAAGGCTTTAAAATCGGCTTCTGTAAAAGGCGTAATAATCGTATCAATTGTATTTATGAGGTCTGGGTGATGCAAATTTGATGTCGTCTCTATCATGATCACCACACTTGGATCTTGGGCCAAATGATTGATAACTTCTTGATCCAATTGATTGGGATCGTTGACTCCTACAAGTATAAGTTTTTTGGCCGCGGTGTTCCAAAGTTGAGCCAAATCTACCAAAGGTTCGTTTGGAATAGGTTCCTCCTCAATAGAGGAAGTGACATGCACCTCAACCGTCAATTCGTTTACCGTTTCATATAACGGCTCTTCAAAAGGAACATTGATGTGTACAGGACCTTTAAGCCGCAGGGCACTAGCAATAGCTTCTTGAATCAAAAAATCGTTTTCTTGACTAGCCTCTTCAGTCAAATTGGCGTTAAAAACGGTATGATTCGCTAATACATTTTGTTGGCGAATAGTCTGTCCATCGCCGATATCAATTTTGGATAACGGACGATCTGCAGAGACTACAATAAGTGGTAATTGACTGTAAAAAGCTTCAGCTACAGCCGGATAATAATTGAGAACCGCAGATCCCGATGTACAAATTACTGCAACGGGAGTTCGCAATTGTTGAGCGAGTCCCAATGCAAAAAAAGCCGCTGATCGTTCGTCAGCAATACTGTAACATTTAAAATTGGGATGTTGCGCAAAACCAATAGTAAGCGGAGCATTGCGGGAACCCGGTGATATAACGATATGCTGAATGCCTTTGTGCCGAAAAAGTTCAATGATCGACTGTGCCAAAGGAATTTTTGGATAAACCATGTTTTGTAATAATGGATGACAAAGGTACGAAGCCCTTAGGGAACAAAAAGTATTTTTTGAAAATAATAACGATAGTTTACCAACGCGTGATGTCTGAAAAAAACCAATGGCATACAATTAAAAGAAGAAGCATGTAAAATAAACGTGCCAAAATACGACAACGTTTGGTATGGGCATCTTTACAATCTCGACACGAAAAATAACTTAGAGAGAGTACTAGAACCAGGCTAAAAGTCAG
>CAYNDK010000067.1:0-13435 GCA_964395965.1 uncultured Flavobacterium sp.
TGCTACTTTTTCCAACACGCTCCTTTTTATTAGACGTTTCCAAAAGGAGCAGGGAGGTGCACGTAGCCTTTATCGTATCCTCATTTTTTTGACTTCGGTTTCGGATTTTCAAAAGAGTTTTGTCTAAAGCAACAGGTTCTAATGCTTTCATAGTCATAGTAATAGTGCAATTTGTCCCACTAAATTAATTGAAAATACCTTAGCTTTAAATTGAACTTTCGTTAATTTTTTTCATAAAAAAAGCCGTCCAAAAAGACGGCCTAATACTTTTTTGAAAGTTTATTATCGCAATTGCGCACCCAATTCAGTTTCCAATTGCTGTTGTAATTTACTCATGATTTTATCAATCTGTACATCCGTCAACGTTTTTGTAGCATCTTGTAAAACAAAACTTACCGCGTAGGATTTTTTACCTTCAGGTAAGTTATTACCTTCATAAACATCAAATAAATTGATTTGTTTCAACAAGCTCTTTTCTGTTTGACGTGCCAAATTATAAATCGATTCAAATGAAACAGATTGGTCAACCAAAAGTGCTAAATCGCGTCTAACTTCAGGATATTTTGGAATGTCTTGAAATTTGATTTTATTGGAAATCATTTTAATTACTAAATCCCAATTAAAATCGGCATAAAAAACATCTTGTTTGATATCAAAGTGTTTTAAAATAGTTTTTTTAACTGCACCAAATTCTACTAATACATCGTTGCCTAAATGAAAGGCAATGCCTTCAGAAAAAACATCATTACTCACAGGCTTATCCTGAATTTTTGTGTATCCTAGACGGTCAAAGATCGATTTGATAATTCCTTTGAATACAAAAAAATCAGATGCTTTTACGGCACCAGTCCAGCTTTCAGAAGCACGATTACCTGTCATAAATACAGTTAAGTGCTTTTTCTCATTAAATCCAGATAACAATTTATGGTATGTTTTTCCAAATTCAAATAATTTTAAGTCGCTGTTTCTACGATTGATATTGTAGGATACAGCTTCTAAACCAGAGAATAACATTGATTGACGCATAGTAGCTAAATCGTTACTCAATGGATTTAACATGGTTACATTGTATTCTTCTTTTAACTGAGGTGAAAGTTTTACATAGTCACCTGTTGTTAATGAATTGGCCATCATTTCATGAAAGCCCATAGCATTCAATTGTGAAGCTACTATATTTTGTAATTTATAATCTTCTGTACGAGGAGAGTTGGCAACAGTTGCATTAATTTTTTTGGTAAAATTGATGTTGTTATACCCATACACTCGCAAAATATCTTCAATCACATCAATTTCTCGCTGCACATCTACACGATAAGCCGGAATTATTAATCCTAAACCTGCATCTGTAATACTATTAACTTTAATATCAAGTGATGCAAGGATTTTTTTGATCGTTTCTTTAGGAATTTCTTGACCTATCAATTTAAAGGCTTTGTCAAAATTTAAGAACACCGAAAAATCCTCCACTTTTTTAGGGTATAAATCCACAACATCGGAAGTCATTTCACCACCAGCAACTTCTAAAATAAGCATACAGGCACGTTTCAACGCATATTCAGTAATATTGGGATCAATTCCACGTTCAAAACGGAAAGAAGCATCCGTACTCAAACCGTGACGTTTAGCCGTTTTTCGTATAGTCACCGGATTGAAATAGGCACTTTCCAAAAAGATAGATGTTGTCGTTTCAGTAACTCCGGATGATTTACCTCCAAAAACTCCAGCCATACACAACGGTCCGTTTTCATCACAAATCATCAAGTCATCTTCATGAAGCGTTCGTTCCACTTCGTCCAAAGTCACAAACTTTGTACCTGCTGCAACTGTTTTTACCGTTAATTTTCCATTTATCTTAGAGGCATCAAAAGCATGTAACGGCTGACCCAATTCATGTAAAATGTAATTGGTAACGTCTACAATGTTATTTTTAGGTGTAATTCCAATCGCTTTCAATCGGTTTTGTAACCAATCGGGTGATGGTTTAACTTTTATGCCTGAAATAGTTACCCCACAATAACGCGGTGCAAGTTTACTATCTACCACATCCACTTGAATCTTTAATGTACGCTTGTCAACTTTAAAAGCCGATACTGATGGAGTGATTAATTCTATATTTTTATTGCGTAATAATAATCCAGCACGTAAATCTCTTGCGACACCCATATGCGACATAGCGTCAGCACGGTTGGGAGTTAAGCCAATTTCAAAAACTTCATCGTTTTCAATTTTTAATACTTCTGCCAAAGGAGTTCCTGGCTTAAGTTTGGCATCCAAAATCATAATTCCATCATGGTTTTCACCTAAGCCTAATTCGTCTTCCGCACAAATCATCCCGTGACTTTCTTGTCCGCGAATTTTCCCTTTTTTGATTTCAAATTCGTTGCCGTCTTTGTCAAATAATTTTGTACCTACTGTTGCTACAGGAACTTTCTGACCAGCAGCCACGTTAGGCGCGCCACATACAATTTGTACAGGGGGATTTCCATCACCCAAATCAACCGTAGTTACTTTTAAACGGTCGGCATCTGGATGCTTGTCGCAAGTTTTCACTTCGCCAACTACAACTCCTAAAAGTCCACCTTTGACCGATTGGTATTTTTCAACAACTTCTACTTCTAAACCTAAGTCGGTTAAAAGTGATGCCGTCTCTTCTGAAGGTAAATCGATTTTTAAAAATTGCTTAAGCCAATTATAGGAAATACGCATGGTGGTAATGGTTTTTTAACGGGTGCAAAGATAAGTGAATCGGGGCGTAAACTAAAAAATATTTTTAAGGTTTACAGTTTTAATTGACGCTGTGAATCTGTTAATTATTTGACAATAAAATTGAAAGATGTGTAAATATTTTAAGTTAAAATTTCGAGGTTAACAAATTTGTGCTATAGTTTGAAATAAAAGTGCTATTCCTCAATCGATGTAGCTTCTAATTTTGATACTGCAAACAAAAAATCTTAAAGACGATGAGTAATTTAGTACAAAGACCGCAACTGAAAGAGAAATATGATAATTACATTAATGGCAAATGGACGGCTCCTTCTACAGGACAGTATTTTGATGTAATTTCTCCTGTTGACGGTAAAGTGATGGCGAAAGCAGCGCATTCTGCAAAAATGGATATTGAAAATGCAGTGAATGCAGCCCATGCCGCATTTGAATCATGGAGTCAGACTTCCAAAACAGAACGCAGTATCATTTTAAATAAGGTGGCTGACCGATTAGAAGCCAACTTAGCACACCTTGCTGCTGTTGAAACTCTAGACAATGGAAAAGCCATTCGCGAAACAATGGCAGCCGATCTACCTTTGGCAATCGACCATTTCCGTTATTTTGCCAGTGTTATTCGTGCCGAAGAAGGTTCGATCAGCGAATTGGATAAAGATACGGTTTCCATTATTGTTCATGAACCCATCGGTGTTGTTGCGCAAATTATCCCTTGGAATTTCCCCATCCTTATGGCGGTATGGAAATTGGCGCCTGCTCTTGCTGCCGGAAACTGTGTAGTGTTAAAACCCGCTGAAAGTACGCCGATTTCTATTATGGTGCTTATGGAACTTATTGCTGATCTAATTCCTGCCGGTGTAATTAATATCGTAAATGGTTTTGGTGCTGAACTGGGTCGTACTTTAGTAACCAACCCCAAAGTAGCCAAAGCTGCATTCACCGGTTCTACCGCTACAGGTCGCATGGTAATGCAATATGCCACTGAAAATATCATCCCAGTAACCTTGGAACTAGGAGGGAAGTCGCCTAATATTTTCTTCCCGTCAGTGATGGATGCTGACGACGAATTCTTCGATAAAGCATTAGAAGGTGTGGTATTGTTCTGCTTGAACCAAGGAGAAGTGTGTACTTGTCCGTCCCGACTATTGGTACATGAATCCATCTATGACAAATTCATGGAAAAAGTATTGGAACGCGTAGCCGCTGTGAAATTGGGTAATCCATTTGACCCAACCGTAATGATGGGCGCGCAAGCATCTCAAATCCAAAAAGATAAAATCCTTTCCTACATCCAATTGGGAAAAGAAGAAGGAGCGGAGTTGCTATGTGGTGGCGAAGTAAACCATTTGGGTGGTGATTTGGAAGGTGGTTATTATATTCAACCGACCGTTTTCAAAGGGCATAACAAAATGCGTATCTTCCAAGAGGAAATTTTCGGACCCGTATTGGCAGTAACAACTTTCAAATCTACAGAAGAAGCGATCGAAATTGCTAACGATACCATGTACGGTTTAGGTGCTGGTGTTTGGACACGCGATGCCCATGAGTTGTACCAAGTACCTCGTGACATCAAAGCCGGTCGTGTGTGGGTGAACCAATACCATGCGTATCCCGCTGGAGCTCCGTTTGGTGGATACAAACAATCCGGTATCGGACGTGAAAACCACAAAATGATGTTGGATCACTACCGCCAAACTAAAAACATGTTGATTTCGTACAACAAAAATAAATTAGGATTCTTTTAATAGTTCGTTTAATTAGTATTCCTTTAACCGCAAATTGGTTTTTATCAGCCAATTTGCGGTTTCTATTTAAAACAAAAAAATATGCTGTCACGTTTAGATGTTACCCCAGAAGCCTTAGAAGTAATTGTGATGCTTGAGGAAAAATTTGGCCCCTTGATGTTCTACCAAGCGGGTGGGTGTTGCGAAGGAACCCAACCCCAATGCTTTGAAAAAGGCGGTTTTATGCTCCGTTCAGGTGATGTCTGCATCGGTCAAATTAACGGATTTGATTTTTGGTTGGATAAAGATTTATTTGAATACTGGAAACATGCCCACTTTACCTTAGATGTCACCAATGGCCATGGTCCAGGCGGATTTTCTTTAGAAACACCCTACGGCAAAACCTTTCAAGTAAAATACCGATTGTTTGAGTCGGAAGAGTTGGACCAATTGGAACCCGTGCGCTACAATAGCTACGATTAATGCATCGTGAAATTCATCAATTGGTATTGCTTGGGTGTGACGCCTTCGTATTTTTTGAATAAACGAATAAAGTAATTGCAATCTTCAAATCCGGTCGCATACGATACCTCGTTGACATTGATTTTGGGATTACTCAAAAGTTTTTTGGCGTATTTTATTTTTTCGTTGAGAATAAATTCGATCGGACTCATTCCTAGTTCTCGTTTGAAGTAGCGATAGAAACTGGTCGGACTCATACACGCTTTATCGCTCAGGTCTTTGAGGTTGATGGTGTTGTGAATATTGGTTTTGATGAATTCGACAACGGGTGCAATCGGACTAGAGATATTGATGAATTGATCATCCTCATAACGTTTGGCCGTCTGGGTTTGAATAATGCGAATAATCAGTTCTTGTAAGGTCAAATCGGCAATCGCATCTTTGGTTAACGAATCGCCCATACATTCTTTAATGAGCTTGTTAATCGTACCCGCCAATTCGACATTATTGTAAAAGAAATAGTTTTCATGATCCAATTTCCACAAATTATTCCGACCCTCTTTGGGGTATTTTTCATTGAGGAAATCCAACGTACTTTTAATAATAGGCTGGTCAATCGCTAAAGCAATACATTGGGTAGGATTGTCTTGGGAAGCTTCTGGGAAATCAATTTTCATTTCAGCATTACCCGGAACGATTACCGTTTCACCCGGAAGGTAATCAAAACTCGGATCTTCAAACAAATGCATGACTTTCTTTCCGCGCAACATGCTAGTCACCACCAAGTCGTTGAACTTTAACGGTACCAATTCTGATTTTTGATAGGTTTCAAAAATGTTCAATTCACAATGATCCAACGAGAAAATCGTTCGGTTTTCTACCAACGTTTTTAGCGATTTTTCATGTGTGAGTGCAGGTTTATTGAGTAGCGCTTTAACAGCCATAAATAGTCATTTGTTTCACTAAGATACAAATAAATAAAAAAGGGAATTAAAACGATTCCTTAAAAATTGCTGAATTACTATAGTTAGAGTATTTCTTCGATATGTTTTTTAATGTTGGAGGCTATCTTTTGTGTCGGCAAATCGTTAACATCGTTTCCAAACGGATCTTCGATTTCTTCAGCAATCAATTCCAAACTCGCCAAAACATAAAAGATAAAGATAACCACAGGAATCGTGTAATAGCCCAAACTAAAGACATAACCAAAGGGTAAAGTCATTACATAAATGAAGATAAACTTTTTGATAAAAGCACTATAGGAGTAGGGAATAGGCGTGTTTTTAATCCGTTCACAAGCCCCACAAACATCGGTAAACGATTGCAATTCACTGTTTATCACAATCAATTGATCGCCCGTAATTTTTCCTGAAACATATAAATCATTCGCTTTTTGATACAATCCACGTGCAACTTGATTCGGACGGTGTTTGTGATGATCCAATTCTAAATCCAAATCATCAAATAACGTTTTGGAGGTTTCTTCATCCGCCAAATGTTTTTGCAACACCGAAGCATACACGGGAATTATACGTCGAAAATACAATTTGTCCCGGTCGTCTTTCAACATCACCGATAGTTTTAAAGCAAGATTCCGACTGTTATTCACCAGTGAACCCCATAATTTTCGCCCTTCCCACCAGCGATCATAAGCCGTATTTGTGCGGTAAGCAAGCAACAAAGAAATCACAAATCCCACCAAACCATGCATGATCGGAATGTTTTTGACATGACTGCTTTCCGAAAGTTGCCAAACGGCCATTTCCAAATAACAAATTCCCGCCGTATACAACCCAATCAAAACCATCATGGGAAACAGTTGGCGAAACGTATCCGATTTGTGAAAACGAAAAATGAAAATAATCCAGTCTTTGGGATTGTATTGTACCATGGTTAGTTTTTTGCCAAAAATAACTAAAACGTTAAACTTCCAGCCAATTCTTTTAAGCTGATTTCGTAAATCTTGGTTTGGTACAAAGCATTGCTGTAACGTACTTTGGCTTCAATAAATCCTTGTTGCGCGGTGCGAAATTCAACCGGAGTGATGGTACCAATCTTGAATTTAGCCAACGTGATATCCAAATTTTGTTCGGCTATCGATACGTTTTTCGCTTCCATTTCCACCAATTTCTTGTTGGAAAGATAACTCGCATAAGCGCTTTGCAACTGACTTTCCAACAACAACTCTTGCTGTTTTATAGTGATTTCAGCATTGGTCACTTGTAGTTTGGCAATCTTTTCGTTTCGACTGATTTGATTTCCTTGAAAGATAGGCACAGAAGCCGAGAAACCATACGTTAAGCCCCGACTTTGCGACTGGGTGATAAAACCCAACGAAGCTTCCGTACGGCCTACTGTATATCCTGTATTTACTTTTACAGTAGGATAGCGCCCCGCTTTGACTTGCTTCAATTGCAATTCGGCAATGTTCTTGTTCAAGACTTGGGCCTGCAGTTGCGGATTTTGTGACTTGGCTAAGTTTTTTAAATCGTCTAAAACCAATCGATCATCCACTTCTAAAGCATTTAAAACACTAAATTCCAAAGCTACATCCCGAGCCAACAAAGTGTTTAATTGAATTTGTGAAGCTTTAAATTGTTCTTTTTGTTGGATCAACAAACTCTCATCCGTATTCAAATCCACTTGCGCATTTAAAACTTCCAATTTGGCCGCTTTTCCAATACTGTAGCGGTTTTGTGCCGTTTGTAACCGTTCTTTGGAAATGACAATCGTGGTGTCCAATGCCTTGATTTGTTGTTGCTGTTGCACCAAATCATAATAGGCGAGGTACACCGCACTGATTTTAGATAAAATAGCACTCTTTAATTCGGCCTGACCCTGTTGTTCCAATTTGTTCAATTGTTCTTTACGGGCAAACATTTTTAAGCCATCAAATACAGTCCAATCTAACGAAACACCATAATTCATATTCAAGTTTTTGGCACCATTCAATGTGCGTTCTGTACCGCCTTGAACTTGGGTTGTATTGGTTCTCGAATTGGTGTCGGTAATATTGGCAGAAACATTGGGTAACATCCCTGCATTTCCGATATAATTATTGGTTTCGTCAATTTTTAAATTGTTCTTGGCCAATTGAATATCAAAATTATTCTCAAGTGCTATTTTAATAGCTTCTTCTAAGGTTAAAAGTTGTTGCGCCGAACTCAGTTGAAGTCCGAACAACATAAATAAAAAGACCGTATATCGTTGCATAATTAATCGACTAAGTTATCAAATTCGGGTCGGTGCTTGCGCGCTTTGGACCACATTAAATAAATGGCGGGAATCACAAAAAGGGTGAGGAGTAAAGAAAATAATGTTCCCCCTACAATGACAACTCCCATCCCAATGCGACTCGTGGACGCTGCGCCCAGCGACATTGCAATCGGTAAAGCTCCCAATGCAATCGCCAAACTCGTCATCAGAATGGGACGCAAACGCGCTTCAGAGGCTTCTAAAATAGCTTCATATTTGGTGCGCCCTTGTTCCCGCAACTGATTCGCAAATTCGACGATCAAAATACCGTTCTTGGTCACCAATCCAATCAACATTACGGTACCAATCTGACTGAAAATATTCCAGGTTTGACCAAATAACCAAAGCGACAATAAGGCTCCGGCTACCGCCATGGGTACGGTTAGAATGATAATGAACGGATCGATAAAACTTTCAAATTGGGCAGCTAGAATCAAATAAATTAACAATAATGCCAAACCAAAGGCAAAAGACGTATTCGAACTACTTTCGGTAAAGTCACGGGACTCGCCACTTAAATCGGTAGTGAACGTATCGTCAAGTACTTTTTTACCAATCGCATTCATCGCTTCAATACCGTCGCCGATACTTTTACCTGGGGCTAAACCAGCTGAAACGGTTGCCGACATGTAGCGGTTGTTGTGGTACAATTGAGGCGGATTACTTTGTTCTTCCACTTGAACCAAATTGTCCATTTGAATCAGTTCCCCTTTGTTATTTTTTACAAACATTGAGGTTAAATCCAACGGATCGTCGCGGTCTTTATCATCAAATTGGCCAATCACTTGGTATTGTTTGCCATTGCGCATGAAATACCCAAAACGTTGACCACTCAATGAAAGTTGCAGTGTTTGCGCCACATCAATCACGGAAACGCCTAAACTCTCTGCTTTCTCTCGATCAATCGAAATATTCAATTCGGGTTTGTTGAATTTCAAATTCACATCCACAATTGAGAAGGTCGGGTCTTTAGTAGCTTCTTCCATAAACTGCGGAATCTTTTCACGCAATTTTTCAAACGATTGGGCCTGAATCACATATTGAATGGGTAGCCCACCGCGGCGGTTCACCGAAATCGTAGGTTGTTCAGACACCGTAACTTTCGCGTCTGTATATTTTTTGGTCCATTTGCTTAAATTATCGGCAATTTCTTTCTGACTCTTTTGACGCTTTTCAGGATCAACCAAAGCCAAGCGCACCCTTCCCGTATTTACCGCTGAAGTAAAGAAGGAAGGCGAAGTCACAATCAATCCTACTTTTTTCTCGGGAATCGAATCGTTGATCATCTTCGAAATATCTTGCATCAATTGATCCGTGTAATCATAGGTTGCACCCTCAGGGGTCGTAATTCCCATGATGACCAAATTGCGGTCGTCATAGGGAGCGGTTTCTTTTTTAAGAATAGTAAAAAATAAAACAATCAATCCGATACAAGCTGCCAGAATGGGGAAACTCAGCCATTTTTTACGAAGAAATCCTTGCAATGCCTCTGCATAGCCTTTGTTGAGACTCACAAAATAGGGTTCGGTAAACTCGTAAAAACGACTTGGTTTATGTCCGCCTTCTTTCATCAAGTAGGCATTCAACATGGGCGTTAAGGTCAGCGATACAAAGGCCGAGACCAGTACGGCCGCACCAATGACGACCCCAAATTCCCGAAACAACCGTCCGACAAATCCTTCCAAAAAGATAATGGGTAAAAATACCGCTGCCAACGTAATGGAAATGGAGATTACCGCAAAGAAGATTTCGTTCGAACCTTTAATTGCAGCTTCAATGGGCGACATGCCTTCTTCGACTTTCTTGAAGATGTTTTCAGTAACTACAATTCCGTCGTCTACTACTAATCCTGTAGCCAATACAATCGCCAATAAGGTTAACACGTTCACCGAAAATCCACACAAATACATGATGAAAAAAGTGGCAATCAACGATACCGGAATATCCAACAACGGACGGAAGGCAATCGACCAATCGCGGAAGAACAAATAGATGATTAAAATTACAAGAAGTATAGAAATCAATAAAGTTTCCGCCACTTCAGTCACTGATTTTTTAATGAATAAGGTATTGTCCAACGCCACATTCAAGTGGATGTCTTTCGGTAAATCCTTTTCAAATTGAGCGTATTGCTTGTAAAATTGATCGGCTATGTCCAAGTAATTGGTCCCCGGTTGCGGAATAATCGCCAATCCCAACATCGGTTTCCCCGATTCAGTCAATTGGGATTCCAACACTTGCGGAGCTAATTCGGCCCGACCGATATCGCTAAAACGAATGGTTTTGCCTTCTCCCGCTAAAACAATAATGTTGTTGAATTCTTCTTCATCCGATAAATTCCCCATGGTACGCACCGTGAGTTCGGTATTTTTTCCTGTAATTTTCCCAGAAGGCAATTCTACATTTTGTTTGTCCAAGGCGGTCATCACATCTTTTACGGTCAATCCATAAGATGTCATTTTTACAGGATCCAACCACAATCGCATCGCATACCGTTTTTGTCCCCATACTTGGACGCTACTTACCCCCGAAATGGTTTGCAATCGTTCGGCCAACACATTTTCTGCATAATCACTCAAGTCCATTACATTGCGGGTATCGCTTTGAACCGTCATGGTGATGATCGGCTCCGAATCGGCATCGGCCTTAGAAACTACGGGTGGTGCATCAATATCTTGTGGCAAGGAACGAACGGCTTGGGATACTTTGTCCCGAACATCATTGGCAGCCTCTTCTAGATTTTTTTCTAATTTGAACTCGACATTGATGGTACTCGAACCTTGGGCTGAGTTGGATGAAATATTCCGAATACCGTCAACGGAGTTAATTGCTTTCTCCAGCGGTTCGGTAATTTGTTGTTCGATAATATCTGAATTGGCACCCGTATAATTGGTTTGAACCGTTATCACGGCTGGGTCAATTGAAGGGAATTCACGCACCCCCAAATAGGAGTAACCCAAAATTCCGAAGAGAATAATGAGCAAATTGACCACGATGGTAAACACGGGTCGCTTGATACTTAACGTAGAGAGACTCATAGTTTACTTGGTTTGTAATTTAACAGTAATATCGGCGTCATCTTTGAGTGCCATCACCCCCGAAACTAAAAGAGTATCGCCCGCTTTTAATCCAGAAGTCACCACTACATCTTTCCCTGTACGGGTTAAGGTTTCGATCAGCACCGATTTGGCTTTGCCGTTTTGAGCGATGTAAACTTTCTTCCCGTCTTTCACAGGAATTACCACTTCTGACGGAATCAAAATCGCGTCCGGAATATTCTTTAAAGGCAATTGCACATTGGCAAACGTTCCCGGAATCAAGGTGCCGTTCGCATTGTCGGCATAAGCGCGAACGCGTAAAGTGCGCGTTGTTGCTTCAATGGCGGGTTCGATGGCATAAATCTTCGCCGTGTAGGTTTTGGATTCATTCGCAACGGTAAATTGGAGTGTTCCATTTTTGGTGATTTCCGTGGCATATTTTTCAGGAAGTGAAAACGTAATTTTCAACGGATTGGTGTTCACCAAATTGGCAATTGCCGTAGCAGGTGTCACATACGTTCCAGGTGAAATAGTACGCAAACCAATCGTTCCCGAAAAGGGAGCTTTGATGGAAGTTTTTCCAATTTGTACCTGAATCAATTGCTTTTGTGCTTTGGCTGTGCGGTAATCGGCACTGGCAATATCGTATTCTTCCTGACTGATGGCTTCTTTTTTCAATAAAAGTTTGGCGCGTCGTTCATTTTCTGAGGCCAAATTCTCTTTGGTAATCGCTTGAAGTAACTGCGCACGCAATTCGGAGTCGTTGACTTTTACCAAAACTTGACCTTTAGTCACGCGAGCTCCTTCTGTGAATAGGATTTTCTCGGCAATACCCGAAACTTCGGGATGAATAGCCACTTCTTCATTGGCCTCTAGCGAACCCGATAAGGAAATGGTATTGGAGAAGTTCTGCGGTTCGACAATCCGTGCTTCAGCAGTAATAGGCGGTTTCTTGTCGCCTTGTGCTCCTGCTTTTGGATCCTTTTCGCTATTTTTTGAAATACGATAAACGACCAAAGCACCCAGTGCCACGGCTAAGACAAGAAAAAAAAGAGTTTTGGATTTCATCTATAAATGGTATTGTAGATTAGGAATCACAAAACTACGGCTTCCCATGTAGATAGGCGGGAACCTTAATTTTTATTTAACACATGTAGGTACAAATGTTACTAAAACAATATAAATCAAGATGCTCTTGTTATTTTAAATTTCAAATTGTAAATTTAGAATTAAAGTTTTAAAAACAGTACCATCGTTCGCTTCTAAGCTGTAATTTCAAATACTGTTTCAAATTTCTGCATTAATTTTTTACGCTGAAATTTTAAGGTAAGTCGCATTAATAGGGAAATAATCAATAAAAATAGATTGAAAATGATGTAGACTATTGTCGGTGGTTTAAGAGAAAAATAGAAAAGTGAATTTAACAAAAAGAATATAATATATGGAAAATAGGTTAGGTAGGCATTTCTTAATCTACCATTAGGGAGTAGGCTGTAGTTTATTAATAATTGATTTTCCATTAGATGATATGATCCTTGAATGAAGTAATAATTCGGTGTAAAATTGGAGTTTTTGGTGAGTTCAAATGTTGTAGAGTCATATTTACCATAAAAGCATTTGGAATTAGTGCCAAAAATGGAAAAAAATCCCCAAGGAATGTGATGTTTAGGCGAACCCATCTTAAGGTTGGCTTCTAATCTAGCTCTAAATTCAACTAAGGTTAAGTTTGATTTCATTTAAAATTAGGTAATGTAAATAAGGCAAAATTTGTGTAGAATGAAGTTTCTAATAGGCGCTTAACCCAATTTAATTTGATACTGAGTTTCATGGCTAGCCAACTGTGGCGGTCAAAGCAAAACGATTAATTTCTTACTAAGATAAACGTTTTTTGCTTCCCACCGTTCGCTTTGCTCGGGTCGTAAAAACCAAACGCCAAACTTGTACTTACCAGCCATAGAGGCTGTTATGAACTGTGCCTATTATATAATTGTCCTAGTTTAAAAAACACATAAACACCAAATATTGTTAAGGTAATATATGTGTAATAAAGATTTGGGTAAATTATGGTAAATATATTTTCTTTGACTTCAACTTTTTTGGCTGAAAGTGGCGGATAAACTGTCCAACCTGGTTCAGTTGCAACCGATTTAACATAAGCTAAAAGGCTTGGACATATTAAAATTATCACCAAACTAATAATTGAGAAAATCCAAAGCGATTGTCGGTTTTTGAATT
>CAYNDK010000068.1:0-13243 GCA_964395965.1 uncultured Flavobacterium sp.
TACCGCATATTCACTGTAGCTCGTGTATTTGGATTTTGGAAAATCTACACAAGTTGCAACCGGGTATTGGCAGCTCGCAAGTAAACTTCCCCGCGAAAACCGTTCGTATCACCTTTAATCCCGAACAGATTTCCCTCAAAACCATCGTGGAATTGTTGAGTTCGATTGGGTATGAACCTTACATTAGTCTAGAAAATTACGAAGGCGACAAACACAAAATCGACCGTTCGCTCATTTACAAGATTGGAGTAGCGTTCTTTTCCTTTGGGAACATCATGTTATTATCCTTTCCCGAATACTTTGAAGTTGAAGAATTTTGGATCAATCAATACCGCGGATTCTTCCGTTGGTTGATTTTCTTTTTGTCACTACCGCCCTTGGTGTATTCCGCCAGTGGGTATTATGTGTCGGCATGGAAAAGCATTCGGGCCAAAATGTTGAATATCGAAATTCCGATTGCCCTAGGTATCATCATCATGTTTGTACGTTCGACCGTCGATATTGTGATGGACTACGGACAGGGATTCTTCGACAGCATGTGCGGGTTGATATTCTTTATGTTGTTGGGGAAATTGTTCCAACAAAAAACCTACAACTTTCTATCGTTTGAGCGCGATTATAAATCCTATTTCCCGATTGCGATTACCAAAATCTTACCGAATGGGGAAGAAGAACCGGTGCAAGTTTACGATATTGAAAAAGGCGATCGCTTGTTAATTCGCAACCAAGAACTCATTCCCGTTGACGGTATATTAATTTCGGAAAAAGCTTCGATCGACTACAGTTTTGTGACTGGAGAAGCCGTAGCCATTGAGAAAAAGTCGGGCGACAAAATCTACGCCGGAGGAAAACAAATCGGGAAAGTAATTGAAATGGAAGTCTTGTTTTCGGTTTCCCAAAGTTATTTGACGCAATTGTGGAGCAATGATGTGTTCCAAAAGAAACTGGAGTCCAAACACAAAAACATCACCGACCGCATTAGCCATTACTTTACACCCGCTTTACTGCTGTTGGCGTTTGTCTCTTTTGCCTTTTGGATTTTCATTAATGTCGACACCGCCTTTAATGTCTTTACAGCGATTCTAATTGTGGCCTGTCCGTGTGCGTTGGCGTTAACTGCTCCTTTTACGTTAGGTAATGTGTTGCGCATTATGGGGAATCGCAAATTGTATTTGAAAAATGCTTTGGTGATCGAACAAATGGCCAAAGTTGATACGATTGTTTTTGATAAAACGGGTACGATTACCACCAACAAAAAAACGGCCATTACGTATGAAGGCAACGAACTCAATAGCGAGGAATTGTATTTGTTGAAAAATACACTCCGGGGTTCGAACCACCCTTTAAGTCGCCGCCTGTACGATTATTTACCTCCCCAAGAAAAAGCGACTGTCACTCATTTTGAGGAAATCACGGGGAAAGGTGTTTTTGCCACGGTGGAAGGTCATGAGATAAAATTAGGTTCGTCCCAATTTTTAAAACACCTCAGTGAAAACACCCATAAGAAAACCAAAGTTCACGTGGAGATTGACGGCGTGTACAAGGGCAGTTATGTATTCAATAATCAGTACCGCGAAGGCTTGGAGCAGTTGTTTGACCAACTCAGCGCACAGTACCAATTGGTTGTTTTGTCGGGGGATAATGATGGGGAGCGCAAGATTTTAGAAAAAATGTTGCCCACAGGAACCATATTGGTCTTCAATCAAAAACCCGAGGAGAAATTGGCCTACATCGAATCACTCCAAAACCAAGGCAAAAATGTGATGATGGTAGGCGATGGTTTGAACGATGCAGGAGCCTTGGCACAGAGTAATATTGGGATTTCGATTTCAGAGAATGTGAATGTGTTTTCGCCCGCCTGTGATGGAATATTGGATGCGACCCAGTTTTCCAAAATTGCCTTTTTCATGCAGTATTCCCGCAACGCAATGAAAACGATCTACATGAGTTTTGGCGTGTCGTTGTTGTACAATGTAGTCGGACTCAGTTTTGCCGTTACGGGTAATCTTTTACCGATTGTTGCGGCGATTATTATGCCGTTGAGTACGATTACCATTGTGAGTTTCGTGACGCTCATGAGCAATTGGTATGCACGTCGGAACTACCGTTAGTTCACGGATTTTAAGATTTTTTTAGGGAATGATAAATGTCATGTTTTATCCCGTAGTGTGGGGGTAACTTTGTTTCAAATTAATAGGGTATGAGCGTAATCTATTTTTTAATCAGCATCAGTATCGTTGTGGCTGTTTTCTTCCTGGTAGCCTTTATCAAGGCCGTAAAATCAGGTCAGTATGACGATGACTATACTCCGTCAGTACGCATGTTATTTGACGATGAGTTAATCAAAAAAACAAAAAACAACAATCAAATTAGTATAACCGAAGAAAAACAATAATTATGGAAATGCAACAATTTCATTACGACAACAAAGTTGTTCGAAATTTCATCTACGCCAGTATCGTTTTCGGGGTTGTAGGGATGTTAGTCGGCTTGCTTCTGGCTTTCATGTTCTTGTTCCCCAACGTGACGAGTGGAATTTCGTTCTTAAGTTTTGGTAGACTTCGCCCTTTGCATACCAATGCGGTGATTTTTGCCTTCGTGGGTAACGCCATGTTTGCCGGAGTATATTACTCCATGCAACGTTTGCTAAAAGCCCGTATGTTCAGTGATTTATTGAGTAAAATCCACTTTTGGGGATGGCAATTAATCATCGTAGCAGCGGCAATTACGTTACCTTTAGGATACACCACATCAAAAGAATATGCCGAATTAGAATGGCCTATTGATATTGCGATTGCGTTGATTTGGGTGGTATTTGGGATCAACATGATTGGTACCATTATCAAACGTAGAGAGCGTCACATTTATGTAGCCATTTGGTTTTACATTGCGACCTTCGTTACGGTTGCGGTATTACATATTTTCAACAGTTTAGAATTACCTGTAGCAGGATTAAAATCCTATTCTGTATATGCTGGGGTTCAAGATGCCTTGGTGCAATGGTGGTACGGACACAATGCAGTAGCCTTCTTCTTAACGACTCCGTTCTTGGGGATGATGTACTACTTCGTACCGAAAGCGGCCAATCGTCCAGTATATTCCTACCGATTGTCCATCATCCACTTCTGGTCATTGATTTTCATCTATATCTGGGCTGGACCTCACCACTTGTTGTACTCTGCCTTACCGGACTGGGCACAAAATCTTGGTGTAGTATTCTCAGTGATGTTAATTGCACCCTCTTGGGGTGGTATGATCAACGGTTTATTAACGCTTCGTGGCGTTTGGGATAAAGTACGTACGGATTCCGTATTGAAATTCTTCGTTGTAGCGATTACCGGTTATGGTATGGCCACCTTCGAAGGTCCGATGCTTTCCTTGAAAAACGTAAATGCGATTGCCCACTTTACCGATTGGATTATTGCCCACGTACACGTTGGAGCTTTAGCATGGAACGGTTTCTTATCGTTTGGTATGTTCTATTGGTTGGTTCCACGTTTGACCAAAACTAAATTATACTCTGAAAAATTAGCCAACTTCCACTTCTGGATTGGTACCTTAGGGATTGTATTCTACGCCTTACCAATGTACGTTTCTGGATTTACCCAAGCGTCATTATGGAAACAATTCAAACCCGATGGAAGTGCGTTACAATATGGTAACTTCTTAGAAACCGTTACCCAAATTATGCCAATGTACTGGATTCGTGCTATCGGTGGTACCTTATACTTAGTTGGGGTATTGGTATTGGTATACAACATCATCATGACCGTACGTCAAGGTGCGGCTGTAGAAGATGATTTCGCGGAAGCACCTGCTTTAGCCCCAATCAGTGAAAACCGTTTGAAAGGCGAAACATGGCATGCTTGGTTAGAGCGTAAACCGGTGAAATTTGCCATATACACTACATTGGCCATTCTAGTGGGTGGTGTGGTACAAATCTTACCGACGATTTTTGTGAAATCGAATATTCCAACGATCGCCGCTGTGAAACCGTATACACCACTTGAATTACAAGGTCGTGATATTTACATCCGCGAAGGTTGTGTGAGCTGTCACTCTCAATTAATTCGTCCGTTCCGTTCAGAAGTAGAACGTTATGGGGATTACTCCAAATCTGGAGAATATGTGTACGATCACCCATTCTTATGGGGTTCTAAACGTACAGGTCCCGACTTACACCGTGAAGGGGTAACCGGAAAACCATTCAACGGTGGACGTCCTGATGTATGGCATTTCAACCACATGTATGACCCACAAAGTATTTCTGCAGGTTCGTTGATGCCACGTTACCAATGGTTAATCCACGACAAATTGGATAACTCGTTATTACAGAAAAAAATGCAAGCGATGGTGACCTTGGGTGTACCCTATACTCCTGAAGAAATTGCAAATGCACCTCAAACCTTGGAAGCACAAGCGAAAAAGATTGAAGCGAGCTTGATGAAAGACAGCGACATTCAAAAATCGTTTGGTAATGAAACGGCCAATCCGTTGAAAGACCGTGAGATCATCGCGTTGATCGCTTACTTACAACGTCTAGGAACCGATACTGCTGCAAAACCTAAACAATAAGTATCATGTTGAAGTTTGTAAAACATAATTTGGAAACCATTGCTGGGGTTGAAATATACCCCATCATTTCCTTGACCATCTTCTTTGCCGCCTTTGTGTTGTTTACCGTTTGGGCAATGACCTACAGCAAAGAGACCTTGAAGGAAATCAGTGATCTCCCTTTAAACGACGAAGAATAATTAACCGTAAAACAAGTAACAATGAAAAAATTATTTCCATCATATGTTCGTGTCCCTGTAATCTTCGCCTTTGTGTTGGTTGCATTAGAATACTTTATCGATTCTGGGGATAAACCGGCATTCGTGAAATACCCAATGGTAGCGTTGTTTTTAGGAGTGTTTCTGTTCCTATTGGTCGCTATCGAAATTGTGGTAAGTGCTGTGGATAAAGTGACCTATCACTTATTAACAGACGAACAAAAACAAAAATTGGAAGAAGCCCAATCGGTTTCGTTTACAGAAAGTAAGTTCTACCAAACCTGGATGAGCAAATTAACCCGCTCTAAAGCCATCGAGCAAGAAGCCGATGTGATGCTTGACCACGATTATGACGGCATCCGTGAGTTGGATAACGTATTACCACCATGGTGGGTGAACTTGTTCTATTTGACCATCATCTTTGGGGTAATTTACTTGGTGCGCTTCCATATGTTTGGCGGCGATAACCAAGAACAAGAGTTCAAACATGAGGTTGAATTGGCAGAAGCCGAATTATTAAACAGCAAATCCGCTTCTCCAAAAGAAGTGATTACGGCTGATCAAGTGACTTTACTTACCGATAAAGAAAGTTTGGCCAAAGGACAAGAAATCTTCAAAAACGTTTGTGTGGCCTGTCACGGTCCACAAGGAGGTGGAGTTGTTGGTCCGAACCTTACTGACGAGTTCTGGTTGAACGGTGGTGGTATTAAAAATGTATTTAAAGTCATCCACGACGGTAGTCCACGTAACCCAACGATGGCTGCCTGGGGTAAAACCTTAGATTCTAAAGATGTTCAAAAAGTAGCCAGTTATGTACTGAGTTTACAAGGTACCAAACCTGCCGGTGGTAAACCTGCCGAAGGAGATAAATGGACAGAAGAAGCTGCTCCCACAGCCGATGCTGCAAAACCTGCCGACTCTACAGCAACCGCAAAATAACAGTTAACGGGTCCCGATACCCTCGGGACCCTATTACTAAACCCAAAAAAAATAAAAAACCATGGCCAGTCAGTTACATGACGACAGTTTCCGCGATACGATAGCCACTATCGATCAAAAAGGAAAGCGTGCCTTCATTTTCCCCAAAAAACCTTCGGGACCGATGTACGACCGAAGAAAAATTGTTAGTTATTTCTTGTTGGTGTTTCTCTTCGGAGCGCCGTTTGTGAAAATCAACGGCCACCAATTTTTGCTCTTTAACGTTCTTGAACGTCGCTTTAATATCTTCGGATTTCCCTTTTGGCCTCAAGATTTCCATCTTTTTGTAATCTCCATGATTATTGGAGTCGTAGGGTTGGCACTCTTTACCGTAGCCTTCGGACGTATTTTCTGCGGGTGGTTTTGTCCGCAAACCATTTTTATGGAAATGGTGTTTCGCCGCATCGAATACTGGATTGAAGGCGACCGCAACCAACAAATTCGTCTCGAAAAACAAGAATGGGACACCGAGAAAATTCGCAAACGCGTCACCAAATGGATTGTGTTTTATGTGATTTCTTTTGTGATTGCCAACGTATTCTTAGCCTATTTAAAAGGCAGTGATACGGTGATCGAATTTGTAAAAGAAGGACCAACGCACAATACCTCTACGCTCATTGCCGTATTGATTTTTTCTGCTGTTTTCTACTTTATCTATGCTTGGTTCCGCGAGCAAGTGTGTATCATCGCTTGTCCATACGGTCGTTTGCAAGGCGTGTTGTTGGACAACAAAACCATCAATGTTTCTTATGACCATGTGCGCGGCGAAGGCGAAAACGGTCGTGCCAAATTGACTAAAGGCGAAGACCGCGTGGCCGCTGGAAAAGGGGATTGTATCGATTGCAAAGCCTGTATTCATGTGTGCCCAACCGGAATTGATATCCGTAACGGGGTGCAATTGGAATGTGTGAACTGTACCGCGTGTATCGACGAATGCGATACCATCATGGACAAAGTGGGATTCCCCAAAGGCTTGATTCGCTATGCGAGTGAAGACGAAATTGTCAAAAAAGAAAAGTTCAAATTCACCAACCGCATGAAAGGCTATTCAGCCGTGTTGTTGATTTTGACCGGCATCTTTGTAGGCATGTTGTTCTTGCGCAGTCAGGTGGAAGCCACGATATTAAAAGTCCCCGGACAAATGTTCTTGAAAGAAGGCAACCGCATTGTGAATGTGTACAATTTCAAAGTCGTCAACAAAACCAATGAAGCGTTTCAACACGTGACGTTTAAATTGGTCGATGCCGAAGGCGGTGAAATTAAATTAGTGGGCGCCAATGCCATTACGGTCCCCGGCGATAGTCTAGGCGAAGGAACGCTATTCATCAAATTGCCCGAATCCTTACTCAACGATGAGAAAAAGGTCTTGCATATTGAAGTGTACGACGGTAACCGTAGAATTGAATCGACCACGACGAATTTCAACGGACCGAGGAGGTTTAATTAGTAGGCAGTCGCAGTCGCAGTCGCAGTTGCAGTTGCAGTTACTTCTAAATTCTAACTTCTAAATTCTAACTTCTAAAAAAAAACACCATGAAAATAAATTGGGGAACAGGGATTGTCATCGCATTTGCACTGTTCATGAGCTTTATACTCTTCTTTGTGTTTCGGGTACAATCCAACTCGAAATACGACAACGAATTGGTCGTTGAAAAATATTATTTAAAAGAACAAACCTTTGAACGGGATTTGGAACAAGAAAACAATGCCTTGAATCTGAAAGAGAAAGTGCAGTTTGCCCAAACCCGTGAAGGCGTAACGATAACTTTTCCGAAGTCGTTTGACTTTGCGAAAATAAACGGTAAAGTGTCCCTTTACAGACCGTCTAGTCAGCAGCTTGATTTCGAAATTCCGATTTCGTTATCCAGTCCACATTTGCTCATACCTAAAAGCTCTCTGGCAGACGGTCGCTGGGACATTATCATCAACTGGAATTGCGACGGCGTAGGCTATATTTCAAAAGAAACCATCATCTATTAAATCATGTTGTACACGGCATTACTTCTCGGAATCATCAGCAGTCTGCATTGCGTAGGCATGTGCGGTCCGATTGCGATGATGCTGCCCGTTGATCGCACCAATCCAAGCCGTAAAGCGTTGCAAATCCTGGTCTATCACTTGGGTCGGTTAACGGCCTACGGATTGCTGGGTTTGGTGTTCGGACTCCTAGGACGGGGATTTTATCTCGCCGGAATGCAGCAACACTTGTCCATTACGGTGGGCGTGTTGATGATTGTGGTGGCGGTAGTTCCCGAAAAAGTCTTGGCCCGGTACAACTTTTCCAAACCCGTGTACCAAGTCATTGCCGCGATCAAAAGTCACTTGGGACAGCAATTCAAAAGAAAGTCGGTGGATGCCTTGTTCACGATCGGACTCCTCAACGGGTTTTTACCCTGCGGAATGGTGTACGCCGCCTTGTTTGGCGCGCTGGCCATGCCCAATTTGATGAGCAGTATGAGCTATATGTTCTTGTACGGTATAGGAACCGTGCCGTTGCTAAGTGCGGTGGTCTATGCGAGTCAGTGGATTAGTATGCCGGTGCGACAACGCATTCAAAAATTAATTCCCGTGGTGGCCGTGTGTATCGGACTCCTCTTTATCGTTCGGGGGTTGGGATTGGGAATCCCGTATGTATCGCCATCGACCATGAATCTGTATGTACAGGCGCAAGCCAATTGTCATTAATTAAGTAACCAAAAAACAAACGAATATGGAACGTCACGATTTATTACACGAGTTTCCTGAATTGACTGATAAAATTCACGAATTAAAAACACAAGATGCGCATTTCAAAAAACTCTTTGACAGCTACCACGAGTTGGAGCACCAAATCCACCGCATCAATACCGAAGAAGAAGTGGTTATTGATGAGTATGCGCATGAGTTGAAAGCAAAATTACTGCACTTGAAAGACGAGATTTATACCCGTCTCCAAGAGTAATTTTTTTGGGTTTAGAAGAAAAGCACGCTGGGAGGCGTGCTTTTTTAATTATGAATTTTTAATTATGAATTATGAGTTGGAAGTAGTAAGTCAGAAAGTCGTAAGTCGAAGTCCATCATTTATAATTAATAACTCATAATTCAAAACTCCTTTTCATTACCTTAGCCTAAAATTCACCTACATGCCATCAAAATCACCTCACTCGAAAAAAATATTCACGCGATTGTTAATCGGTGGTTTGTTATGTGTTCTGGTGTATTTTGCCTTGTACCAACCGGATTACATCAATATAGAAGGGGATTGGTCGATAACTTCAATCGAGCAAGTGGGAGAGTCAACGAACAATTCCGTTGGTCACATAAGAAAAAGGTTTGAACCTAATCGTGTTTCAATTAGTAGTTTATCAAAAACCATTATAGTTTTCAAACATAAAAAAAAGAGTACTATACGTTTTTCCTATTTAAAAGATAAATACAAGATCCAACTCTATTCCCAAGAAAAGGTATTCAACGGTGTCTTTACCATCACGTTAGACACGATTTACCCTCCAGATAGTACTTATGAAGTTGACCTAGTCCTCCAATCCACTAAAACACGTATTGCTTTTAAACGAAAGGTTTTTATAAAACCGTTTAAACCCCAAATACCCCATAAGGGAATGCCGTGATATTTTTTGGCGCCGCACTACTATTCTAACGTCTAATGTCTAACGTCCAACGTCTAATGTCTTGCGTCTAACGTCTTCCCCAGAAAAATCCCTTCCCAAAATAGGAAAAACCCTAGTGGGAATTGTAGAATAATTTTTATTTTGCGGGGGATTGTAGTTAGTGAAACTTTGTAAGCAATTATTAAAGAATTCCCGTGGAAACAGAAGAACAAAAAATATTAAGATTAAGGACAAAATGCTTTGACAATTCTTTTCATTCATTTGGAAAAGCTTATCTATTTGAAAAAAGAGGGCAACATTACAATAAACTGATTAATTGGTTAACAGTTTTGGGAATTATCGTTCCGGTATCAATTGGCGCTACGGCTTCAGGTTATGGTTTAAATAACGAATTTCTAAAAAACCTTATTGCAGTTTCAATACCAGTTTCAATTATACAACTTTTGATTTCAATTCTTTCAGTTGTCTATAAATGGAGCGACCAACTTTCTTACGCAATTGAAACCGTTCAAGAACATTATTTCCTATCAGAAAGATTTAAAAAATTGGGTGAATTTCCTCCAGATAATTACACAGAATTTGATCATGAATTTGAAATTTTAAATACGCGTTTAAAAGCGAGAATTGAACAGGATTCCAAACATGGAGTTAAAGAATGGGAACTTAGAATGGGTATGAGATTTGCGCTTCGAGAATTTCAAAGTGAATGTGTTGGTTGCAAAACAACTCCACTTTCAATGGAATATTCAGATTGCTCAGTTTGCGGAAAATTTAAAGATAACTTAATAAATAGATTATGAACGAAAAAGTAAAAAAACTAATTCTACTTTATGCAGAATTGGACTTCGAAGAAAGAAAACAAGTGAGAGAGTTAATCCAACAGTATGAAGGGAAATCATTTCCTGACAGAAGAACGTTTAGTGAAGGTCTAAGCAAAAGTCTTGGACCGACAAATAGTAGATGTGCATATTGCGGTAAATAATAACTGCGAACAACAGCGATTTCGCGCTATTGCTGGTTTTTCTTGAATTGAACATTTTTTTCATGAAACTTGCATAATTTTTAGAAAGTAACCAGTTAGTTTGATGGCATCGCAGCAGTCGTAAAGTAGCGTAACAATGTAAATAATAATAAATAAACTATGACTTGTACTAGAGGTAAAGCATCACCGAACCAATTTGTGAAAATTCAACTTTTTGCTGATTCTGGAGGTTATTGTCAAAATCCAGAATGCAATATGTCTTTATTTCATAGTATAGGAAGTAGTGATTTCCATATTGCTGAAATGGCACATATTATTGGTGTAAGTGATGATGGACCAAGAAGTTTAGAATCATTTACTGATGTAGAAAAAGGCAAATTTGAAAATTTAATTCTATTATGCCCAAATTGCCATACTACAATTGATAAAGCTGAAAGCGAGTTTTCCGATGATTTATTAAGAACATGGAAATCAAATCATTCTTTAAAAATTCAAAATCTATTTGGAATTAAAAAGTATGAGAATAGATCTGAGATAAGGAAAATTGTTAATCGTTTAATGTTAGAGAACAAAGTCATATTTGATAAATTTGGTCCTCTTACTGATGAACGTTTTAATCCTGAAAGTGAGTTTCCAATAAAGTGGAAAGAAGGAATTCATAAAACCATTTTGCCAAATAATAGACAACTTTTACAATTAATTGAAGTAAATTATGGTTTACTTAATGAAAGAGAAGAATTAGTTTTCGCTGACTTCAAACAACATGTTAGCGATTTTGAAGACAAACATATTAATAATAACGAAATAAGCGGTGCAACATTTCCAATTGAAATGAATAATATTTTTAAATAAATGATTGAAATTAGTTTAGTGAATTGGGCTTTAGATAAAATAAAAACTCTAGAAGAAGTTTTTTCAGTCGAAGTTATTGAAGGTAATTTAATTCTTATTAGGAGATTAAACGGAAGCGAAATTAGAGTCGCCACCTTTTCTTATAGTGAACTGAATTTAATTAATGTTAGAGAAATTATTGATGTCTATAAATTCGATTTTTTGTTAAACATTAAATCTGAAACTATTTACAGAGGTGAAATTTATAGTTATCTTGATGATAAAAAAATAAGTTTTGGAAGTCTTAGTGATTTGTACAGAGTTATTTCACAAAGTGAAAATTGGCCATATCTACATAGAGATGTCAAATTCGTTCTCAGAGGTTTAATTCAACATTCAAAAGTTTTTAAAGTTGAAAGATTGGATAATAAGAGATTAAATATAATCAGAAAATCAGGTTTATCTTCAGTAATTATTGTTGCTACTAATGATTATGAAGTAAATGCAGAATCGATAAGAAAACTAAAAGATGACTATAATAATTTTGATGCAATTTTGGCTTCTAATCCAAGCGGAAGAATAACATCACAAGCTTACTCAGTCGCAACAATGTTGGATGTTCCATTATACAATTGGTCGGAGTTATATACAGAATTGAATAAAAGATGGAAATAAATATAAAACATGAAATTGAAACAATCTCAAGGAAATATTCAGATCATAAGTTTTATCTATTTGGTTCATTTTTAACTAATAAAAAGACGTTTGGTGATATAGATATCTTAATATTGTATGAAAACACGGAATTCATTAAATTTATAAGGAGAGATTTTCAGAATGTTAAAAGCTATGAAATCTTTCATTTAATGTTTTTGAGTTTTGATGAGGAATTAGAAATGAATTTTATCGAAAAAGTAAATGCTGAAGAGATATGATTTTCCCCCGCTTCCGCGCGAATCCTTTCGCGTGGTGAACTAAAAAATGAACCCAGCTCCGCAACAATCTCCCGACTTTGCGGCTCCATATAACCAATTAGTCATTTATACCATACGTTTTTCCAAAAACCGTTATCTTAGTTCAAAATTCACTGTTATCGTCAACACCAAACAAACCATGAATAGAAAAGACCTGTTTACTGTAGTTGCATTGGTACTCCTTTACTTTTTTGTAAGTTTCTTTCACATAGAAAGTACGGCTAAAAAGGAGTTTGGATTACTGTATACGATTGTATCAATTGTTGTTTTTTGTTGCCTATTGGGGGTTGTTTATTTTACCAAAACCTTTAAAAATAGTATAGTCCCAATTGTCGTATTCACATGTCTGATTCTATTCGTGCTTGATCTAGTTTATGCGACTTCAATTTCCTTTAAATTACCCGGTGTTGGTTTTTACTTGGTTTCGGCGGCACTTTTGTTTGTCTATTATCCTAGCATTAAAAAAAGGATTAATTCGTAACCTAATCAAGCATATTTTCAATCGCAACCCATACCAAAACAACCAAAGTTTTTTTATCTTAATAAACTACTTTTAGTATCTTTAAACATCCCTATTTTTCAATATGTCCAAACCCTTTAGCAATCCCGTTGTAGTTGTTGTGCTGTTCTCGTGTTTACTGTTTGTATTCCTGAACTTCTACATTGAAAACACTACTGTTTTTGGTTTGGATCAGTTGCTACTGAAAACAACAGGCTATTTTTTTGGCGTTGAGATATATACTTCCGATTATTTTTTAATCGCAATGCTCCCCGTATTGGGATTGTTTTTAGCCAAAAAAAAGGAGGGAAGTAAGGGATTAGACCTAGTGAAAAACACCCTGATTTTGGCAGCAGGTTGTGGTTTGGCATTGGTCATCGGACTACTACTATTGACTACCGATTTAGGAAGTGCGAGTTCCAATCCATTATTTCCACAAGCATTAAGGGTCGAGCCCTTCAAAATGTATTCGACATTGTGGATAGGTGTTGGAATTGGGGTAACTTTTCTGATAATGAGAAATAGAAAATTTGTTCCCTAAACAAAAAGAATAGGAGTAACTTGTAACAATATGCGATTATGGGTGCTGAAAAAGTAAC
>CAYNDK010000069.1:0-13153 GCA_964395965.1 uncultured Flavobacterium sp.
AATATGAACCCGAGTCCACACATACAAACCAATTGCCTCACCGTGTGAAAAGTTTTGCCGGAGGGGCACATGTTTGGCGTGTTGAGGATTGGCACAAAATTCCGCCCTATCCCGAATGGTTTTTCTTTTATGGAGAAGAAGATTTTGCGTCGTATCATTTGTATAAAATCAATAAACAGGTCCATTATTTTCCAGAAATATTAGTTAATCACCGAGTAGATTTATTGGCGCGTAAACAAAATGCCGACTATCAATTACGCATTCGTAGAAGTTTGCGCTCCGGTTGGTATTTGTATTTTTTATTTTATCCTAAACGTATTATCCCGAATCGATTGGCGTATACGTTTTGGGTTCAATTTTCTAAACGAACATTGAAAGGTGATTGGAAAGCAACGCTCGCAATTTTTCAGGCATTAAGCGATGTAATCCGTAACTTTGGGAAATTGATGAAAAATAGTAATCGGTTCTCTCGTGAAGAGTATCGAAACTATTTTAATTTGCCTGAAACCAAATTATATTGGAAACCCAGTGACGAGAATCATGAAAAATAATGCTACCTATGTGATCGCCGAAATCGGTCAAGCCCATGAAGGAAGTTTGGGTCTAGTGTATTCCTATATTGATGCTTTGGCTGATACTGGCGTAGATGCTGTAAAGTTTCAAATGCATATTGCTGAAGCCGAGAGTAGTGTGCACGAACCTTTTCGTGTTCAGTTTTCAAAAGAAGATGCCACGCGTTACGACTATTGGCAGCGAATGAGTTTTACCTTTGAACAATGGCAAGGAATTAAAGCGCATTGCGAAGCAAAAGGCATGGAATTTTTATGTTCCCCATTTAGTAATAAAGCGGTTGATTGGCTAGAATCTCTGGGTGTACAGCGGTACAAAATAGGTTCAGGTGAAGTTTTAAACCATTTAATTTTGGAAAAAATTGTGCAAACAGGTAAGCCACTAATCGTCTCTTCAGGTATGAGTAGTTTTGACGATTTAGAGGCAACGGTTCGTTTTCTTAAAGAACGTCAAGCCGAATTTTCCTTATTGCAATGTACTACTTCCTATCCAACACCTCCAGAGCGGTATGGGTTAAATGTACTACAGGAATTGAAAGATCGCTTTCAAGTTCCCGTTGGCTATTCAGACCATTCTGCATCAATTGCAACATGTATTGCAGCAGTATGTATGGGGGCTTCCATCGTTGAGTTTCATGTAGTCTTTGACCGTAGACAATTTGGTCCTGATTCGGGATCGTCACTCACTATAGACGAAACGCAGTCATTGGTTAAAGCAATCCGACAATTGGAAATTGCTTTGGCACATCCGGTTGATAAAAATGATACTACACCGTATCAAGAATTAAAAAAAATGTTCGGTAAATCTTTAGCCATCAATAAGAATTTACCTTCGGGTCACTTAATTACCTTTGAAGATTTGGAAGCAAAAAAACCGATGGGATTCGGGATTAATGCACAGGATTTTCAAAAGGTTATTGGGAGAAAACTTATTTTAGATAAAGCGCAATGGGATTTCCTAACTGAAGAAGATTTGCAATGAATACACGAAAAATAGCGGTTGTAATTACCGCACGTCCTTCCTACAGTCGCGTAAAATCACTTTTACAAGCGATTAAAGAACATCCGCAGTTGGAACTTCAATTAATTATTGCAGCGTCAGCACTTTTGGATCGCTATGGATCTGCTGTCAATTTTATTGAAAAAGATGGTTTTACAATTGCAGCTAAAGTTTTTAATGTATTAGAAGGTGAAAATTTAACTGCTGCCGCTAAAACAACAGGTATTGGAATTCTGGAACTATCTTCTGTTTTTGATAATATGCGTCCAGACATTGTGGTAACTGTAGCCGACCGTTTTGAAACCATGGCCACAGCTGTTTCTGCATCTTACATGAATATACCTTTAGCGCATATTCAAGGAGGAGAGGTTACAGGTAACATCGATGAAAAAGTTCGCCATTCCATTACCAAATTAGCAGACTATCATTTTGTAGCTTCAGAAAGTGCCCGTGATCGGGTAATCAAATTGGGTGAAAATCCAAATTTTGTATACAATACAGGTTGTCCTTCAATTGATTTGGCCCACGAAGTGATGCAACACAATGGATTAACTTTTGACCCGTATCAAAAATATGGGGGCGTTGGACGTCAACCCGATTTATCTAATGGGTATTTGGTAGTTATGCAACATCCAGTAACAAACGAATATCAAGATTCCCGTCGCCATATCGAAGAAACCTTAAAAGCTGTCGCTGGTCTTTCAATTCCGTGTTTGTGGTTTTGGCCCAATGTTGATGCGGGAGCTGATGGGACTTCTACAGGAATTCGAAGTTTCCGTGAGAAAAATCAATTGGACAATGTCCATTTCTTCAAAAATATGGACGGCATGGATTTCCTTAATTTATTGCAAAATTCCAAAGGCTTGATTGGGAATTCTAGTGTGGGTATTCGGGAATGTGCTTTTATGGGAGTTCCTGTCATTAATATTGGTTCCCGTCAAAATAAACGCGATCGAGGGACCAATGTACTCGATGTTTCCTATGATCAGCACGAAATTGCCCAAGCCATACAATCCATCATTGCGCAACCTCGTCCCAATCCTTCAATGGTTTATGGCGGAGGCGATGCCGGGAGAAAAATAGCTGATGTTTTGGCTACCGTACCTTTGCAATTTCATAAAACCATTATGTACTAATGACTATTTTGGCGATTATCCCAGCGCGAAGCGGTTCCAAAGGCGTTCCCGGAAAAAATACCAAATTGTTGGGAGGCAAACCATTGTTGGCCTATACTGTAGAACAAGCTTTGGCAACGCAACTTTTTGCTAAAGTGATAGTCTCTACGGACTCAGAAAGTATAGCGGCTGTAGGGAAGCAATACGGGGCAGAAGTCCCATTTATTCGACCCGCAGCATTGGCAACCGATACGGCTTCAAGTATTGCGGTGGTTCAACATGCTTTAGACTATTACAATGCATTAGGTCAACAATTTGATGCGGTTTGTTTGTTACAACCCACCACTCCGTTTCGTGCCCCCAATTTGATTGCAGCATGTATTCAAAAAATGAAAGATGAAAAGTGGGATGCCGTTGTAAGCATGTTACCTGTTCCACATGAATTCAATCCCCATTGGGTTTTTGAGGCAGATGAAAATGGAGCATTGCACATTGCTACAGGTGACAAAACAATTGTCAAAAGAAGACAAGATTTACCTCCAGCTTATTTTCGCGATGGAGCGGTATATTTAACCCGTACTCAATGGTTGGAACAAGGCACATTTTTTGGTGAAAAACTTGGGTTTGTTTTATCCGATACAGCTACCTTTGTGAATATAGATACCCTGACCGATTGGGAAAAAGCGGAACAACTAATACAACAATTGAAAGAGAACAGCTAATGTGCGGAATTGCCGGTGTGTTAGGAGCTGCTGCTTCAGAGAATACCATTGCCCTACTACTAGAGAAACAACGACACCGAGGACCCGATGCTGAACAATTCTGGAGTCAATCTGGAATTGCACTAGGTCATAATCGTTTGAGTATAATTGATTTGTCAGATGCGGCAAACCAACCCATGTATAGCCATGATCGGAAATACATCATGGTGTTTAATGGTGAAATTTATAACTACAAAGAACTAAAGAACGAACTTTCTGAATTTCATTTTGCAACCACATCGGATTCAGAAGTATTGTTAGCCGCTTACCAAAAATGGGGGGTAGCCATGCTCTCAAAACTAAACGGTATGTTTAGTATTGCGGTATGGGATTGTGAAAAACAAGAGTTGTTTTTGGCACGCGATCGTTTTGGTGTTAAACCGCTCTTTTATAGTTTTCACGAAGGAAGTCTTTATTTTGCTAGCGAAATTAAATCTCTTTTCCATGTTGGAATTCCCAAAGTGATGCATACACCGGTATGGGCTGCTTATTTTCTTAAAGGTTCTTATGGGATGCCTGATGAAACATTTTGGCAAGGAATTCAACAATTAAGAGGGGGGTGTTATGCTATTGTATCTCCAAAAGATTTCAATGTAGTTCCAAAACAATGGTATGATTTTGTGAAGAATATTCACGAAACACCAAAGTTATCGGTTTCAAATTTGAGTGAATCTTACGAAGCATTACTTCATGATGCCATTCGTCTACGTTTTCGAGCGGATGTGCCCATTGGAATGAATATCAGTGGAGGACTCGATTCATCCATACTATTAGCAATGGTTAATGCACATTTACCCTCAGCACAACGAATCGATGCTTTTACATTTTACAGTAATGACAAAGCATATGATGAACTCGAATGGGTTGAAAATTTAGTTTCAAATACAAGTTATACCCTCAATAAAGTACTTTTTACTCCCAATGCTGTTCCTGATTTAATTCAAAAAATTAGTTATTATCAAGATGGTCCGTTTGGCGGGTTTCCAACGTTAGCCTATAGTTTGTTGTTTGAGCAAGCACGAGCAAAAAATATACCTGTAATCTTGGATGGACAAGGTATGGACGAGGCTTGGGCGGGATATGATTATTATTTTTCAGGAAGTAATTCTTTAATTCAAGGTGTGTCTACAAGTCCGGTTCATCCCGAAATTATACACAAAGAATTCCTTGATCAGGCACATCCTGAGTCCTATGGAACTCCTTTTGACAATGCTTTACAGAATTTACAATACCGTGATTTGTTTTATACCAAGATTCCCCGTTCGTTGCGTTTTAACGATCGAATCAGTATGATGTATGGCGTTGAATTGCGGGAGCCTTTTTTGGATTATCGGTTGGTTGAACTTGCCTTTGCACAAGATGCAGCAATGAAGCACGACGGAAAAAACTCCAAATGGATGTTGCGTGAAATAGTCAAAGATAAATTTGATAATACAATTGTGTATGCACCCAAAAAAGCCCTTCAAACCCCACAGCGGGAGTGGATTGGTGAACAATTGCAAAAAGAATTCAACGAATGGGTTCATCAATTTGCACAATTTGATTTTGTGAATGCCAAGCAAGTGCTAAAAATTTGGGACGATTATTGCAAAGGAAATCGCGATAATAGTTTCTATATTTGGCAGTGGATAAATAGCGTATTTGTACTTCTCAAGTCGTAAGAGGATTAAGAATAAAATAATGAAAATAGAACCGAAAAGAACGGTTCTATTTTCATTTAAAAAAGTAAATTTGCTCCCTTACAAATACGTGCAACTTGAATTCAACCAAGCCAATGAAAAAACTGGGGATTGTTATCACTGATGGAGTAGGGTACCGAAATTTTATCATGAGTAATTTCATGGAAGAAGCGGTTCAGCAATTTGATCAAATTGTGATATATTCGGGTTTACCCACCTCGATTTATAAATTAGCACATTGGCCAAAAGTTACCGTTCATGAATTGGACGTATATCATGAAGGGCATGTTTCTTTTATTTTTAGAAAATGGAAAGAAATTGCACACATGGAAAAGAGTAAAAATAATTTTGGGATGAGCGATAATAATCGGACGAATTATCCCAAAACGAATAGCTTAAAAAATCTAGTTGTTAAGTTTTTTTACCTTTTGTCTCGAATTCATAGCTCAAATTCAACGATACTCTTCGCAGAAAAATTACAGTTTTTAGCGTTTTCGAGAAATCCAATTACCCGTTCCTACATTTCATTATTAAAAAAAGATCGTCCCGATTTAGTCTTTTTCACGCATCAAAGACCTTCGTATCTCGCTCCTTTTTTATATGCAGCTCAAAAGGTTAAAATTCCAACATGTTCTTTTATTTTCAGCTGGGATAATCTCGCTTCAAAAGGTAGAATGTTGGGTACATTTGATTATTTTCTCGTATGGAGTCAGTTGATGAAAGACGAATTGATACAATTTTATCCCAACACCAATCCCAAGGGAGTTAAAGTTGTAGGGACACCTCAATTTGAACCCTATTTTTTACCTAAATACAAAACAGAGCGCCAGGATTTTTTACAGCGTTTTCAATTGGATCCCAATCGAAAAATTATATGTTTTAGTTGTGCAGACAAATCAATTGGAGGCAATGATCCCTTAATCATTAAGACAATTGCAGAAGCCATTCGCGAGGGTAAATTGGTGAAAGAAGCCCAACTTTTAGTGCGAACATCACCTGCCGAAGAACCCGCTCGTTTTGAGGCAATTCGTCAAGCGTATCCTGAAATTGTATGGAATAATCCAAATTGGATTCAAACCCGTTCCAATCATGATCAAATGTGGTCACAGCGCATTCCTTCTGAAGAAGATATCTTTGATTTGCGCGCCATAATTGAGCACTCCGATATTAATGTCAATATGTTGTCTACCATGAGTTTGGATTTTATGTTGTTTGGAAAGCCTGTAATTAATACAGTATTTGGAACGCCTACCAACGGATTATATAATGATAGTCGTTTTCTAAAATATGCTCATATTCAGAAGGTTTTAGAATGTAAAGCCACTCAGATTGCGACAAATGAAGTTGAATTAATTGAAGCTTTAAATCGTTATCTTAGTGATCCGAATAAAGAAGCTGCCGCTCGCGAGCAATTGATCGAATTGGAAGTTTGTAAGCCTTTGGCCGGAATCAGTAAGCGCATGACCGAAACATTAGTAGCATGGATGTAAGATGAAAAAATATCTATTAGAAGGTTTCTTTTTAATTGGATTAGTACTTTTTGTGCTCTTTCAAACTTCGGGTTATTCAATTGCCCTAGGTTTGGTGCCTTTGTTAGTTTATGGATTTTTTCAACCCCAAGACGAGCTAAAAAATAGAAAAGTGAGTAGTCAACTACTTATTGTTCTTCTACTATTTGCATTACGGTTTTTGACCTTACCTGCTTTTGATACTAATTGGGTCAATTTGCCCCATCCGGATTTTCATTTTTATGCTAAAATTGCAGAAAACATCAATCGTTTTGGA
The DNA here is from genome assembly GCA_964395965.1 of uncultured Flavobacterium sp. GTDB lineage: Bacteria > Bacteroidota > Bacteroidia > Flavobacteriales > Flavobacteriaceae > Flavobacterium. Next base: position 6,910 of record CAYNDK010000069.1, read on the forward strand.
GTAGAAAATTCACTTACGGGTAAAGTAGCCATTTTTCCAGCCATGGATTATGCCGCTCCCTATCGTTTTTTTGATGCTTGGGTTTTGGCTTTCCAATTTGCCATTTTTCCATTACACGATTTAACCGTTTTACAGCTCATTTTTATTCCTACTTTATTGAGCTTAGCGGCAGTGGCTTTTTACCGTAATTTAACTATTGAAGCTCCTGAATGGATAAAAGTTGGTTTGGCCATAGCAGTAGTCTTTATCTTTGGTGATTGGGTTTCAGCACAAATTTTATTCGGACAGAATAACGGTGAGCTATCGTTAGCTTCCTATCCTAAATTGGCCGTCTTTTTTTGTGTATTTTTCTATTTTTTTACAGCTCAGTTATATGCTAATGACAAGGCAAAGTCACTTGTTTTTTTAGCGGCATTACCCCTTTTTATCCAAACCGCATTTCCTATTTATTTGGTTGTTTTTTGTTATGGGGTTTACCATTGGAAAACCTTTCTAAAACAATGGAAATTATCTTTGGCATTGGGACTTTCCGTAGTGTTTTTTGCAGGATTTTATTTTTATAATGGAAAAATAGGACAAACTTTTTTTCCTACTTCTTTATTCCAAACAGTTCACAGTCCAGCGGAATATTTTAAACGTTTTGCCTCAATTGGATTTGATTATTTTATTCGTAAGAATCGCTATTTTTGGATTCTTTTAGGCGGATTACTTGTGGTTGCAAAAGCGAATAGACGTATCGTTTACCTTAAAGTTTATTCGTGGGTTGTTGGGATTTTTCTATCAGGAATTGCTGTTTATGCCTTTTTTCCAAATTCATCCAACAGTTATCAATTTTTAACCAACTTTGTTTACCCTGCATTAATCTCGGTAACACTTTTAGTAGCGTTGGATCGAATTCAGTCACTGACTTCACAAACTGTTCGTACAAGTTGTTACTTGAGTATCATTGGATTCGGATTTTTTGGTCTTTACAATCAGACCACAACTTATGGTTTTTACAATACGCAAAAAGAGTTTGATGCATTAAACGGAAAAGAATTTGTACAAAATGCTGTTCATGAACTGCAACAAGTGAAGCATACAACGGGTTTAACCTATTGGAGTACTGAAAATGCTAAACGAAATAGTTTTGAACATTTTGATCAATACGGAACTACTTTTTTATTGCGAGCTGGAGCTAAATTTGATGTAGTTTGCCTCAGTGCATTGCAATTAAAAGATACCAACTTCACAACCCATGTTTCTAGAGAGATAAGCGCATTAGGGTATTATAACCGAACACATCCCAAACACAACCAAGCTCGAAATACAGAGGCCTTTTTTACATCCTATCCTTTTGAATTTGTTTTTTCAGACCTCACAAGTCAACAATTACCTAGCTATATGCAACAGCTTGTTCGACGTGAATTAGTCGATCCAGTTTCAGGTGTACATTTGTATTTTTTACAACAAAAGCGATGAGAAAGATAGCCGTACTTTGTAACTATCGTTTGATGCCTGAACGGGTAGGAGGAATGGATCATTTTTTTTGGTTGTTTGATGCGCAATGTAAAGCGGCAGGATATACTGTTCATTGGTTTTTTCCAAACGTGTCAACACATCAAGGGTATGCCAAGTTGGATCTACATTCCTGCCAAGATGGAAATGTAGAAATGTACTTTTTAGAACATTTTGCAAAAAATGAGTACACGCATATTTTTACTCATTTTATTGAGTTGAGTACACGTTTTTTTAAACTATTCAAGGCTAACTATACTGCTAAAGTTATGGTTGTTGATCATAACCCGCGACCTATTGAAGGGTATTCAATTAAGAAACGGTTAGAGAAACGTTTGAAAGGGTTACTCTACGCACGCTACATAGATGTATTTATTGGAGTTTCCGAATTTTCAAGGTATCAAATGATAAATGAATTAGGACGTTCTATTGCTGCACGAACCCAAGTTATATTTAATGGATTGGAAACGGAAAAATTTATCAAACGAACAAAGGTAAATTTTCGGGGTAGCTTTATCGTTGCAGCCCATCTACGAAAAGATAAAGGAATACAAGATTTGATTGAAGCTGTTCGAATTTTGGTGCACCAAATGCCAAACATATCTTTTTCAATTACAATTTATGGCGAAGGTTACTATGGTGCAAGGTTAAAGGAAATGATTCAATCGTATAATTTAGAATCGTTTATTCAATTTAAAGGAAGTGTTTCCAATTTGAACGAACTCTATCAAGACTATGATTATTTAATTCATCCCTCACATGGGGAAACCTTTTGTTATTCCGTAGTGGAAGCTTTGCTTTGCCGTTTACCCGTAATTACTACTCGTCATCAAGGAAATGTTTTGGGAATGGTAAAAGAATCGGTCAATGGTTATTTATTTGAAGAAGGAAATGTGGCGCAATTGACTGCAATTCTTACTACTATTATTCAAAAAAAGCACAGTATTGATAATTCTGTTCAGTACAATGCTGAAATAGAAAAGCTAACTTTGGATCAAATGGTTCAAAATTATTTCCACCTTATACAATGAAAATAGGTTTTCTAACAATTGAATATCCTCATCCACGAATTGGGAATTCTGGAGGAATTGGTACAGCTATTTACACGTTGGTTCGTGGATTACAGCAACTAGGCCATGAAATAACAATTATCGTTTATGGTCAACCCAACGATGGTGCATTTGTTGAAGATGGAATTCAATTTTATACCGTAGAAAACTGTGCTGTAAAAGGATTGTCAATGTATTTGACTCAGAAGAAAATAGCACGTTTAGTTAATACCCTTTATAACCAAAAACAACTCGATGTTCTTGAAGTGCCCGATTGGCAAGGAGTCACAGCCTTTGTGAAAACAGATTGTCCTTTGATTATGCGATTGCATGGAAGCGACACCTATTTTTGTCATATTGAAAAGCGGGCCTTAAAATGGAGAAATCGATTGTTTGAAAAGCGGGCTTATCACAGAGCTACTGGAATTATTTCGGTGAGCGATTATACGGCAAAAATGTCCAATGAGGTATTTGGGATTCAGCGTAAGTATTTTGTGGTACCCAATGGAGTGAATTTAGAAAATTTTGCTCCTTCATTGGCTCCCGATTCACAGACACTACTTTATTTTGGTACGTTGATACGAAAAAAAGGATTGTTGGAATTGCCGCATATTTTTAATTTGATTCATGAGAAAAATCCAGCAGCAGAACTAGTGCTTGTTGGAAAAGATGCCGCAGATATAATTACTGGAAATTCCTCTGTCTGGAAAATGATGCAGCCCTTGTTTACGCCGAGCGCCTTACGTCAAGTGCGGTATGTTGGCCCCGTTCCCTATGATGAAATGCGTCAATGGATTGCAAAAGCAACAGTTTGTATGTTTCCTACGTTTGCCGAAGCTTTACCGGTTTCTTGGCTTGAAGCTATGGCTGTGCAAAAGCCACTAGTCGCTTCCAATATCGGTTGGGCTCCAGAGATAATTGATCATGGGATTAATGGTTTTTTAGTTCATCCTACCGATCATCAAGTCTATGCAGATTATGTGTTGGAATTGTTGGCCAATCCTGAAAAAGCTGCTGCAATGGCTCAAGCAGCACGTGAAAAAATTGATGCTCAATTTCGCGTTGAAAAAGTTGCCGCACAATTGGTTGCCACGTATCAAGAAATTATAACTAAAATCCAATAACGATTCCGATAATTACCCAATTAGCGCAATAGATTTTTTAGATTCAGTTGGTTTTATGCTTCTCAAAAATTATCTTTGTCTCAGTTCCATTAATGAGCTATTGCTGTGGAAATGAATGATTTTAAATTACCTACTTTGAATTTTAAAGAACACCGTACACCTTCAGGTGAAGAAATCCTTTATTTGGGATCTCCCGATTTAGAAAAATTAAACCAGTTAGCAATAGGATATGGCGATATTTGGCATTCTTCTTTTGAACAAGGCTATAAAAATGCATTTCAAGATATAGTATATCAAGTATTTGTGTTTTTTTGGTACGTCAATGATTTTGATGGGCTTGACGAATGTGTGAGTTGGCGCATCAATCCGCATTTATTTGCTGTTCGTAAAAAAGTATGGGAAACACTAGGTGGTTTTGATGCCGATTTTTCCAATCTTCAATTGGCTGCACTAGATTTTGGTTTTAATGCTTTGCGAAATCAAGGGGCAATTCCTTTGTATGTTAAGGGTTTATATCAAGAGACTACCCAAGATAAAGTGGTCATATCCCGTCAGGATCGGTATGACTTTTACCGAAAAAATTTCAAAATCGATCATTCCATTTTTATGGCTTATCGCAAAGGTTGGTGGAATCCCCTGGAGTGGGCTGCTTTGTTGAACGCAAAAAAACGTTTTACGAAGCGTACACAATTACCGGTAATTGCGCCGCGTGATTTGCAACCCATTGAAGGAAAGCCTACTGTGAGTTATATTATTCCTACAATGTTACGTCAAGATTTTACATTGACATTATTGGATGATTTAAAAAAACAGTCGTATCCTCCAACTCAGGTCGTTGTAGTAGATGCAACAGCGCCCGAATCTCGCGATGAATCATTATATAATCCAGAGAACTATCCTTTTGAAGTTGTTTTTAAATGGCAAACAACGAAAGGAAGTTGTCGAGCGCGCAATGAAGCAATTGTACTTTGTACGGGTGAATATATTGTATTTGGCGATGATGATGTGCGAATTCCGTCTGATTTTATCGAAAATCATATCCGACTTTTACAAACCTACAATGCAGGTGCCGCCAATGGATTAGATATTCGCGCTGATCATCAACAACAGACGCTTGAAGATCTTACGTATAAACTTGATCATTACGAAGGAAACCGATGGATAGTTGGTTTGTCGAGTAATTTTAGCAATGCCAATTCTTGTGTCCGTCGTGAGTATGTTATGCAGCTTGAAGGTAACGATATTAATTATGATGGAGGTTATGGAGAAGATAGTGATTTTGGAATTTCATTGACTAAAATTGGAGTTCCCGTTTTATTTAATCCGTTTTCAGCCAATTTGCATTTGAAACCCCCTCAAGGAGGGTATCGTTTTTGGGGAACGCAAGCCAAAATCATGGGTAAAAAACGGAAAAAACAACCTTGGGAATTAGACACACCAGTAAAATGGATTCGTCCTGTACCAAGTCCAACAATCATGTATCAAATCGTAAAGCAATTTACGCCCGAACAACATACCGAATACAAGCATAAATATTTTTCCATGTACTTATTTAAAAAAGGAAGTATATGGGAAATCCCATTAAAGTTGTTGAAGTTACCGTATCGATTAATGCAATTTAACAAATCGGTTTTCTATGCTAAAAAGTTGAACGCATTAGGAAAACGAACCCAATAAATGATTGCTTCTGCCTACATTCAACAACAAGCTAAACGATTTCCAGTTGTTGTTCACCAGTTGAGTTCACATAAATGTAGTTTACATACTGAAACGATACCCCATCGATTTGTATTGGCAATTACGTTTAACCAACCCATTCGGCAATTTAGAAATGTAGACTATCAATGGATTTCTTTTTCAAAAGAAGGAAGAATCCCAGAGTTTGCCAATAAAATTCTTCAATTAGAAGATGGAACCTATGTTCAAAGTTCGACAGTACAAGGGATTTGGGAATGGTTTTCCAAAACTCCAGAAACTCTTTATTGGCATTTTCATCCCGCTGATGCAGAAGCCTTGACGATTTATTCGGGGATAAAAAATTATAAAGTTCGCACAGGAGCACAATCTATTGCACTCCAGCAATTACCCGACTTGTTGTTTTCTGCTACGGGTGCCCTAGAATTAAGTCGCACACCTTTACCTTTTGTGGGTACGATTTGTTTTACGGATCATTGTGATTATGACACGCCCGAAAATTTAAAAACACAACGTGAATTTTTAAAATCAAAAGGAATTCGCGTAACTAAAGGATTTTTCCTCCATCATTTTTCAAAACGAACGGAAAACGCTTCCTGGGAAAATCAGGCATATGAACTTCAAAAATGGGTAGAAGACGGACATGAGTTAGCTTATCACTCCTTATCACAGTCCATAAAAACGCCTCAAGAAAGTTATACAGATTTTATAGAATTCAAAGCGCCAATGCCTTCAATTCCAGTTTGGATTGATCATGGTTTTCAACCCTATAATTGGTCAATGTTTGCCAATAGTGATTACCAAACTAGTGCTTTTCAACGTGTTATGGAGCAAAATAAAATTGCTGGTGTGTTGATTTAGAGTCACTGAGACTACTAC
>CAYNDK010000070.1:0-13011 GCA_964395965.1 uncultured Flavobacterium sp.
GAACTTAGATTACAAAGGATTTGATTTGTATGTATTTACTCAAGGTGTGGCAGGAAACAAAATTTTCCAAGGTTACCGTCGTTTGGATGTGAGTGAAGCCAACTTTACGGCTGAGGCTTTAGGACGTTGGACTGGTGAAGGAACTTCTAATAGCTATCCTAGAATCACTAGTGCTGACACCAATGGTAACTTCGGAAGAATGTCTGATTTCTATTTGAAAGACGGCGATTATTTACGTTTGAAATTAGTTCAATTAGGGTATTCCTTACCTCAAGATGCGATCAAATCAATTGGAGCTTCAAAAGTACGTTTCTATGTTTCTGCTGAAAACTTATTGACATTTACCAAATACAAAGGATATGATCCTGAAATTGGTGGAACTGTAATGGGTATCGACAAAGGATACTATCCACAAGCAAGAACTTTATTCTTAGGTGCTAATATTCAATTCTAATTTAAATTGATATGAAAAATAAAATAGTTAAAGTATGTTTTGCTACAAGTATAATGGCCATTAGTTTGGTGTCTTGTAGTAAAGATTTTCTAGAACTGGACCCAGTTGACGCTGGTATGTCCTTGTCTGAAAACTACTACCGCAATGAAGCAGAATGTTTCAATGGATTAGTAGCTACCTATGATGTTTTGCGTAAAAACTCAGGAGGTTTTGAAAATATGATTACCATGATGAACGCTGGATCAGATGACCACGTTGCTGGAGGTGGTGGTGCTACCGATGGTGTTGGAATTCAAAGTTTTTCCAACTTCACTATTAGCCCAACTACAATGCCTGAAAGTTTTTGGAATGATCATTACCAAGGGATTAGTAGAGCTAATATTTTGATTTCAAAATTACCCGCAGCTTCAATGGATGCAGCTGTTAAAGATCGTTTTGCAGCGGAAGCTAAAGCATTACGTGCTATCTATTATTTCAATTTGGTGCGAATGTTTAAAAACATTCCATTAATCACGGAACCATTAACTGCTGGTGCTATTTATTCTCAAACACAAGCTGCTCCATCTGCAGTTTATGCACAAATTGAGCAGGATTTATTAGATGCCATTGATGTTTTACCTACAACTGTACCATCCGATCAGTTAGGTCGTTTAACAAAAGGAGCTGCTAAAGCAATTTTAGGTAAAGTATATCTGTATGACAACAAAGCTTCATTAGCCGCTGCTCAACTTGCAGATGTTAATGGAACACCAGGTTCTACAAGCTCTTACGGGTATAAATTATTAACTAATTTTAATGATTTATGGGCTGTTTCAAATAAATTCAATACAGAATCTATTTTAGAAACTAACCACTCTAGTTTAGGTAATTCGTACTGGGGTATTTGGGGTTCAGCCAGTGATGAAGGAAATACTGTAAATGTAATGTGTGGTCCACGTGGATATGTACGCAACAATGCTTCTGCTCCTGATCTACCTTCAGGATGGAGTTTCAACGTTATTTCACAAGATTTGTACAATGTATTGCAATCAGATCCTCGTTTCGGTGCTACTATTTTAGATTTAAAAGCAATGAAACAAGCGGGTCAAATAGATTATATCGCTGGATATCAAGACACAGGATACTTCTTAAATAAATTTATCCCTCGTCAATCTGATGTTACAACAGGTCAAGGTGATGCTGTATTAAATTATAAACAAAACACCTACATCATCCGTTTAGCTGACACTTACTTATTAGAAGCTGAGGCATTAGGTGGTACAGGCGCTCGTGCTCAAGCTTTATTAGATGCTGTGAGAATTCGTGCAGGTTTACCTTCAGTACCAGTATCCTTAGATGCTATTAAAACTGAAAGACGTAAAGAATTAGCTGGTGAAGGCCACCGTTTCTTCGACCTTGTTCGTTGGAATGAAGCAGCAACTAAGTTAAGTTCTCGTGGATTTGTAGCAGGGAAACATGAAATCTTCCCAATTCCTTACAAAGAATTACAAAACACTCAAATTGTTCAAAATCCAAATTATTAATCCGAATAACTCATGAAAAAAATAATTTCAATTACCCTGCGAAAGTCGATGATTGCGGGAGCTTTAATCGGACTTGTAATGACTGGATGTAGTAAAGAAGACGACCCTACTCTAGGAGCATTACCTTCTGCTGACTTCAGAATTACACCAACTGCAACCAATCCTAATACTGTTTCATTAGAGAATACCTCATCCTCTGCGGGAATCGCTTATTGGGAAGTACCTGCTTTGAATTTAACTTCTGCCGATTTAAAAGGGAATAAAGTTGATGTGAATTTCACATTTGCAGGAACTTATCAAGTCAAATTGATGTTGGCTGGTCAAGGTGGTGTATCAACAGTTACTAAATCGGTTACAATTAATCAAAATGATCCAAATGCTTGTAATGGAACTGTGATTGGTTTCCTTACAGGTTGTGGAACAAAAACATGGAAATTAAATCCAGCACCCAATGCTTTGTGGGTAAGCCAATGGGCTGGTGGTGATGGTAGCTGGTGGGCAAGTGGTGCTCAAGAAGTAATTGACCGTCCCTGTATGTTTAACGATGAATATAAATTCACGTTTAATGCTGCACAAGATTTTGTATTTGATGATAAAGGCGACTTTTATTCTGATGGTTATTTAGGTAACTCTCCAAACAACTCTTGTCAGGCTAGTTCAAATTACACTGCTGCACAAGCACCATGGGCAAGCGGGAATTTCAACTATGTTGTTGTACCTACTGGAGGTCATTATGGTCTTGGACAAATTAAATTATTAGGCTTAGGGGCTCACTTCGGAATCCAAAAAGCCATTAATGATAATGAAACACCGAATGGAGCTACAGCTACTTCTGTAACCTATGACGTAAAAAGTATGCAACATGTTTCAGATCCAGCTGGAGATTACGACTTGTTAACTGTAACAATGCATTACGGTTCTTGGAGTTCAACTGAAGGTTGGTGGACTTTTACATTACGCTCATATTAATATTATCTACCCGTGCTGAACAACTCGGCACGGGTTTTTTTAAAAAGCTATGAAACCAATAATTGCCTTATTATCTTTTTTCCTGCTGTTCTCTTGTAGTTCTGACAATGGAGATGGCGGAAATTCAGGAAGCACAACACCTTCCAACATTCAAATTCAAGTTACTAAAGTTGGAGCAACACCAAGTTTACCCAATGGTGACGGAAGTGGAGATGTGATTATTACTGTTACTGCAGATAATGCAAATGATTACAATATTGCCATCAATGGACAAGTACTTAATGCTGCAAACGGCTTATTTAATTATTCCTTTTCAACTGTAGGTACTAACACCTACACTATAATTGCCTCGGCTTATAATGGTTTAAATTTTGTATCTACCAGCGTAGATGTAACGGTTCTCGTTACACCCACCTTGGTTTGGTCGGATGAATTTAATACCGATGGAGCTCCTGACTCAAATAAGTGGGGCTATGATACCGGTGCTGGTGGTTGGGGAAATAATGAATCACAATTTTATACCGCTCGCCCCGAAAATGTAATCGTGGAAGGAGGCTATTTAAAGATCAAAACCATACGTGAAAATTATCAAGGAAGTAGTTTTACTTCTGCACGATTAAAAACGCAAGGTAAATACAGCTTTAAATACGGACGTGTAGAAATTAGAGCCAAACTACCTGCTGGTGGCGGTACTTGGCCCGCATTATGGATGTTAGGTAATAGCATTGGTACATTAGGTTGGCCCGCTTGTGGCGAAATCGACATCATGGAACATGTTGGTAATAATCCTAATCGTATTTATGGCACACTTCACCATCCAAATCATTCTGGTGGTAATGCAGATGGTGGAAACATTTTAATCCAAAATGCCGCTACAGAATTTCATGTCTATGCAACAGAATGGTCGCCAACTTCAATTAATTTTTATGTTGACAACCAGTTGTATTATACGTTTGCTAATTCCGCTTCTTTACCGTTTAACAATAATTTCTTCTTGATTGTTAATTGTGCAATGGGTGGAAACTTTGGCGGAGCAATTGATCCTAATTTCACTTCATCATCATTTGAAGTTGATTATATACGAGTTTTTCAGTGATATTTTGTTTAAGTTAGTTTACTGTGCATAGCTTCTGCACCCCAATGCAGAGGCTGTGACAGTACATTTCAAATGAAAAAATACAGTCTACTTTTACTACTAATTTCATTTTTAGGTTGGACACAAGAGGTTCGCTTTATGACCTATAACATTCGCCTTGATGTGGCATCAGATGGTCTAAACAGTTGGTCCCATCGAAAAGACTTCTTTATTGAAGAAGTAAATGCACAACACCCTGATATCTTAGGAATACAAGAAGCATTACCAAATCAAGTTGCAGATTTAGTCACTGCCTTTCCAAAAATGCAAAAATCAGGTATAGGGCGAGAAGAAAATGGAACAGGTGAAGCAAGCTGTATTTTCTTTAACCTCACAAAATACGAGTTAGTTCAAGAAGGAACTTTTTGGCTTTCTGAAACTCCTGATAAAGTCTCTAAAGGTTGGGATGCTGCTTGCAATCGAGTATGTTCATTTGTAAAATTGACCGACAAACAATCGCATAAAAGTTTTTGGGTTTTTAACACCCATTTAGATCATGTAGGGGAAGTTGCACGCACACAAGGCATCCAACTTATTCTATCTAAAATCAGTGAATTAAACGCAGCCCATCTTCCAGTAGTATTGATGGGGGATTTTAATACCACTCCCGATCATTCCAGAATTAAGAATTTAAAAACTCATTTCAAAGACACGTTTGACTGTTCAGAAGCAATCAAATCCGGTCCTTCTGCTACATTCAACGGGTTTTCTAGTAACAAAAAAGCAACAGAGCGCATCGATTACATCTTTGTCGCTCCACAAACAAGCATCGTGAAACAATTTGCGATTTTGGAAACTTCTCGTAACGGTTTTTATCCTTCCGATCATTTTCCTGTTATCGCAACCCTATACTTTTAATCCCAATGATTCGAAATACCCTTTTTTTAACCTTATTTATTTGTACTACTTTACTTTCGTGTGCCTGTTCACAATCCAATAGCGGAAGTGATAGTGGAAATCCAACCAACCCCGGCGTAAACGAAGTGGATGTTTGGTTAACTAAAGCTGATGGTAGTATTAAACTTAGTAAACAAAATTGGATTTATACCTTTGGTACAGAATACAATACACACCCTACCCTTGAAATTAATCCAAATCAAACCTATCAAACGGTAGATGGATTTGGATATACATTAACTGGCGGTAGTGTAGAATTAATCAACCAACTTAATCCCGCCAAAAAGCAAGCTCTTTTACAAGAATTATTTGGCACAGGTTCAGATGCAATCGGAATTAGTTACCTACGAATTAGTATTGGCGCTTCCGACTTGAGCAGTTCTGTATTTACATACAATGACCTTCCTGCTGGACAAACCGATGTCAATCTTACTCAATTTAGTTTAACTCCAGACGCGGCTTTAATTCAACTATTACAAACCATTCGCACAATTAATCCTTCTATCAAAATATTAGGTTCGCCATGGTCTCCACCAACTTGGATGAAAGACAATGGCAATTCGGTTGGTGGTAGTCTGCTTCCACAATATTATGGCGTATATGCGCAATATTTTGTGAAGTACATCCAACAAATGCAGCAGAATAATATTCCGATTGATGCCATTACAATTCAAAACGAACCCTTACATCCTGGAAACAATCCGAGCTTGTACATGACTGCTGCACAACAAGCAACATTCATTAAAAATCATTTAGGACCAGCTTTTCAAACCGCAGGAATTACAACAAAAATCATTTGTTATGACCACAATTGTGACAAACCAGAATATCCTTTAGAAGTTCTCGGCGATGCAGGAGCTTTCCCTTATGTTGATGGATCAGCTTTCCATTTGTATGCAGGAGATATTAGTGCATTAAGCACCGTTCACAATGCTTATCCAACAAAAAATGTCTATTTCACAGAACAATGGACAGGATCTACAGGTTCATTTGATGGCGATTTAAAATGGCATATCCGCAACGTAATTGTAGGTTCTATGCGCAATTGGAGTAAAGTTGCTCTTGAATGGAATTTGGCAAATGACCCCAATTTCAACCCTCATACACCAGGTGGCTGTAACCAATGCAAAGGAGCATTAACCCTTGCAGGCGCTGAAAATATTACACGAAATGTAGCGTATTATATTATTGCTCATGCTTCAAAATTTGTTCCATCAGGCTCTGTTCGCATTGGGTCCAATCAAGTTGGAAATGTATATAATGTAGCCTTCAAAACACCTGATAACAAAATAGTTGTTATTGCAGTAAATGATGGTACAACACCACAAGTTTTTAATATTAAATACAATGGAAAATGGGTTACTGCTAGTCTTTCTCCAGGCGACGTAACAACCTATGTTTTCTAAATCATGTTCCCATGAAAAAAATTCTAATTCCCTTCTTCGTAGTTACATTTAGTTTGGTAACTGCGCAAAATAAAAAAACAAAAACACCCGCTCCTTTTTCTACAAAAGGACGAACCATTACTATAGTCACTACAGCTGATAGTACGCAATTAAAACTTACAACCACTGGAACTGCCTCTTTCAGTGAATTACGTCAACCTGTAGAGACTCAAACTTGTGTTTTCGTGCATCCTCAACATCAATTTCAAACATTCAAAGGAATTGGTGGAGCCATAACCGATGCAAGCGCTGAAGTATTTGCTAAACTCTCTAATGAGAAACAAGCTGAATTTTTAAATGCGTATTTTTCTAAAACCAATGGTATTGGATATACAATTGTGCGAACGAATATGAACAGTTGTGATTTCAGTTCCGACACGTATACCTACATTCAAGAGGGAGATGCTGCTTTAAAAACATTTGATATTTCCCATGATAAAAAATACAAACTTCCGCTAATCAAAGAAGCAATGGGATTAATTGGTAAAAAAGCAACTTTTTACATCAGTCCTTGGTCGCCGCCCGCTTTTATGAAAAGTAATAAAGACATGTTGCATGGAGGAAAACTACTTCCAGAATTCCAACAATCGTGGGCAAATTATTATGTTAAATACATTACTGCTTTAGAGAAAGAAGGGCTGCCAGTATGGGGTTTATCAATTCAAAACGAACCAATGGCCAAACAAATTTGGGAATCATGTATTTATTCAGCTGAAGAAGAGCGTGACTTTTTAAAAAATTATCTTGGCCCTACACTTTCTAAAGCAGGTTTAGGTTCAAAAAAAATTATTGCATGGGATCACAACAGAGACTTAATGGTTCAACGAGCTACTACAATTCTTGATGATCCAGAAGCTGCAAAATATGTTTGGGGTATAGGTTTTCATTGGTATGAAACTTGGAGCGGTGGACAACCGATGTTTGAAAATGTAAAGGCTGTGCATGAATTGTATCCCAATAAAAATTTAATATTTACTGAAGGTTGTAAAGAAAAATTTGATGCTTCAAAATTCCAATTGTGGCGCAATGGGGAAATCTATGGGGAATCCATGATTAATGATTTTAATAATGGCACCGTTGCATGGACGGACTGGAATATTTTATTGGATCAATTTGGCGGACCCAATCATGTGAAGAATTTTTGCTTTGCACCCGTGCATGCTGATTTAGCATCCAATCAATTGATCTATACCCCAGCGTATTACATTATTGGTCATTTTTCAAAATTCATCGAATTAAATGCGAAAAGAGTAAGCAGTGTGGCAAGTCGCAGTAATTTAATAACGACATCATTCCAAAATCCAGATGGAAAATTGGTGACCGTGGTATTAAATCGCAGTAATCAGACCGTAGACTATCAATTATGTATTGGAACTACAGCCGCTTCCATTACTATACCACCCCATGCAATTCAAACCTTAATCTATTAAAAAGGCGTTTTAATATAACCTATTAGAACACCCTCTATTATTCTTAATAACAGCACAGACATCGAACTTGAGGAGAGCTCTCGCTAGTCTTGTGCTGGATTATGTCAAAAAACAACCTTTATCTAATGAAAAACTTCTTTACACTGCTACTAAAATTTGTTTGCTTCCTCAGCTTCTCATCAGTTGTTGCCCAAGGCTATTTACATCGTGATGGGCAACGAATCGTAGATGGAAAGGGACAGAACATCGTTTTACGTGGCCTTGGATTAGGTGGTTGGATGCTTCAAGAGGGTTATATGCTCAAAACAGCCGACTTTGCAGGCCCACAATTTGCAATTCGCCAAAAAATATCAGAAGTCATTGGAGAAGAAGCAACAGAAAAATGGTACCAAAAATATCGGGATAACGGCATTACAAAACGCGATATCGATTCACTCGCACATTGGGGTTTTAATTCCATACGCCTTCCCATGCATTACAATCTTTTTACGCTTCCCATTGAAAAAGAAGCTGCTCTAGGACAACAAACGTGGCTAGAGGAAGGTTTTCAACGCACTGATAATCTCCTTCGTTGGTGTGCCGAGAATAAAATCTATCTCATACTTGATTTACACGGCGCACCAGGAGGTCAAGGAAATGATGCCAACATTTCTGATTATGATACATCCAAACCAGCATTATGGCAAGCCCAAGCTAATCAAGATAAAATGATTGCGCTGTGGAAAAAAATAGCCGAACGTTATCGAAATGAACCTTGGATTGGCGGCTATGACATCATCAACGAACCGAATTGGAACTTTACGGGAACGAATAAAAATGGCTGTGATGAAACCCAAAATGGACCACTTCGCGAATTAATGAAACGTACAACCGAAGCGATACGAAGTGTTGACAAAAACCATTTAATCATAATTGAAGGAAATTGTTGGGGAAATAATTACGACGGAATATTTCCTTTATGGGATGAAAATATGGCTTTGAGTTTTCATAAATACTGGAACCACAACACCGTTCAAAGTATCCAAAAAATGTTGGACTACCGCACGCAATACAATGTTCCTATATGGTTGGGGGAAAGCGGTGAAAATTCCAATGTTTGGTTTCGAGATGCCATTCAACTTATGGAAACCCATAACATCGGTTGGGCATTTTGGCCCATGAAGAAAATTGAAAATATTGCGGGTATTGCCTCTGTATCAGGCAACCCTGGCTATGAAAAACTGTTGAATTATTGGAAAGGTAAAGGCCCAAAACCAAGTTCAGATGAAGCACAAAAGGCGTTGGACAAACTCGTATTCGATTATCAATTAGACCAAGTAACTATTCGTTATGATGTCCTTGATGCCATGTTTAGACAAGTACAATCTTCATCGACATTACCTTATAAAAAACACACAATCCCGGGAACTATCCAAGTAGAAGATTATGATCTTGGTCCAATTAACGCTGCTTATTTTGATAGCATTTCTGGCAACTACTGGGTTTCAGACAACCAACGGAACGATTGGAATTCAGGAGACAGTTACCGTAACGACGGAGTAGATATTAGTGCAATTTCAAAAAATAATTCGATCGATTATGCGGTATCACATACTGAAGCGGGTGAATGGTTGCAATATACTGTAAATGTTAAATCTACGAATACTTATAATTTAACGATCGAATATACTGCTCAAGAAACAGAGTCCCAAGTCTATTTTACAGACGAAAAAGGCAACCGTTTGACACCAACATTATCATTAAGTAAAACGGATAATCCAAGTCATTGGACTCCATTTACTGTTTCAATTCCCTTGAAAAAAGGAACTCAAAAAATACGTTTACATATAGATAAAGGTGCGTTGCTATTGAATGCAATGCATTTTAAACCTAGCAAATAATACAACTATGAATAAAAGCATCCTTACCCTAGGACTTCTTTTGACCAATCTTGTGATCGGTCAAAAAACTACGGAACAAAAAATTGACGATTTACTTTTAAAAATGACTTTAGAAGAAAAAATCGGTCAGTTAAATCAGTATACCAATGATGCAAATCCAACGGGACCACTGGTCATTAATCCAAATAAAGAAAAAGAAATTAAAGAAGGGAAATTGGGCTCCATGCTCAATGTAATGGGTGCTGACCGTACGCGTAAATACCAAGAATTGGCGATGCAGTCGCGCTTGAAGATTCCGCTTCTTTTTGGTCTAGATGTGATTCATGGTTATAAAATTACTTTCCCCCTACCGTTAGCTGAAGCGGCGAGTTGGGATTTGCCCTTAATTGAGCAATCCGCCCGTATAGCAGCTACAGAAGCAGCGGCAAGTGGGGTGCATTGGACGTTTGCTCCTATGGTGGATATTGCTCGTGATCCCCGTTGGGGCCGCGTAATGGAAGGCGCAGGAGAAGATACTTTTTTGGGTTCTAAAATTGCCTATGCCCGAGTGAAAGGTTTTCAAGGAAATAAGTTAGGCGATCTTAATTCGGTTATGGCTTGTGCCAAACATTTTGTAGCCTATGGAGCAGCTGTGGGCGGACGGGATTACAACTCGGTCGACATGAGTAATCGCATGTTATGGGAAACTTATTTGCCACCTTTCAAAGCAACCGTTGATGCAGGAGTTGCCACTTTTATGAATTCCTTCAACGATTTGAATGGAATTCCGGCCACTGCCAATGCCTATATTCAACGGGATATTTTAAAAGGCAAATGGAAGTACGATGGATTCATTGTTTCCGATTGGGGTTCCATTGGAGAAATGGTCGCTCACGGTTATGCCAAAGACAATAAAGAAGCTGCTGAAAGAGCCATTTTAGCAGGCAATGATATGGATATGGAAAGTAATGCCTACCGGTATCATTTGGCCGAACTCGTGAAAGAAGGAAAAGTACCAATGTCCATTGTAGATGAAGCGGTGCGTCGTATTCTCCGTAAAAAATTTGAATTGGGATTGTTTGATAATCCTTTTAGATATAGTGATGCCAAGCGTCAAGAAAAAGCATTGAATAATCCTGAACATGCGAAAGTAGCACGAGAAATCGCTGCAAAAAGTATTGTATTATTGAAAAATGAACAAAACGTTTTACCCTTATCGAAAGAAACCAAAACCATTGCTTTTATCGGTCCGATGGTCAAACCCAAACGCAACAATCATGGATTTTGGGCGATTGATTTGAAAGATGTAGATTCAACATATATCGTTTCACAATGGGAAGGTTTGGAGCGAAAAGTAGGTAAAAACACCAAATTGTTATATGCAAAAGGTTGTGATATTGAAGGAGACAACCGTTCTGGTTTTGAAGAAGCCATCGCTATTGCCAAACAATCGGATGTAGTAATTGTAAGTATTGGCGAACGTCATGACATGAGTGGTGAAGCTAAGAGTCGCAGCAACATTCATTTACCTGGGATTCAAGAAGAATTTATTCAAGAATTACAAAAAACGGGTAAACCGATTGTAGTTTTAATTAATGCTGGTCGACCTTTAATTTTCAATTGGATTGCCGACAACATGCCTACGATTGTGTATACGTGGTGGTTGGGTTCAGAAGCGGGTAATGCGATTGCTGATGTATTGTTTGGCGATTACAATCCGTCGGGGAAATTACCGATGACATTCCCAAGAGATGAAGGTCAGATTCCATTGTACTACAACCATTTTAGTACGGGTCGTCCTTCCAAAGATGACAACGATAAAATCTATAAATCAACCTATATTGATATGCCCAACTCTGCCAAATTCCCTTTTGGATTTGGTTTAAGTTATACGACATTCAACTACAGTGACCTTAAATTATCAGCTCCAACGCTCGATGCAAAAGGAACGATTAGTGTAAGTTTTACCCTAACGAATACGGGGAAATTTACTGGTGAAGAAGTGGTACAGTTGTATTTGAAAGATCCTTTTGCCTCGGTTGTACGACCTGTTAAAGAATTGAAAGGTTTTCAAAAAGTAAAATTAAATCCTGGAGAACAAAAAGTAATTACTTTTACAATTGACAACGAACTCCTTTCCTTTTACAATGATCAATTACAATGGGTATCAGAGCCAGGAACTTTTGAGGTGATGCTTGGAAGTTCGTCAGAAGATATTCGATTAAAAAACACCTTTGAATTGGTAAAATAGGAACTATGAAAAGAATAATTGGCACACTCTTACTCCTTGCTCAAATCGGTTGGAGTCAACAAAGTGGAAGAAAATTGGTGTGGGAGGAAAACTTTGATGGTAACCAACTCAACACTTCGATTTGGAACTTTGAGTTGGGTGATGGTTGTCCTAATGTATGTGGTTGGGGAAATAATGAACGGGAAATTTACACCCAAACCAACCATTTTGTTAAAGATGGCTATTTAACGATAGAAGCCCGTAAAGAAGGAAATAAATATACATCAACGCGAATCACAACGGCAGGAAAAAAAGAATTCATGTACGGTCGCATTGAAGCCCGAGCAAAATTACCTGTTGGGCAAGGCATTTGGCCGGCCTTTTGGATGTTGGGTGCCAACATTGGACGAGTAGGTTGGCCGCTTTGTGGGGAAATTGACATTTTAGAATATGTGGGTAAAAATCCGCATCAAGTATATACTACGTTGCATACTACAGCTGCTCATGGAGATCATGCGAGCAGTAAGGTTACTGAATTTCCTACTATTGAAGAGGGATTTCACACCTATGCAGTGGAATGGGATGCAACGAAGATTGAGTTTTTTGTGGACAATCAATCCGTTTATGTGTTTGCTCCCAAAGAGCGGACAGCAGAAGTTTGGCCGTATGATCAAAAGTTTTTCATATTGGTAAATATGGCCGTAGGGGGCAACTTTGGCGGACCCGAAGTTGATGATACCATTTTTCCTCAACAATTCATCATTGATTACATACGCGTCTATCAATAATACTTGAACCGTTCTGCTGAGAGCGGTTTTTTTTTAAAAATAGAAGTCTCTACATTTTGAAAACAAGGTTGGAATAATAACGAAGAGCAAACAATACAAGATAGGTGCGGGAACGCGCGAGGGGTAGCAGTGGAAAGCCTGCTGACGACGCAGGAGGAAGCAGCTTGTAACGGATAACCCGACCCGGGGGCAGCCTTCAGGCCAGACCGGGGGCGCCCAAAAAAGAAATAAAAAAAACCTCTCGTAGTGAGAGGTTTTGTACCCCTCCAAAGGAGGGCAGG